>JACPOV010000008.1:0-309130 GCA_016191325.1 Candidatus Dependentiae bacterium | reverse complement strand
AGATTCTGTGCCGCGCGCCAATGAATTACTTTATCCGCCGCAAATGCATAGAGCAAACCAAACCCAACGCCCGCAATCAATTGAGAGAGATAATGACGGTTGCAATTAAGAAAATCAGCAAAGACAAACGATGAAAATAATCCTAAAGGTACGCCCCATTTCCAGCCGTGCCGCATGCCAAAAAGCGCTGTCATATACGTAACGTTTGCCATGTGGCCTGAGGGAAAACCTCCCGTTGATCTTTTTCGTCTATTAAAATGCTCATTCCACGGCCGCAAACAAATATTTGTATCCAATGTTTTAATAATATTTTTTCCCCAATGAACAAATGGTAATCCGATTGCAAACATTCGTGCCGTTTGCCGTAGCCTTTCATTGGGAGCCCAAAGCGCCAAACTTGAAAGCAGCACCATCGGAACGCCCACTCCTTTTTGCGCGATTTGATGGCATGAATTATGCATTTGCCGAATATTTTTATGGCAACTTCTATCATAAAAATGACTTTGAACACTTTCATCAAACATGCGCGCGCTTAAAAAGAATGGTAAAAAACCGGTGATTATTTTTGCCGAATCGATCGTAAAAAGCTTTACATTAAGCAGAATTGCATCTTCAATAACATTTCCCAATGAATGAAATGCTTGATAAAGCTTTCCCGTGCGTTGCACCGTTTTCATATGATAATTTGATGCAAAACTGCCAAAGCATATGCTTATCAAGCCTGCAAAAAAAATTGTCCGCCGCCATCGCATCATAACTACCGCTCATCCTTTCCTCCTCTATCGTAGAAAGGAAATGGCATTTCTGACAAGAATGCAGATTAAATAGCCACTAATTCATTAATAAATGGAACAAGTGAAATAGTTTCAATACGAGAATGTTGATAATGTTGCGCTATAGAATTGGTTACATATAATTTTTCGAGCGCGCTTTTTTCAATGAGATCGAATGCATGCATAGAAAATATTCCGTGGGTTGCCGCCCCGATAATCTTTTGAGCGCCGGCATCTTTCAATAATTGGGCCGCTTGAGTTATGGTACGGCCGGTCGTAATCATATCATCAACAATCAATACACTTTTCCCCCGAACATCGCCTTCAAATGAAAGCTCAACTTGATCTACCTCAGGCCTTACTTTGTGCATAAAAATAGTCTTTTTTCTACAACGCTCGGCAATACTGGTCGCAAGCTGCATCGCCCCGCGATCGGGAGCGACAATGATATCTGCCTGCTTTGCCAATTCATCAAAAAAAGCGTCATTAATTATCGATTTAAACCGCACATCATGCTGGAATGTTGGATTATGCATGTGCAAAACCAAAAAACGATTGAGTGAAAACTGGTCAAAAAAATGCGCAAGCACCGCCGCACTTAAAGATTCACCTTTTTTCATAGTATCCTGCCGCGCATACCCAAAATAGGTAATGAGAAGGTTAACTTTTGCACCCGCTTTGCACAGCGCATCGAGAACTAAACAGATTTCAACTATATTTTCTGCAGGTGTCGGCGTAGCGCCGACGAGCCAAACCTCTTTACCTGCTACCTCATCCTGAATGCGAACGCGCAGTTCCCCATCAGAAAAATGATCAAACGCAATTGTGCCGATTTCTTGGCCGCTTGCATGAGCCAAATGGCTCACCGATCTGGTAAAAAAAACTTTCATGAAGAATTACCTTTAAATAACAGTCAAATCGCTCCATTGCTTCATTAATTCATCTTCGAGTAAAAAAACTTAAAAGTCAAAAGTGTGATTTTTCATTATTTTCATGCATTTTTCAGGCATCCGCTACCCATTCATTGCCGGCGCCTGAAAATATTTGCTATTATAAAAATGATTCAAATTTCATTCTACAATAAACGCTTTTTAAAAAAAGGAAATGTATGAACAATTTAAAACAATTGATCGTCATTTTTTCACTTTTGAGTATGGTTTCTGCTCAAGCAGCTCAGAATATGCCAAAAGCACCGACAATGCCAAGCGCAGCAGAGAATGCGGCAGCTATGCAAACAACCTATCGAGATAATTGGAGCCGTTTGCTTGATGATATTAAAAAATTTGTTGCGGCTAAATTTGCCTACTTGGAAGATTTTGAAATGGGAGCATTTGACTGGCTTAGACAACGCCTCGCAACCATAAATCCTTATCCATTTAGCGAAGAAACCAAGCGCGAGCTCATTAATTACCTTGATTCTTGGAAAGAGAACAAGAAAGCGCACCATGAAACGTTCCAAGAGAAAATTGGTTCTTATCAAAGCCAATTGCGCACAAAATAACTAAGAATTTTAAATTAAGTATTCCTAAAAGCGGTAGCTTACATTAAGTGCAACTCGATCATTGCAGTTCACATCAACTGACCATGCCTGATTCGCGCTATAAGCTATCGCTTTTTGTGTTGCTAATCCAAAAATTACGCCAACTGAAGTGCCCGCAATTGTTTGCGAAAGATAATGCCGATTTGCATTCACACTTACCGCAAACATAAGCCCCGCAAATATGCCAAGCGGCACCCATGCGCGAACCCCATATTCTAATCCCCATACAGTCATCATATACGAAGCTTCAAACATATGCCCCGATGGAAATCCGCCATGCGCTCGCCGCTCACAGCTAAAATGTTCGTTCCAGGGGCGCAAATTAGCATTCGTTTTTGCACATTTTACGACATCTTTAAAACATAATCCGGTAATCACACCAACGAAAAAAAGCCGACTTGTGCGCCGCACATGTTCGTCTGGCGCCCAAAGGGAAAATGAAGAGAGTAAAACGGAACCTGCAAATGCAGTTTTTTCTACCGCTTCAATAAATCCACCATTAAATTGGCCTCTATTTTTATGGCAATTGCGATCATAAAAATGTTTTTGCAGAGATTCATCAATCATTCGCGCTGAAAGATAAAAGGGTACGGTGCCAACAATAACTTTTACCGTATCGATCGTAAAAAGAGAACGATAAAGGTAAACCGCTTCTTTAAGAAATTCAGGAATATCCCGCATCTGAAAACATGGATTTGTATATTTTTTTTTATTTATGCAATTTGCCTGAACATCAAAAGCAAAATGAAACAGAAACAGACATACTATCAACAACTGCACGTATCTCACCCTTTTTTATCTTTTGGCATGTAAACTTTTTCGAGTCTAATACATATTTACCAATGATTTAAACTTAGAAATAAAAAAAGCTCTAAAAAAGATGGCCTTTCTAGAGCTTTTTTCAATCTACTTACAAAAATTGTTATTATGCACCAAATCCTTGTGGATGTTTTTTGTGCCACGGAGTTGCTTGTTCAAACGCATGCGCCGTTTGCAGCATAAGCTCTTCAGCATTATGCGGAGCAATGAGCTGAAACCCGATCGGTAAATTTTCGCTGCTCATGCCACATGGAATAGAAATTGCAGGAATGCCGGTAATATTCATTGCACAGGTAAAATAATCCTGTAGATCCATTTGCAACTTATTCTCATCAAATTCACCAAATTTGAATGCGGGAGCGGGATGCGTTGGCGCTACAAGAAGATCGACATCTTCAAACGCCTGATTGAAAGCATTCCGCATCAAGCCTTGTACTTTTTTTGCATTCACATAAAATTCACCAGCATGGCCGACGGAAAGTACATAATTTCCGATCATAATGCGCGCTTTTACCTCTTTGCCAAAACCTTGCTCACGCGTTTGTGCGTACATTTGGGCAAGAGTTGGTTTTTTGACTCGTAGTCCGTATCGAACGCCATCAAAACGTGAAAGATTTGATGCCGCTTCCGCTCTACTTAAAATAAAGTAAACCGCTGCGCTATAATCAAGCACTGGCAATGTAATTCGTTTTATTGTCGCGCCCAAACGCTCAAGCTCTTTAATCGCTTGCTCGATCGCATTCACCACTTGCGCATCTACACCCTCGGCATAGAGAGCATTTTCTATAATCCCAATGCGCATGCCCGGTTTAATTTTGCCGTTGAGGGTAGCCGTATAATCTTTGGTTGGTTGTTGCAACGTAGTTGAATCACGTTCATCGTGCCCCGCAATGACTGAAAGTACATGCGCCGTATCTTTAACGGTGCGCGTAGCGATACCAATTTGGTCAAACGATGATGCATACGCAACAAGCCCGTAACGGGAAATTAATCCGTAAGTTGGTTTAAATCCAACGATGCCACAAAACGCAGCGGGCTGACGCACAGAACCGCCCGTTTCAGATCCCAAAGCCCATGGAACAAATCCTGCAGCAACTGCAGCTATTGATCCGCCGCTGGAGCCACCCGGAACACGAGAAACATCCCATGGATTTCTAGTTTTTTGATATGCTGATGTTTCGGTTGAGCTGCCCATTGCAAATTCATCGCAATTTGCGCGCCCAACAAGAAATGCACCGGCAGATTTCAAACGCGCAATGGCGGTTGCATCGTATGGCGCAGAATAATTTTGCAAAATTTTAGATCCGCACGAAGTGATCCGATTTTTTTGGCAAATGTTGTCTTTAATAAGGCCAGGCATCGCGAATAATTTTCCTGATGCTGCACTTTCTGCCATAATTGAGTCGGAATTAAAAATTTCTAGCGCAGATCCGATAGTTTTATCATATTTTGAAAATCGCTCGAGATGAAAATTAAGAAGTTCTTTTGAAGAAATTTCTTTTTTTTCGAGAGCAGAACGAAGCTCGTCAATCGTTGCAAAAGCTAAATTGTTCATTAATGTTCCTACTTGGATTCAATAATTTTTGGTACAACAAAGAAGTTGCCTTCACGCTCAGGCGCACGACTTAATATCAATTCATTATCGGTGCGAATCACCACATCTGGCCGAAGTACATTTACTTGCTGCGCGTGATCAAATTCGCCAGAGCTTGCGATATCTTTAACGCGCTGCGCATAGGCCAATATTGATTGTACGTGAGTCATAAGTGGAATAATCTCACTTTCTTCTAAATGAAGTTGTGAGATCCGAGCTAATTTGATTAATTCTTCTTTTGTTATATCGGTCATAGCAATCTTTCAAGATGGAGCTTTTTAAGTAATACTACCAAAAACAACTTAACCTCACAAATTGCTCAAGGTCATTCATCTGTGCGGATACCAAGAAATTTTCTAAGAGCAGATTTTCATGCCAAAAAAGCGCCGGTTTTTAGTTGATCGACTCTTTTTTCCAATCTTCGCCTCTCAAGCGCCAGATATAGATGAGACTCATAACTGCGTTTCCTAAATAAAAAGAGCCATAGATGCACAAGAATTTTATCATAGGATTCAGAACAGTAACCTGAGCAAAAAGATACGAGACCGGAATAAAATAAAGTAAAAAGGTCCCCATGCGAGCCCACATAACAATGCGCACGTTTGCAGCACCGCGCAATGCAGCAGAAAGAACAAGCTGAACAACATCAAAAAGAACAAGCATGCTCATGAGAGGGAAAACCGCAGCTGCAAATTCAGTAAATTTCTTTTTTGGGTCAAAAATAGAGATGAAAAATTCAGGCTTATAAGAAAAAAGAATCAAGATAGAAAAAACGAAAACCGACGATAAGAAAATAACTTTTTTAATATTTACCTTAATAGCATTCCAATGATGCACGCTGTATGCGTTACTTACCAAGTAGGTAATTACTTGCGCAAAGGCTGCTGCCGGCTGAATTGCCAAACGCTCTAAATCTTTTATCACGCTATAACTGGCAATAGCGTATTTACCCATAGGATTAATGAGAAATCCAAGCCAAATATAGGCTGCGGCAAAAAGCGTTTTATCTAAAACGACCGGCCAACTGAGTTTGATAATATCGATCATGCGTTCGTGGTTAGTGATATCTTTCATAATCGAAATACCATACTTACGATTATCCGGATTTACCACAACGTAGGTGATCGCGAGTAAGAGCATTACGCCATATTGAATTACCGAAGCAATTGCTGAGCCCTGTAATCCTAATGCGGGAAATCCCCAGACACCGTTGATAAGAACATAATCGAAAAAAAGAAATGTAATAGCACCCACAATAAATATTTGCATAGGAATGCGCGGCTTTTTTATTCCGCGTAAAAAACCAATAAATGCAAAAAACATAAACATAAAGAATATGCCGATTGCGCGGGTTCTCAAAAACGGAATACCGAGCATGATCATTTTTTCTGGCACACCATAGAGCCAATAGATCCAATAAGCGCCTGCATATAATCCAGCTGAAATAAGGGTACCGAAGATAGCGGTCACCCAAAAAGCAGCAGACAACGATCGGCCTACTTCTTTATATTCACTTAAACCATTGTATTGCCCGGCAACGATAACGGTACCTACCGAAAACCCCTCAGCCGCTTTAACTATAAAATGTATAAGAGTGTTGGTCACGCCCACGGTCGCATACAATGAAGTGGATTTAAGGCCAGCTATCCATCGTGCATCAATGAGAGGAATTATTGCATAAAGCAAAAGCGAAGTGATGAATTCTGGAATAAAATATTTTAAAATAGTGCCATAGGTTTCGCCGCCATTTTCTGTATCAACGATCCCATCATAATAGCTTTTCAATAACTTTTTTTTCGGGCTAGCTTCTTGTATTTTGGACATGTTAAGCGATCCTTGCTTCGCGCTGCCGGTGATGTGCCTTATTTCCATTAAAATATCCCTTTTTTCATCTTACATCAGTTTTTTTGAAAAAAATTAATCTGCGAGACTTATGATCGATCTTATATGAATGTTCCTCTTCTATCAAAGGGGCTTCTTTAGAGCTCGCATGCCAATGCATCGAAGCCCAGTACACCATTCGCGCTTTTTGATACGGACTGTCCCCCTTAAACAAACGAATGAGTTCTTCTGGTGCCAGTGATGCACGCGAGACAAAAAGATCTATCGGATAATTGGTTTTTCTCAAGAAAGTGCGCCAATCAAGATCGCTTGTCTGCACGTTAGATAACCCCAACGTTTGTGCTATCATCGTAAGGAACTGAACCTTTTTTTGGTTTACTTCGATCAACTGGATCGCAAGATGCGGATAACGAATTTTTAGCGGAATACCCGGAAAGCCGCCGCCGGTTCCAACGTCGGCAATCATCGAGATTTCTTCTAAATTAATGAATTTATCCAATGCGAGTGAATCTTTGAAATGGAAACTTATGATTTCAGAGACCGAAGTGAGGGCAGTAATATTAAATTTTTCATTCCATTCAATAAGAAGCCCTAAATAAGCCTTAAATTGCTCAGCTTGTGACTCGGAAAGTCGTTCATTTCTTACAAACTCTTGAAAGAGTTGTTTATCAGCATCGGACGCTAAAATATTCTCATTGATCATATATTTCCAAATTTATATATTTTTATATTCAATCTTTGTTATTATATTCTTAGAAACTTATGGGAGAACGCAGTGAAAACATTACCTATACGATTCTTAAGGATACCGTTTTTTTTAATAATTTGCAGTTCATCCTGCTTGGCAACGCAGATAACCTTCTTTTTGCGCCCCTATCCTTTTGATCAGAATGCCACACACGAAGAGCTCAAAGCGCTTGTCTCTACACCTGGAAAATTAGCTATAAAAACACTGAGAAACCGTAGTGATACAAGAACAGCTGAAGGAATTTTCAGCACCTATTGGGGGTACATAACCGCGTCCGATTTCAATGGTCAAATACGTTTTCCACTCAAACAACAAAGCCAAACCATTCATATCCTAGTTACTGAACGGATTGTTCCCGTTGCGATGATAGGAAATACCATCCACCATTGGGAAATCGACCCGTCCGCACCTGCAGTACGGTACTCATATACCCGCAGCCAGGATCCAAAAACGAACATAACCTCGTGGAAAATAGAAAAAGTATCACTTCCTGAAAATAATAGAATCCAACTTGATACGATTGTTCTTTTTGCTAAGCCAAGTTCGATCTACATTCCTGAGGGAATAATTCCGGTAGAACCGAATCCAAATTTGATTTTGCCGCCGATTTATGTAAAAAAGAATATCAATAGTACTGTTCCAGCACTTTGGATGATAAAAATGCGCCAATTTTTTAAGCCAATCACCCAAGAAATAAAAAAAGTATCAGAAACCTATTATTCTGAACAATTAGTGCAATAATATATGCATTATCATGGGGTTATCGCCTTAATTTTTCTTATACACATAAATCATGTATACTACCTTCATCAGATGTGCCTAGAGCGCAAGAAAGGATCATATGAAATTACAGATTGCTTTTGATATGACCGATTTAGAAAAGGCGGTATCGATCGCAACTGCGGTAGCACCGTATGCGTCAATACTTGAAATAGGATCATTGTTATTACTCAAGCATGGAGTCAAAGCTGTAGAAACATTTCGAGAAGTCTTTCCAGATAAAATTCTTCTGGCAGATGCAAAGATTGTTGATCGTGGCAAACACGCTGTTACCCTACTCGCTCAAGCGGGTGCTGATTGGATTACAGTAATGGCGGGAACAACAAAAGATGTTATTCACTCTGCCTCAACAACCGCACACGAATTTAATAAATCGGTAATGCTCGATTTACTTGATTCATGCTCGCTTGGCCAATCGGCGCTTGAAGCAAAAAGCATAGGCGTTAACGCTTTGCTTTTTCATCGGCCGTATGAACAGCGCGAAGAAGCTTTTGCATTAGCGGATAAGTGGGAAATGGTTCGCGGTAATACTAATTTACCAATTTTCATTTCGGGACGCATTACCAAAGATTCGATCGATAAAATAAAAGCTATCAATCCTGATGGCCTTATTATTGGAAAACCAATTACGGACGCAGCTTCCCCTGAAGACGAAGCGAAATTCTTTTTCGATGCGTTTAATGGATAACCAATCTTATCCAATCCACTGCTGGGCAGGTGCGGCAATAGCCTGCTCCTCATCTTTTACGCTTTGCAAAAGAAGTTGTAACGCATTTGCCGAAACTTCTCCCAAATAATCTTGCATGTAAACTTTACCAAACGCATCATAAAACAGCCTATTCATCCACATACCAAGCGCCCGATATCCGGCAAGGCGCGCCGTTTGATCGGGTGAATTCAGAATCTGCTTACTAAAATAGTCAAATGCACCATTGAGCGTTTGTGCAAACGAATCACTCATAAGCCATTGTATAACGCTCTCTACCGAATCAAATGAAACGTTAATTTGCGTTAAGTAGCCGTTAACGAGTTGCTTTGCAGCTAGAACTACTGGATCTTTAGATTCATCGGCGGTGTTTCCTTGAGAGCTATCAGCAGAACTACCCGCTAATTGATTTGCAGCAAGCGAACCTCCCATATAATAAACAAGCGCATCAAGAAACGCCTCTTTAATTGATTGTGCTTTATCATTTTCGGCAGTATCCCCATTACCAGCTTTAGCAATAAGGTCGCTCAAATTGATCGTTTCTTGTTGCCCGGTTGAAAGCGTAATGGTTATTGGAGCCGAACGAGCAGTATGATACTGAATCATATTATTAGAAGAACCTTTATAATACCCTTGCAGTAGCTTAAGATTTGCAGCATCTAATTTTTTTTGATCAACCGGTACCATAGATTTGAATGCGCCAACCGCAAAAGAATAAAGGCTTACTGATCCAAAATAGTTTTGTTGGTTAGTAAGAATATCTCCCGCCTGCACAAAAAGATTTCCAGCAGTTTCAACCAATTTATTTGAACGTTCATCTTTTGATCCATACGCTTTAACGGCCGTCAAATAATAATCTTTAACATCGATCAGCACACCGCCATAACTATCTTGGCTGCCATAAAAATATTCAGTAGCAAACGGATCGCCAACTAAAAACAGTTGCGCTAAATCACCAAGCTGGTTGTACAAATCTCCATTCATAGCGATATTTATTGCAGCGACACGCTCTACATCGCCAAGTTGATCATATAATTCAGAAGCTAAACTATAATACAAAGCAATAACGTTAAGAGCGTAATCTTGGATGAGCTTGTACGTTTGCATAAAGTCTGCAAGCTTAACATTCATATCGTTCTTATCTATTGATTGCAATTTTATAATATCTTGGCGCGCTGCCGTTAAATTCTTCATTTCATCGGCGCTCATACCTGGATCAATCAGTGATACATCTCCACCATTCATGAGAAAATCTAAACGCTTTTTATAAATCGCAGCCGCCGAAAGATATGCTTGGGCGAGCAAAGTAGTCGCCAACTTGTATGTTTCCGGATCATTGCCAGAAACATACGTTTGCCCTCCAGCTGTTATTGTAGGCGTTGCAGGATTTGCAAGGCGCTGCGCCCATCCATAATATCCCTGCACTGTCGGAAATGAAGGATACGGAACTGCGGTCATTGGAAAGCCGGTGATCGGCTGCACAGGAATTGGTTTATATTTTTCAAAAAGATCGAAAACCGTAGTACCATATGCATTTTTTCGCTCAACCAGACTGAGTGATGATTGTTTACCTGCAATGCGCGCCTGCAGGTTTTTTACAAATTGATATCCTTGCATAATTATTGTTCGCACATCTGGGCCTATATCACTGCGCACCTGAACACCACTAAACGCATCTGAATAACTCATACCTTGAGCCTTAAGAGCTTGATCAACAAAAAGTAAAAATGCGTAATTAACCAAGAAAGCTGATAACGCATCCGGTGCCATTTTCTTAATCTGATCGCTTGTTAATGAAAACGGAATATAATCGGGCAATTCCAGCCCATAACTTAAAAGCTCGTAGCGCGCTGGAACATTTGCACCAGCAACTGAAACGTTCTCTATAGTATGCTTATCGGTCTGGCTAGGGATAATAGAATTAATTGAAATATCAGTATAACTACGAGAATAGGCTATCTTGTACTGTGTATTTACCGCATTTGCTTGCTCGGTATTGTTAATTTTATTGAAATATTGTTGCGCCTGATAATAAGCGCTGGATGCTTTTGTATAATCCTTCTTTGCAAAATAATAATCCCCGATCGATTTATAAACCGATGCGCTCAGAGCATCAATATTTACAAGCGTAATCGAAAGTGCAGGGGCCTGCCCTGGCAATCCAATTGAAACTGTTACGGTATCTTGCTGGGTATTTATATTTTTTTCAAAAACGGTCAACCCTTGTGCACTTGAACCGGGCGCAAGCTCAGCGATAATACTTTGTTGATCAGCAAGTATCTGATCAAAACGAGACAGAAATCCAGCCATATCCACAAGAATTTCTCCAGCTGTCGCAATATAAGCTGGATTTTTAACGCGAGAAAGAGCGGTGTTCATTTCGTCAAACGCCGGCTTAAGAAGATCAGCAATCTGTTTAAAAGATTCATTAGTCGCTTGTACATCATTTGCCTGATGATGAAGCACCAAGCGAGCAAATGCGAGCTTGGCCACATTCATTGGTGGATAGAAAAGAGCGGGAACGTTTTTCATATACGCATCTTGGTATTCTTGCAACACACGAAGATAATCTTGGCGAGCGTCAAGAGAGCCTAATCGGTACGCAGTTAAATATAATCTAAGCACATCTTTCCAGGCATTATCTGCAGGGCTTGAATAAACAGAGGCTTGGGGATTTAAAGCCCCCCATTGCGCAACCGTCATCGCGCGGGCTGCCGCTTCAGCTTTTTGCGCATCCGCAAGCAGAGCATCAATATTTTGCTTGCGACCTGCAAAATCGTTTAATTTTTTCTTCAAGTAATCATTTAATTGAGTCGAAAGATAAGGCGACCTTCCTGCAATTGCTGCCGAATAAAATTGTGCTGCCGTAATTGGATCCATAGAATCGTTTATAATGCTTGAAAATAGTTTGGCAATATGTCGCTGTATGAGCGTCGTGAAATTCCACTGTTGGCCATTAGAAAGATATTGGTTAAGCGCTTCATTTGCAAAAGCACTGGGATAAATCGGAATGAGCTGTGCCAATCCAGGTTGCAAATTATAAGCGGCATCCGCTTTTTGTGCTGCCTGTATTGCACTGGCAAAATAATTATTTTGCGCATCATTAAGCGCATCGAGCGTGCTGTTAGCCAATAGTTTATCGCCACTAGGAAGCACATTTTGCACCGCTATCAAACCATTAAGAACATCAATTGCGGCCTGCAGATCTGCAGTAGAACTATTCATCTCTTTAAGCTTCTGTACCGCTAGAGAATAATTTTGTAAAACTTCAGGAGCAATTTTTCCAAGCTGTGTAAGCCAAACTTCAAAAAATGGTCGCTGATCTGCATCTTCTTTAAGCGTGCTGATATATGCCATATAGTTTTGCATTTGTGTTTTCGTTTGATCTGCAAACGATGCAAGTTGCGCTATGCCATCTTTTCTTCCCTGCTGCGCCTGCAAACGGCTCATTTGCGTATTGAGCCGCTGCGCATCTATTGTATCGTTTGCCACTGTAAATGCTTTAACCGCCTGCTGGTACGCCGTTATCGCCTGCGCTGTGTTGCCAGCATCTTCAGCCGATTTTCCTTGATCTAAAAACTTTAATGCGCTCACTAAATTATCATGCAAAGCCTGATATTGTGCCTGATTGGCACTATCATTCGCTTGAGAAAAATATTTAGCCGCTTGCCCGTAGGCATTGATCGCTTCATTCAAGGTCGCGTTATTATCTTTGCCAGCAACCATACTTTTCAAGAGAGCCGCCGCACGCAAAATCAGCATAAACGCGTAATTGCTATTAATAGTTTTTTGTAAGGCGGGCAATTGATTGGGATCAATTACCGAAAAATTAGTGCCTATTTCATAATAGTAGGCGGCAGCAATGCGCAATTGCTCTTCCGTTGGTGCAGGTACCGTTGCAATTAAATCTTGAAACGCTGCAAGAAATTCGCCCATCGCTATTTTAGTTTTATTAATATCGTAAAACTTTGTAACGATATCTTGCTGTGTGGGAAACGTTTCGCCAGCTATTGCCTTGACCGCCGCGCCAAACCCGGATGCGGTTACAAGAGCTCCACCGCCCTTTCCTATGCCGGTCAGCAATTTGGCAAGATGATACATCGTCTCGTGATAGCCTGCTTTATCTTTTGCTTTGAGTTGCTGCTTTGCTTTATTAAGGTAGAGCGACGTGGTCGTTAGATAAAATCTAATAAGTTCGCGCAGCGTTGCACTTAATAGATTTGTTTTATCGTTAAAATCGGCTTTAATCTGGTTAGCTTGATAGGCACGAGAAAGCGGCTTAAGAAGCTGTCGATAATCACGCGTAACGCTCGAAATAGTCTCATTGGGCATCTCACCTTTCGCGCCGAAATCTGCTACCGCTTTGCGCGCGGCACTCCGTGCCATAGTTAGCTGATCAGAGAGAGAGCTAAGTGCACGAACCAGTGAGATAACCTGCGCCCTATGTTCTTTTTGCTGTTTTTGCGCCTCAATTAACGCTTGAGAACTCTGGGATCTTTTGATCGGATTAACAAGGCGGGCCACGTTTTGTTGGGTACTATTGAAAGAAGAGGCAATGGTTCTATTAAATAAAGAAACGCCATCACTTAAAGCCTTATTAACCTCGAAGATTAACGCTTGCACCGAGCGAAGAGCCTGCGCGGAACCCAATTGACCAGTGCCAACCTGCTTTATAGTATCTTGTATCGCTTTTTCCGCCGTGGCTTTTCGATCCGCTATTAGAGCCTGTATCGAGCTATTTCCTTGAGCAATCGCTGCTTGCAAGGAAGAAACCTCCTTGAGTAACGCGGCTTGGCTATCAGCAGGTAATAAAGCGATATCGGTTTGCATGCTCTGAATCGAGGCTTGCCAATTAGTTATAAGCTCGCTCACCTTATCACCCTGGCTGCTTACCGTATCTGCTAGTTTTTTAAGTACAGTATTTCCATCAAATGCTGCCTGTTGACCGGCTAATGGGGCAGTGATTAGGAGCCCAAGTAACCAAAATACGCCTTTTTTCATAGTATCCTCTCTCTTTGTCTGTCGCACAGCGCAACTGTACCCAAGGAATTACCCTAATTGCAATAATCTTTCCTATCGTTTTACTCCGGCTTTTTTTTAGGGTATACTGGCTTGACTAGGTAAGAAATGTTTATGCACTAACCACTGAAAGGCATTTGGCAATAAAATAACGCTTTCGTTGACAATACTTTATTAACTTCTCTATTGCGATTTTTGAATTTATTATGAATATTTATGTTGGAAATGTTGCCCGTACGGTAACTGAAGAAATGTTGAAAAACTTGTTCTCTCAATTTGGTGAAGTATCTTCTGTTAAATTGATTAAAGACAAGTTCACTGGTGCAGCTCGTGGTTTCGCTTTCGTTGAAATGCCTTCAGCTGAAGAATCACAACAAGCTATTGAGCAATTGAATGGTCATTCTCTTGAAGGCCAACAACTTCGCGTCAACGAAGCTCGTCCGATGGAACAACGCCCACGTCGTTTTGACAACCGTGGCGGTGGTACAGGCGGCGGTGGTAGCCGTAGTGGTGGCTTTGGTGGCCGTCCACGCTCTTCTTATTCAAACGGTGGCGGTAACGGCGGTGGCTGGAATCGCTAATCTCTTTGATTAGATTGAAATAAAAAAAGGCCATATGCTTTATTGCATGTGGCCTTTTTCATTACTCAACTTTCAAAAACAGGAATGTCTTGATGAAGCTCTCTCCTTTATTTCTATTTTTGTTTCTTGCAAATCCCTCTACCTATTCAAATCCTTGCGAATCGTTCGAAGCTTCAGCTGCCATTACTAAAGCGTTAGCGGCGGTCAGTTTGGCGTACGTAAGCTATAGCTGCCGGCAACTAAATACATTATTAAAAAGTGCACAATCTACCGTTCCAGCCCGAGATAGAAATGTGGAAACTGCAATAAAACGAAACATGCGCACGCACTCATTAATACAGCAATATTTTTTCTCAGGGGTACAGCATACGGTAAAAATTACCGGCGTAGCCTCTTCTTGCGCAGCTGCATTCTTCACGTTGTCGGCATACCAAGATCTGAAAAACTGTAATTAATTCAGACACAAACAATTAAAATCTTCATACAACTTATCCCCCTAAGTTATGATTCTCACGTTAAATAAATCCTGGGGGAAGAACATGAAGAAATTATTACTAATTTTGCTTTTTTGGTTTTTGGATAACAACTTAATTGTATGTTCTCCTCATGAAGAGCTCAGCGCCGCAACGAGAACTTTGTTGGGCGTCGGCCTCATTTGCTCCGGCTATGGTTGCCAAAAAATTATGAACTACATAATCAAAAGAGATACGAAACAACTTCAGGACCGCATAATAAACGAAGAAGCACACCCATGGAATGCTCGCCCAATTGGAAGCCTTAATCAAAAGCATCAAGGCGAGATAACCTACTTGCGGTACGCTTCAAAAGTTGTCAGCGGATCACTTGCATCGGCCGGCTGCTATTTTCTCTATGGAGCGTACAACGCTCATCAGTCCTCATAACGCTACTAATCGAAAGATTGCAATCGCATCAAGTATTTTGATAGGAATAGGTATAGGCAACTGATCATGGAGGGGGCATGAAAACTAGGACAATTTCTTTATTGTTTTTCTTTGCGTGGACGAAGATCTATTCTTGCGAGGATGATCTGCTTAATACCGCCAAAAATACGGCGATCGGGATTGCGTATTTGTTTGCAGGTTATCAAACACTTAAATTATCCACATACCTGCGCGCAAAAAATTGCGAACGAATTCAAAGTACCGCTTTATACCAACATCGAAATTCTCAGGCAATTTTATTACCCATCATCTGCGAAGAAAAATATAATGGCATTGGCAGCTTGGGGCTTTCATTAGATGTGCTGACGGCACTGTTTGGATGGGGCGCATGCTATCATTTTCGCGAAGCTTGCACTACTATAAAATAATCCACACGCTTAATTGTTTTGCAAAATCGCATCAAGAAGATCGATAATTTTGCTTTCAGATGGTTCTTTCCGCATCTGACAAACAGACAAACCCAAAATCGCTGCAGCAACAATGAAAGTCATTACGGACAAACGATATTTTCCTTATATTAAAATGCCCAATGAACGAATTTTACGGATTATCGGGGATGTTGACAATGACAATAAAGCATGTATAATAATTACAAATTATCATTTTTATCAAAGAATCTTATGCTTTTAATGCTTTTATTTTACTTTTTTTTATTATTTTTTCCCATATATTCGATGGACAATAATCCTCTATCGAGCGATTCTAAGCTTTCATCATTTCTTTTAAAAAATGGAAAACTTGAGCGGTCTCTTATTGAAGAAAAAATGACCGAAAAAGAATTAGGCCAATTTAGAGGACGGAAACTTATAAACTTTGATGGAAAACCTGTTCAAACGAACGGCTGGAACCTAACTCAAAATCAAAGCAATTTATGGAAAAAACTTGAATCCTTGGATCAACCAGAGCTCACCGAAGTTTGTAAAAAAATATCAAAAAATGAATTATCAGACGCTTTTAACATAGGACTCTGGTCAAGGAGGGACGACGGTAAAAGTAAGGAAATACGTGCAAAGATTCTCGAAGCTTCTCTTTCAGCATATATGTACAAGAGAAATCATGAATCTGAATTTTCAAGTACTTCTGGTATTCCAATAACCCTCGAATGCGCAAATGGAAAAGTAGAAATTTCAAAAAGGATGTATCTTCTTATCACTGCTCAATCTACAGAACTTGAAAAAAAGCAAATTGAAAGTGATCATATTAATCTGCAGAACATCACAACACAGCAAGCTCATTTACTTATAAAGTACGCGCCATTCCTCCATGATCAATATCTCTTAAACCACCTCTTTAACAAATATTCTTCTGTGCACTCACTAAATCAGATGAGGAAAGCAGCTCATGATCTTAAAATAAATACAATTATTGAAGCGGCGAAATTTCTGGATGAAAAATCAATTAAATGTTCTGATCGGAGAGTAAATCTCAGTTCAGATACGTTCCAAAACCTCCTGCAATCATCTCTCACCTTACAAAATATGCAAGATGATCTAGGCGATAAAGAATCTATCGAATTGCCTAACACTAAAAGTGATGATCTTCTGGCAGTACTCAAACACAAACCCGATTCATCTATGGATGAAAAAATGCGCCAGCTATGCATAACCGAACAACTAGAATGCCCACTATTAAAGCTAAGTACTAAAGAAGACATTAAAAATAGCATATTTAGGCAATCTGCTTCAACTGAAAATCTGGAAACAATCTCAACAAAAATGACTATGCTCCCCCCGTCCCTTGCCGAACAATTATCATTAGAGATATTGGGCGCAACACTCGATTTAACGAAGGAAAACTTAATTAGTCTAAAAAATGAATTTAAAGACAGTTATTTTTGGGATACGAAAGATAATCTTGCTCTAAGCTATGATGATACAGAAATAAAAATCCAAGATTTGGGGGAAAATAAGATTGTCAAAATGTATAAAGCCTCAACACAATTTTCTGATCAATCTAAACGCATTCTTAAGTTTTGCGGGAGCAAAAAGATACTCGAAACATTCCGGCACGCTTGGCAAAATAATAAGATAATAATCCGAGACTTTGAAACGAACAAACAAACTTATTTAGTTCATCCGACCGATCATTGCATTCGTACACTCGCAGTTAGCCCCGATGGACGATATATAGCAACAATGATCAGGACTAAAGAGTCTAACAGCAAAATATATCTTTGGAATGTGAACAATGCTGTATCAACGGATATCACACCCGATGATGGTCTGGAATATGATCTCTTAGAATTCGATCTGACAAGCAGATGCCTAAAATTATGGGGAACTTTCAACCAATCGAAAGTTTGCTATTATGACGTAAATTCAAAAAAACAACAAAAAAGCATCGAAAACACTGAGAGAAAATTTAATTCGAATGAAAAAAAGTTTTATTACTATAAAGGGCATTATAATGAAACTGGGACATTATCTGCTAAAGCGGTGACAGGTGCACATAATCTACTTATAACTGATCAATCGAGTAGCATCACCGCCAACTTTAAAATACCTTCTCAAATAACTTCTTTGGGCTTCCTCGACAAAAGTATGCTGATGTGCAACACGCGTACAAAATCGGGTAGAAACCACAGTTGTATAGTTGACTTAACGCAATTTGTTGAAAAAGTAAATTTGTTAAAATCACTTACCCCTTATCAACAGCTGTTAATGTCTCAGATAATGATTCATAAAGAGAATGAAGAGGAAAAATTAAAAAACGTATGCACAGAAAATGGTAAAATCTCGAAATCTTATGATGAAATTATTAAGTTTGGTGAAGAAAACAGCCATTTGAAAAAACCATTTCAACTTTATGGCCGCGCTGCAGCTGAATATCAAAAACTTTCGCCTTCAGTCAAACAACTTATAACTTCCCGAATACCTGTGCAAATATCTGCCTCGGACCGAGTTAAGCGCTATTTCTTTAGAAACTGATCTTCGTATAAGCGTTTAATTTCTTTTACCGAAGTTGCATCTTCAGCTTTTTTATCGGGGCGATATCCCATAAATCTTGGAAAGCGCAATGCATACCCTAAATGATGTTCAGTTTTTGCCGCGGTATGCAATGGCGATTCGGTGATTTCGTCTGCAAGCACGGCACACACAATTTCAGGATTCACCCAAACATCAGGAAACAATTCTTTTGCGCACTCTACGTTTTTTGGCTTATCGTGAATCTTTATTTTATCGCATTTATGTTTAAGATCTTTCCATTCGTCGTCGGTCATTCCGGTACCGATTTTTGCAACGGTTTGATACCCATCAGTATCTTTGTTATAAATACCCACTAAAAAAGCGCCGACGCCAAAATGTGTTCGTTTTCCTGAACCGGCATAATAGCCAAGAATGACGCAATCGATCGTGTCTTCAAGATGGCCTTGCGTATGCTTTTTGAGTTTTATCCAGTTAAAATTCCGTTTTCCTGGTTGATAAATCGCATCGGGGCGCTTTACTACGAGCCCTTCAAGCCCTTGCTCGATGTTTTGCAAGAAATACGTTTCAAGTTCTTTGGCAGAGTGAATATTTTTTTCATCAATTGCAAAGATCACATCATCTTTACTTTTCAAAATTCCTAAAAGCTTGGTGCGCCGTTCTTCATGAGTATTTGCAAGAACATCTTTGCCATTTAAATAAAGTAAATCGAAAAGATAAACGCGCAGTGGATAATCGGTAATCGCTTCCTCAATGCCGTGTTTGCGTTTTCTTTTTACCGTTTCCTGGAATGGTAAAAATATCCCAGTATGAGGATCAAATGAAATCGCTTCGCCTTCGCAAATCATCGTTTCAACAGGAAGTTGGCTAAACGCTTTTACAAGATCGGGAAACATATGACTCATATCGATTAAGTTGCGTGAAAAAAATTCTACGCGCGGTTGCTTGCCCCGTTTATCGATATGAATCTGCAAGCGAAACCCATCGAGTTTGGGCTGTGCGATGCAATCGCCAAGCTTTTCGTAAATATCTTTTGCGGTTGGCATGCGTTCTGCAGCCGCAGGGCGAATTGGTATGCCGACCTGAATTTTCATTTCTCGTACCGCTTTAATACCATCCGCTTTCAGTTTTTCCCCTATTAAACCGATATCAACGCAGGTGTTATACGCCTCTTCAATATCTTTATGCAGCGATTTGTCACCCGTAGTCATCCAGGAATAGGCATCGATGATAGTCATATCTGAAAAACCGAGCCGGAGCGTTCCTAAAATAATGCGGATAATAAATTTTGCTTCAAGTGGCGAAACTTGTTTGAGCAATGCAACAGCGTGGGCCGTTTTTTCCTCTTGCGAACCTTTTCCGCTCAATTCTTCAAACGCGCACAAACTTTCGTATACCTGCGTAACGGTCAGCTCTTTTTCTGGCTTCCATTTTCCATATTCGGTTACCACTAATCCAACGTCCCCTAATCTTTTTGCTTCTGCTGCAACCTCTTTTTCAGTTTTATCGATCAATTGCGCAATAACGCCAAATAAATTTTTTTCAGCAAAATTAAATTTATTGCCTTTATAGGCTGGACGAAGCATCCCAAGAGAAAGATTACTCAGAATTGAAATTTCTGCAGGAGTCGCTTTCTTGAAAATATCTGCCAAAATTTTTGTCATTTCAGTGCGCGAACTGGTAACTTCTAATTGCTGAAATTGCTGAGCAACGGCCACGAAATGCATAATGATTCCTTTTAATTTTTTTTACGTAAAGCGCGATTATGCACTATACAAATACCGCCGCACATTATCAATATGGCGCCACAAACCAATGAGAGCAATAATTGCCAAAACAAGCGCTAACTGAGGCGCATTAAACGATAATAGAAGTGCATAGAAAAATAATCCGGCGAGTGCAGCTACCGATGCAAGGCCAATAGTTTTTGTAACATAAAAAGCAATTGCCCATACACCAACAAGAATAGGCAGCGTAGATCCTGCAAGCGCGAGCAATATTCCAAAGCCGGTTGCAATTCCTTTGCCACCTTTAAAATTCAGAAACACTGAAAAAGTGTTCCCTAGCAGGAGCGCAAGAGCTGCGCATGCTTGCACATCTGCGTTGTAATGCGCAGATTGCAGAAGTTTAAGATAACCAAACGCCTTAAAACAATCGATCAAAAAAATAAGCACAAAATACTGAGCGCCCAATAGTCGTGCAACGTTGGTCGCGCCAGTTCCGCCTGAACCCCGATTAGTTATATCAATGCCGTGAAAGCGAGCAATAAGCTCTCCGGGCGACCACGAACCAATAAGATAACCAATTATACTCATCAATAAAATATAAATGCTCACAGCTCCATTCCTTTTGTATTCTCTAAAAATTTCATCGTATACCAATAGGCTGAAATAAGAGTCATACTAACAGCCGCTATCATTAATATATTTTCGATCATATCAAAATGAGCAAGTGGATAAAAATTTCCGGAGCGCACATTTGCAATTACAATAGTCAAATAAAGATATTGCAGCGTTGTTTTAATTTTTCCAGAAAAAGAAACAGTTATTTTGTGTGCCCTTTCTGCAGCTATCAAGCGCAATCCAGTGACGTACAATTCACGCACGAGAAAAAGAAGTGCCCAAAGAAAAAATATTTTTTGCACGTACACTAAACCAATAAGCACACCGCATAAAAGAAATTTATCCGCCATCGGATCAAGCAACGCGCCAAGTTGTGTTTCAAGATGATATTTGCGCGCAAGATACCCATCAAAAAAATCGGTGAGCGCAAAAAGTACAAAAAGCGATGCGAGCAAAATATTAAGAATAAAATTATTCCAAGGCATAACCAATACTAAAAGAAATGGCATCACCACGGGAGAAATAATAAGTCGAATCAGAGTTAAAAGAATAGGAAATGATGTATGAATAATTAATCTCCACTCATTAATTTCTGTCTGTTATGCACCAAGATGCGCGAATGCATTCAATCTATCAAACAGAAACTTGAACGTAATAACTTGCGCATTTTCATCGCCATCAATTTATTCAATATCTTGCAGTTTAATTTCAAAACCAGCATTCTCTAATCTCTTTTTAATACTCAGTGCATTTTCATGCGTATATGCTAAAACCACAAGATTTCCTGTCTTCGCACACATGCCATAGTATTCTAAAGAATCATCCTCCAAAATAGTTTCAATTTTTTCGACTATCTCAAAGTATCGAACTTGCTCATTAATTTGTACAATAACACCATACATTTTTTTTTGATGCGTTTCTTGCGCAATGGATGCATTTTGAAATGCAAAGAATGCAACAAATGAGAACATTAAACTGTTTTTAGAAATCATAAGAAAACCCCACTAAAAATTACAAAAAATCAGCAGATGAACAGGTCGCCTTTTTTAAGGATTAATTCCGTTAAAAGACTGGCTGTGCAAGGGCCCAGTCTTCGCTTATCCAGGGCTTCCGCCTTGGCAAGCTTCGACGGGCACGCTTCGTAAGGAACTGGCTGCGCCAGGCGAAGTCTGATAAGACGAAGCGTGGTGGCGACGAGAGGATTCGAACCTCCGACCTTCGGATTATGATTCCGCCGCTCTAACCAACTGAGCTACGTCGCCAATTATGCTACTGATAAGATTATACTAAATTTGAAGTTTTTGAACACCTATTGCATACAATACAAAGTTAAAAATTGAACGCAAGAAGAATAAGCCAGTAATGAGGGTCGCGATAATACCAACCATCATCGTTACTGCAAATCCCTGAATAGGGCCTGTACCGAATTTATAGAGAACTATGCCAACTAAGAACGTAGTAATATTTGAATCCAAAATTACTGCCATCGCATCGGAGAATCCAACGTCTACCGCTTTTTTGAGCGGTACTCCTGCTGCAAGTTCTTCTTTAATTTTTTCATAAATCAAAATCGAAGCATCGATTGCCATGCCAACGGTGAGTACCATACCCGCAATACCGGGCAACGTAAGCGTTGCTCGTAACCATGCAAGAGCTACCAAAATGACCAGCAAGTTGAAAAGCAATGCCAAAAATGCAAATACTCCGGCAACTTTATAAAAAATGATGCTGAAAAGAAGAAGGAGAGCCATACCAATTAAGCAGGCCATTAATCCCTGTCTAATCGATTCTTGGCCAAGCGAAGGGCCAATTTGGCGTTCTTCCACAAACTTTACTGGGGCCACAAACGCGCCAGATTTTAAGAGCAACGCCAGTTCGTTAGCCGATTCTGCGGTGAAGTTACCGTGAATGTAGCCATCGGTGCTAATCGGTACTGAGATGCGAGGAGCCGAAATAACTTCGCCATCAAGAATGAGCGCAATTTGGCGATTATGATTTCTTCGTGTTAAATCATAGAATTTTTCGCCACCTTCTGGATTAAACTTGAAGTGTACCACCACTTCAGATTGCGTTTGGCCGCCAAATCCTGTGTACGCATCTTTAAGCAGTCTACCGGTTAAATCGGTATACTTGGGAACTAGATAATAGAAATGACGTCCATCCCGTTCATCTTTGCCTGGAATAATCTCCATACCTTCTGGAAGATCGCCGTCGTATGCATCAAGAATCTCTTCTTTGCTACCGCCAGCGCGATCCACAAGCTTGATCTCAAGCAATGCTGCTTTACCAATCATCGCTTTTGCTTGCTGAGGATTGTCCACGTTTGGAAGCTCAATAACAATATTTTTATCACCTTGAGATGCTATCGGAATTTCGCCTACGCCCAATCTATCAAGGCGGGTACGCAACACTTCGATATTTCCTTGAACTGCCCAATCTCTAATGCGCTTTGCTGCAGCCTCTTTAATTGAAAGATTAACCGTGTTTTCTGAAGTTGAAACTGCAACTGTCGGTTCGGTTTTTGTAACAAACTGAGCCGCATCTTGCGCGCCTTGAAGAGAATCAAATTTCCATACAATGCTTGCTTGGTCTTGCGATTGCGCAATAGGAGTGGCCATATGCGCTTCTTCCATTTTTCTAATAAACGATTGAGCTTTATCGGTCAGCTCAACTTCTATCGCTTTTTCTGTTTGCACTTCTAAAGTGATATAGGTACCACCAACAAGATCGATGCCAAACTTAACGCGATCCGGACGCAGTTTGATTCTGCCATTATCAAACGTAAATAGGTAAAACAACCCTAATAATGCCGCAACAATCCATGCAATAAAGCTGGTACTCAAAATATTACGCATCGAGGCGTTCATGGTGTCCTTTCACTGCAATTTTTTCAATGCTACTCATTCCCGTCTCCGCTTTAACTCTTTTCAAGCTACGCGGGTTTTTTAATTTCGAACTTATTATTTAGCTGAATATTTTGCAAATCTAAAAATTAGCTTTTGCTAGCCAAGACTGGCCGCGCCAGTCGTAGTTTGCCAAGCCTGAAGGCCCGCATAAATGTAGACTGGTGCCAAGGAGGGGACTCGAACCCCTACAGGATTTCTCCCACAGCCACCTCAAGGCTGCGTGTCTGCCAATTTCACCACCTCGGCTCATATATTTCAGTTAATATGAGAAGAAATGTAGCAGATTTGCCCGCTTTGATCAACTAGAATATAGGCTCATTTTTAAGCATGCCCTCGTATTTTCGTGGCAATACACACCCGATTAAAAGCCTTTCTTTAAATGCATATATCCTATTAATCATGATGAATAAAAAAGGGGCTTACCATAAAGCCTTTTCGCAATTTATCATTTTCATCCCGATGAATCGTTTATTTTCAGAATGAAATTAAAGTATAATAACTACTAATAATAAAGGATTTACTTAGAACCATATAGTTTACAATTATTAAAGTTTAGAGAGCCGCATGAAGCTAAAATTATTGTTATCATACCTATTTGTTATCAATGTATTCGGCGTTACAGCGATTAATGCAAGCTACTCGCCAAGCGAAAAGCGTCAAAAGGCGGAGCTTATTGCTAGCTACTCACCAGGCGAAAACCCAGGAAGTGAGGCCGAACCGCTCAAACCGGATGACAAACCGTACCAAGCGTTTAGTGATAACGGCGTAACAACGCTGATCGTCCCGGATCCGAAAAAGGGAAAGGGCTCGCTCGATTATTTAGGGCTTAAATCTATTATCAATAACTCGGAAACATTCCAAAAAATGGCCGCTGACCATCCCACATTTTTCACTCCTGGAAACAAACTAACCTTTCCATCTCTCACAACTGACCAGGTAAATGACCTGCTTAAATTAGTGGCCGGCGATGAGATGGCGTTAACGAATCGGAAGTATTTACAAGGAAAAATTGGGGCTCAAAATTTGTTCAGTACAATCCAAACTCTCGGAACAGCAGAATATCTTGATATGCCACTTCTTTATGAAATAACGATCGACCAGGTAGTAAAAGGATTAGAAGACTTAGATTTAAGGGATATAACCGAAGGAGTTTTTTCATACCTTACACCGGCTATGCAAAAAGAAATTGCAAAAAAATTTGCTTCTACCCTTCCAGCCTATAAGTTAACTCAGATATTCAAATCCGTACTAGTCGAATATGAATCGCCGCTCGCGCTAAATAATGCTGGAACACGGCTAGCCGTTACTGGATACCAGGTCACTATATATGATATACAAAAACCGGATGAGTTATTAGAACTAGGGGGCTTCGACACCGATGGCACCCAGAACGTCTTATTCGATCCGGTGAACGATATTATCTGCTTTGGAACTGAATATGGTATCGGCCTGTCAAATTTTATAACCGGTAAAGGCACAGGCTTTGAAACCCTGAGAGCTTATCCACTTGCCTTTGATACAACAGGTACAAAACTGGTCCTTGCTTCAAAAATGGATGATGATACGCCCGCTATTAAAATTTTAGACATAGCAAGCAAAGACAAGTTAGCTGAATTTATCGGCTATGAAAAACCCGCGGCCCTAGCCCCAGATAATAATCTCATTGCACTTTCTTCAAAAAATGCCGTAACGCTCCAGTATATCAATAAAAATAATCAACCCAAAAAAATAGATGTTTCTGAGCATCCCACTTCTCTCCTTTTTGATAAAACAGGCAAAAAATTGGCAATTAGCATGCCTTCAAGTCTCATGATCTTAGATCTAGAGAGCGGAAAAACTATTTCGCAAAATCAACAGGCTTCGATTATTCGTTTTTCAGCTGATGGCCAAAACCTTATCTTTGCATTGAAAAATAACATACTAAACTGGCAGTTATCTGATAACTCAATTTCGAAAATTCAAGAGTGGCCTGAACGGTATAAGATTCAAGCTGCAAATGAAGATTTTAGCGTATTAGCCCTCACCAGTTACGAAGCTTATATACAGGAGCGTATATCAATTCCGAAGCAGCGGCCTATTCGATATTTTCCCCTAGCTCTGGTTGCCATTTGGAAAACCAACAGACCGGCATTAGAAACTCTCTCGGCTAAACAACTCATTGTTTTTACGATCGCGAAAAAAAAGGGGCTACCTCCACTTAATAAAGAATTGATTAATGAATATGAAAAATTACCGCAAGAAGCTAAGAACCTCTTTTAATACAGGTCAAAAATGAAAAGAAATAATTTTCTGTTAATTTTTGTCTGCCTATTTACTGCTGTAATCAATGCGAGCTGCCCGCCGGGAGAAACCGCAGAAAATGCATACGAACAGCTCAAAGCGTTTATTGATAACGGCGTAACAACGCTGAGCGTCCCAGCACAGGGTTCTATCTATTATTTAAAGCTTAAATCTATTATCGATAACTCAGGGATCTTTAAAAATATCGCACACCAAGATACCATACCTGTCAAAAAGCTAACTTTCCCGGATCTCAGAACTGACCAGGTAGACAACCTCCTTAAATTAGTGGCCGGCGATGAGATGGCGTTAACGAATCGAGAATATCTAGAAGAAAAAATTGGGCGTCAAGACTTTTTGACTACAATCCAAACGGCGCGAACAGCAGACTACCTTAAGATCCCACTTCTTGCCCAAATAGCGATCGACAAGGCAGTAAAAAAATTACAAGACCGTTCAACGATAGATAGTTTAAATAAAAATCGTGCAGCTATAACTGAGTTGCTTTCGTCTCTTTCACCCGCCGCACAAAAAGAAATCGCAAGAAAAATCATTTCCAGTTTTCCTTACATACAAACACACAAATTAGATAATGTAACACTCTATAATTATGAATCAGCGATCACATTGAATGATGCAGGCACACGAATAGCTGTTATGTCGCAAGGAGGATTTATCTACGACATAGCAAAACCGGGTGAACCACTTCAATTAGCGACGTTCAAAACAGATTACACGCAGAACATACTATTCAATCCAGCCAACAACGATATTATTACGGCGGGTGTTAAAGGCGGTACCGGCATAATTAATCTTAAAACAGGTGAAGTCGTTGGTATTGCCAACTTGCGAGATTATCCTGTTGCCTTTGATTCGACAGGCAAAAAACTGGCCCTCGTTTCAAAAAATGATGAGTATACGCCCGCTATTAAAATTTTTGAGTTAGAAAATCTCAACTTTTCAGCTCAGGCTTTCGGCCCTGAAAAAAACACAAGCCAAAGCTTTTTTTATCAAGTCACCGGCTTTTTATCTCGATTCAGTGGATTTGAGAGCCCACAGGACATCAGAACGACTGGCTTTCAAAAAACGGCGGAGCTAAGACTTTTAGCTCAAATTCCTGGTTTTCAACAACCGGTGGCCTTTAGCCCAGATAATACGCTCATTGCAGCCTCTTCGCTAACTGCCGTAACGCTTTGGAACGTCAATAAAAATCAATCAACAAAAACAATAAACGTGCCTGACCGTCCTTCTTCTCTCGTTTTCGATACAACAGGCAAACTATTGGCAATTAGTATGCCGTCGAGTCTCATGATCATCGATCTTGAGAGTGGAAAAACTTTAGAGCAGAATCAACAGGCTTCGATTATCCGTTTTTCAGCAGATAATCAAAACCTTATCTTTGCATCAGAAAGCGCTATTCTGAAATGGAATTTATTCGCTAATTCGGTTGAAAAGATCCAAGAATTGCCCAAAAATGCACTGATTCGATCTGCTAATCAAGATTTCAGTGTAATTGCACTTTCTCGAGCGAGTGATCCCTATTACGGATCATTACTTTTAAGCAATTCTGAAAAAAATAGCGTTAATATCCGATCTGAAGATGTTTTGGTTTGGAAAAGTGCTCAATCAATCTTTGGATCTCTGCAGCTTAAAGATTTAATTATTTTTATGATCGAACTTGGATCTAAGCAATTAAACAAAGAATATGATAAAAAACTGCCCCAAGAAGCTAAAAAATCTCTTTGAACAAAGGTAAAAAATGAAAAAAAATAATATTCTGGTTATTTTTCTCTGCCTATTTACTGCGACAATTAATGCAAGCTTCCTTCCAAGCGAAAAGCGTCAAAAGGATGAGCTCATTGAAAGCTGCCCACCAGGAGAAAACTTAGAAAGTGGTTACGAGCCGCTCAAAGCGTTTAGTGAGAACGGAGTAACAACGATTACCATCCCTAAGGAGAGTTCGATCTATTATTTAGGGCTTAAATCTATTATCGATAACTCGATAACGTTTAAAAATAGTCAGAAGGATCATCCTGATTTTTTCACTTCCGGAAACAAACTAACCTTTGGACCTCTCACAACGAACCAAATAGATGATTTACTTAAATTAGTCGCCGGCGATGAAATGTCATTAACAAATGCCGCATATTTAAAACAAAAAATTGAACGTAAGAAATTTTTTGATGTATTGCTGACTCTCCAAACAGCAGAATATTTAGATATACCCATCCTTCTGGATGTAGCACAACAAGAAGTCGCAAAAAATTTACAAGACCCTTCAATATTAGAAGATTTAAATAATCAGCCAAGCTATATCACTAAGCTACTTTCTTATCTTTCACCAGCAATGCAAAAAGAAATAGCAAAAAAAATCGCTTCTCTCTCTTCCTACAAAGGAACTCAAAGCTTGGACGAAATATATTTAGAAGGATATAAATCGCCTTTTGCACTAAATAATGCAGGAACAAGACTTGCTGTTACCTCACGCGAAGGCACTATCTATGATATAACAAAGCCGGGATTAAAGTTAGATACTTTTACAACAGATGCTACCCAGGAAATACTATTTAACCCGGTGAACGATAATATTATCTGTTCGGGAATTGAAGCAGGTATCGGTATAATTAATCTTGAAACAAATAAAATCAATACCATTGCTAGCCTTCGCGCTTATCCGCTCTCCTTTGATGCAACAGGCAAAAAGCTTATCCTCGCTTCAAAAATGGATGATGATACTCCGGCCATTAAAATTTTGGACTTAGAAACCTTTTACTTTGTCATCCAAATTCCTGGATTTGAGAAACCTGCGGTTCTAAGCCCAGACGATAATTTCATTGCTCTTTCTTCAAAAAATACCATAACACTCTGGGATATTAATAAAAATCAATCGATTAAAACAATAAGTATTCCTGAATCAGCAACTGAACTTATTTTCAATCAAATGGGCAACAAACTAGCAATTAGCATGCCTTCAACATTAATGGTTATAGATTTAGCAAGCAAAAAAACCCTAGAGCGAAAAGAAAAAACATCCATTATGCGTTTCTCTCCGGATAATAAAAATCTTATCTTTGCATCAGAAAAGGATATTCGCAGCTGGGACTTAGCACATGATGTAATAGAAACGATTGGAGAGTTACCAAAAAATTATTCAGTTAAATCTGCCAACCAAGATTTCAGCGTCATTGTCCTCGCCAAAACGACACTTGGTCTAATGAAAGTTGGTGGTATGGGATTGAATACACCAAAAAAACGGCCAGTACATGGACGTACTTATGACGTTTTAATTTGGAAAACAAATAGATTCCTCTTAGAATCTTTATCCCTTCAAGAACTCGTTACGTTTATGATTGCAAAGGCGACCGGATTACAACGGCTCAATAAAGATTTGGTACCAAATTATGAGAAATTACCCGAACAAGTACAAAATCTTATAGAAAAAAAATAAATGTCCGAATTTATGAATTGAGAGCGGCGAAATTTTTGCAGCTTTTCTATCACCAGCAACCGCTTTACTTACCTGCCAATACTCATTATCATAAGAATATAAAATTAAAAAACATCGGTATATTCAATGATAAATCAAAATAATTCTATAAAAGAAAATTTAAAAATCATCTCCGTTTTTTCTGCCGATAGCTCCCATCCTCTAAAAATTCCTTTTGCAGAGTCACTCATTTCAGCAGGATTTCCTTCATCTGCTGAAAACTTTGTGGAGCGCTCATTGGATTTGAATGAATTATTGATTAAGCATCCAACCGCTACCTTTTTTATTAAAGTGATGGGCGATTCGATGATCAATGCTGGCATTCATTCAAACGATATTTTAATTGTTGATCGATCTCTCACCCCTACCAATAATAAAATTGTGGTGGTGCGTTTAAATGATGAATTCACGGTAAAACGGATTCAATTCAATCAAGAAACTATTTTGTTGATACCTGAAAATCCGAATTATAAACCGATCGAGATAAAAAAAGACGCCGATTTTGAAATCTGGGGCGTCGTGACGAATGTTATTCACAGCGTATAAAAAACCAAAAATGCTTTGCATTTTTGGGGGCCCCAAGAAAATATGCGCATCATGCAATACATTAATAAAGTAAATAAACTATGAATCGTTTTGCACTCGTCGACTGCAATAATTTCTTTGTCTCCTGCGAACGGGTTTTTAATCCAAAATTGAATAGAAAGCCGGTCGTCGTTCTTTCAAGTAACGATGCGTGCATTATTGCGCGTTCAAACGAAGCAAAAAAACTTGGCATCAAAATGGGCCAACCAGCATGGGAATGCCGCGATATTTTAATACGCAATAAGGTACAGGTCTATTCATCTAATTTCACGCTCTACGGAGATATGTCCTCCCGCGTGATGGCGATTCTGACCGAATGCTCGACCGATATTGAGATCTATTCGGTCGATGAAGCGTTTATATATTTCCCATCCGCATCCGATTTTTACGATGGACATCATTATACCTCGTATGCTCAGCATGTTCGCAATAAAATCAAGCAAGATATTGGGCTTCCGGTTTCTATCGGCATTGGCCCAACAAAAACGCTTGCAAAGATTGCGGGCGATATTGCAAAAAAAAGAAATGATGGTGTTTTTGATATCACGAACCATCCCGATGCAGATAACATTTTTAAGTTAATTGATGTGCGTGATATTTGGGGAATCGGCTCTCGCTATGCAGAAAAATTATACGCTCGAAGTATTCGTACCGTATTTGATTTTATCAATTGCGATGAACGTTGGGTTCGTAAAAATTTAACGATTAATGGATTGCGCACGTTAACTGAATTGCGCGGAACGCCCTGCTTTGATCTGCACACGCAGCCAGAGCCCCGCCAATCGCTCACCGTTTCACGCTTATTTGGCAGAAACGTTACCGAATTTAAAGAGCTCCACGAGGGCCTTGCTACTCATTTGAGCATCGCTGCAGAAAAATTGCGCAAGCAAAAAATGAAAGCGCAGCAGCTGATCGTCTTCGTTTCATACACACAATATCAAGATAGCACGCGCATCTATCGCTCCGCATTTCAGCAGCTACCGCTTGCCACTTCTTACACGCCCGATCTGCTGGCGGCCGGAACCGCTTGTTTGCAATCGTTATTCCATAAAGGGTTTACGTACAAAAAAGTTGGCATCATTATTGACGATTTAGTTCCTCAAGATGCGCTGCAAATGAATACTTTTTATCAACTGCCAACAAATCTTGAAAAGCAAGCAGCCCTGATGAAAACGATCGATAGAGTTAATGCTAAGATGGGGAAAAATAAACTTGCCTATGCTTCTGCTGGTCTTAAAAAAGAATGGAAAAATAAGCAAGAGAAAAGATCGCCTGCGTATACCACTAATTGGCACGAATTACTCACCATTAAGATTTAGGTCTGCTTATTCTTCAGCACATATTTATTTGAGTATATACTTAATAAAAAATATCGTTACGAAAGAAATTATTATGAAGCTGTTTAATGCATTATTTTTTGCGATTATCATAGCAGTATCTTTCGATTCAAACATAAAATTAAGCGCTATGGAACCTAGTCAAGAATGGCGAGATTTCTTTAACTTAGTCGGCTCGAGCAAAAAACACAAAGAAGAGGATGGTAGATTTTTTATAGAGCTAGTAACTAGATCAAAAAATGAGAGGGGTGTTTTGGTGGTCTCAAAAAAATGGGAAGACGTTGCAAATCTCGCACCTAAAGACAAAGATAGCCAATACCCAGAACCGTTTGGCTCCATAAAACATCCGCTAGAAGAAAAGAAAACAAAAGGCCCTAAACATATTCGCATAGAATCAATGGTTGTTCACGGAAAAGAAGCATTGATGCAGACAATGCCACCGACCGAGAACAAAAAATGATCTATTTAAAAACAAAAATCAAAGGAGACCATTATGAAAAAGATTAATGCATTATTTTTTGCGATTATCATAGGAGCATCTTTCATACCAAACATAAAAATAAGCGCTATGGAACCTGAACCAAGTGAAGAATGGAAGAACTTCTTTGATTTGGTCGCATCAGATCCAGAAAAAAAAGAAGAGAATGGTAGATTATTCGTAAAGATGTCCACTCTTTCCAAAGATGAAAATGGCGCGCAGGTTATCTCAATAAAATGGGTAGACGTTGAAAATCTCGTCCCTAAAGATAAAAATGGCAGATGCCCAGAGCCTTTTGGCCGCATCAAACATCCCCTCGTAAGATATCAGAGTGACGCTTCTGAAAAAGAAAAAAAATAAAATCACACCATTATTCTTTAAACCTATAAACTTAAAACGATTCTTATGAAAACATGTACATTCCTCCTTTCTTTGTTAACCGCATCATCAACCTCCTTGCCGATGTTTGATTATTTAGATTATCCGAAAGGTGTCGTCTATAAAAATGGGGTGCCAGGTCATTATATACGAACCATAACGATATCATTAAACTCTGGAGATCACGAAAGAATGGTATGGTATCCTCTACCCGAAGCCCATAGAACTAGGCTGAAAGACACTGCAAACGATCCAATCAAGCCAACAACCGAAACTACGCCCTCTTTGGAAGAAAAAAAATAATTAATCTGAATAAGAATTTACGCTTATTAAAAACCTCCTAAAGCACTCTTAGCCGGGTGCTTTTTTTCTTAAATAAATCCCCATTTAATTTTTAAAAACAGCCAGATGATTTTACTATTTTTATACACTTATAAAATGAGGCATCTTTTCTCACAACATCGATCCAATAAGCATTGCGGCAAGAAGGCTCATTGCTGTATAATTACTAGTAGATAAAACAACTCAAATAAGACAAATTTTGTAACGTAAGGAATTTTATGAAGAAATTAAATCTATCGCTTATGGCGATTCTTATAACAATATCATTAATGCCACAACCAGCTTTTTCAATGGAACAGCGATCTTTAACTCCAGCATGGAAAAAATATGCGCAAGCCGTGCGTTCAGGTGAGTTAGAAACAAAAAAAATTGATAAAAAATATTATTTTAAAGTAGATACTAGAGAAGTAAAACTACCAGATGGCGAAATAGAAATTAGAACAATATGGCAACCAACGCCCGAAATGCCTTTATTCTCAGAAAATGAGGTAGGGCCATCTGAATGGCAACCAGTGCCCCAAATACCTTTATTCTCAGAAAATGAGGTAGAGCCATCTCGCCTACAAGACCAATAATAAATATTCAATCGGGCGTCCTGGACCTTGATCTTCCCGAAAATCGGTAAATTTCAAAAAAAGTAGGCTAGAGATTTTCTCTAGCCTACTTTTTTAACTAATTCATTTCATTTTTCTTTTTGCGCAAGTAAACCGATCAAAGCTCTATTTCATGTTCTTTATATAGATTTCATTCGATACGTTTTCAAATCCCCCTTTTTTTCAAAAAAAGGAAAAGATTGGCAATGGGCCGATTTTCTACGATTTTACTCACCGCTCGAAGTCAAAACTATCGATTCAATATGTATTTTTATGATATAATTAGTTGTAGATAAACAATTTAAACAAAGCAAATTTTGTAACACAAGGAACTTGCATGAAGAGATTAAATCTATCGCTTATGGCGATTCTTATAACAGTAGCAGTAATGCCTCAATTAGTTTTTTCGATGGAACTGCCTACCGGCCAAACCCAGTCTACAGATAACATCGTATATAAAAGCGAAAAAGTAAGAACGGTAAACGGAAAACCTCAGATAAGAATTGAGAATCGAAGAACACTCGCTGATGGTACTACGACTATCGACTATCAATGGTTACCAATCAACAGAATTGAAGAACCGTGCGCGTCACCAATAGTACGATACACCCGATTCCAGGACGAACAATTTAATAGATAAATCATTTGTCTAAAACTCAGGCGAACACCATGATGAAATTACATCTATCGCTTTTAGCGATTCTCATAACACTATCGTTAATGACGCAATCAGCATTGTTTTCAATGGAGCAATCTACAAACCAATCTATTGTATATCATAATGCAAATCTAAGAACAGTTAACGGCAGATTGCAAATGAGAGTTCCAAGTCCGACGTTACTGGAAGATGGCACTACGACTATTGAGTATCAATGGGTAAATGCAACCAGAATCCCGGCGCCATGTTCTACGTTGAAAAAGCAATCTCATTGAAAGCCTATATCTAGTCGATCAATGAGACTTACAAAGGAATAAAATGAAAAAAATAAATCTATCGCTTTTTACGATTATTACAGCTTTATCATTAATGCCGCAAGCGTCATTATTTTCAATGGCGCCCCAACAGAACTTTGGACAACCCCAGAACACAGGGGAATTCCAATATATCAATCCTAACCTCAGAAAAGTAAGGGCGACCGGAAATCTTCAAATGAGAACTGGTTCGCAATGGACTCTTGCTGATGGCACTATATCGAGTGATTATCGATGGGTAAATATAACAAAGCCTGAAGAACCTTCCGACACCATGAACTTGGAATCTATCTCAGATGAAAATAATAATAATTTTGAATAAAAAGAAAGATAAAACTATGCATAAATTAAACGTATCACTTTTCGCTGTACTTTTAACGCTCTCCTTAATGCCACAACCAACATTATTTTCAATGGAGCAAACGCCGCATATTCAATATGTTACCGAGACCTCAAGAAGAGTTAATGGTCAACTAGAAAACCTCTATAGTTTCGATACGTATCACGATGATGGTACAGTAACTAATGAACAAATCTGGGTTCCTGCACCATCTCAAACACTGCCTCAAGTAAATTATCCTGGCCGTTCATTCTAACTTTTGTTACGTCCAGAATTTACAAGTAACAGATAGGAATAGAAAGTGAAGAAATTAAAAATATCGATTGCCCTACTTTTTGTAGCAATCGTAACCATGCTCCAGCCAGCATTACTTTCAATGGAACAGTCGGGAAATCAGATTGTTTATGTGAATGAAAATCTTCGAATATTCAATGGTCAGCTTCAAGAAGTGGTCCGTCATGAATACAGAAATATTGATGGTACAATAAGCGCTATAGAAGAATGGATTGCAAAGCAATAAATGAGGGCAAGAGAAAAACCTCCTGCCCATTTCATTTTAAAAAATTGAAAACTTAATTATTTTTCTTTTTAGCTCGAATAAGCATATGCCAGCCAAGCTCTGCTTCAAGCTCCCCAAATAATTCATCCGATACATTCTTAAAACAATCTTCTTTTTCATATTCATACTTAATATATTTTTCTATCTTCCAAGGAAAAATATGTGCTTTTCCCATTTCAAGAATTTCAAAATCCCCAAACAGCCTACGCGCACCTTCAAACGTATAAGAATAGGTAACCGGGCATCCGGTTTGCGCTTCAGAATACATCGCAATTAATTCATCCAGAGCACCATCGCCAAAATCCCACATGCCGGTCTCTCGCATGAAGTGGAACAGCTTATAACTTATTTTTGAATAGACCATCATTCTGATTTCACCATCATCTTTTAGTAACGCATTGCAGGCTTTTACAATTTTTTCTGGTTGAGGAGAATGATGAATTACACCAAATGACCAAATTAAATCGAACTTTTCGCCGGAAAGCATACCGCCAATCTCCTGCGCATTAGCTAAAATAAACCGCGCATGCAAACCATAAACCTCAAATCTTTTTTTTGCTAACTCAAGGCTTTCACTTGATAATTCAACGATCGTAAGATCAGCGCCATTTCTTGCGAAATTTATCGCTTCAGTGCCCAAACCGCACCCTATTTCCAACACTCGTTTACCCCGCCACATTGCAAACTCTGCAAACCCGGGAATATGCGGCTCCACAAAATACTTTCTTTTTTCTACCTCATCAAAATATTCGCGGGTACCGATCGGCTTTGTTGAATGCTTTAAATTGCATGGCCGGCGATCCCAGAATTTTTTAACCTCTTCAATTGATTTTGCCGAAAAATTATCGGCAGTTAATGAACTATGAAGAGCTACTAAAAAAATAGAAAGCATCATTTTTTTCATTATATTCTTCTCCTCTTAAAATAAATAAAAGCTCTTGATTACGCGTTGGTTATTTTTATTCTTTTTTTCAATCAACGCAACCATTTTTTGTTTCTTGCCAATTGAACCTCCCTTATTGGATACTGGTAAAAAATATAAAGGGGAAAATATGAGAAGAGTTGCCAGTTGGAAGGGATCGCTATCATTCGGCCTTGTTCAATTTAATATTGAACTTTATTCGGCCATTGCTTCGCATTCGCTCGGTTTTAATTTGCTGCATGCAAAATGCCATACCCCTATCGCCAATAAACGGATCTGCCCCAAATGTAATAAAGAAGTTGCATGGTCCGATTTAGTGAAAGGCCTGAAACTGGAAGATGGCTCCTATTTTATTATCACAAAAGAAAATTTAGAAAAACTTAAACCTGAAAAAACCGATTCGATTCGTATTCTTGAATTTGTAACTAGTTCCGCTATTGATCCCATCTATTTTGATCAACATTATTATGTTCTCCCATCAAAGCATACCGATCGCGCTTTTTTTCTTTTTGAGCGTGCCCTTGAAGATTCAGACCGGATTGCAATCGGCCAATTTGTGATGCGTGATAAAGAATATGTTTGCGCAATACAGGCGCATGGAAACATTTTGCTTCTCACTACTTTGAATTATGAGTATGAAATTAAAGAACTCAAAGAAACCACAACGCTTAAAATTCCCAAATTTGAAAAAGCAGAACTCAATTTAGCGCAACAATTGATTGATAAATTAACGGTCAAAAAATTTTCAATGAGCCGATTTAAAGATACTTTTGCACAAGAGTTAAAAAAGAAAATTGCGCAAGCCGCTAAAGGCAAAAAACTTGAAAAAGTAAAAAAAGTTAAAGAAAAAAAATCAAAACCAGAAAAAGAACATTCGCTCATGCAAGCACTCCGCAAAAGTATCAAAACACGAATTCCCACGCGTGCATCTGAGCATAGGCCAGTTGCGCGTGCCAAATCGCGAGCATAATTTATGGCACACAAAATTCATGCAATGAACGCCCACATGGGCACATTAGATGATTTGAAAAATAAAAACTTTATCTTTGAACCAAAACTGGATGGTATTCGCGCGCTCTGCTACGTGAATGAAAAATGCGATTTCATTTCACGAAACGATATAAACTTATCGGGGCGCTTTCCTGAGTTGCTTACTATTCGAAGAAATATTAAAGCGCGCGAGTGCATATTAGATGGCGAGATTGTCGCGTACGATAAAAAAGGAATTCCTCATTTTTCAGCTTTGCAAAAAGGTGGAAAGCCAACCTACGTCGTCTTTGACATTTTGCTGAAAAACGGAAAATCACTCGTTCATCTGCCATTGATGGAACGGAAAAAAATATTGAATAAAACAATTGTTGAAAATGCGCGGCTTGAAAAAACGTTTTTTACCCGCGATGGTCGAACATTGTGGAAAGAAATGGTGAAAAAAAAGATGGAAGGCGTGATGGCAAAAGATCCGGAAGCGCCATATCATCCTGGAATTCGCTCTCGTGTGTGGCTCAAGATTAAATTATTCAATACGATCGATTGCGTGATCGTCGGCTTTACCACTGCAAAGCGAGCCATTTCTTCTCTCGCTCTCGGGCTTTATGATACTGATCAGGAACTTTATTATATTGGCAAAGTTGGCACTGGATTCAATGAAAAAGATATGGAAGAGCTTGAAACTAAACTAACTCCACTCAAAATTGATACGCGGCCTACAGAAAACGCACCAGTAATTGCCGGAAAAAAAATTCAATGGGTAAAACCTCGCACCGTGTGCGAGGTTACCTTTTTACAATTTACTTCAATCAGATATTTGCGTGCATCAGTATTTATTCGTTTAAGAACCGATAAGAAACCAAAGCAGTGCACCTTCAGATCGCAAACGTTAATAAACAAATAATTATGTTGCTTGCGCTTCAACTGCCGGCGCGCTCTCAGGTTCTTTTGCTATCGGCTCTTCATGAATAATTGCCGGCGCTTTCATAACCGCTGGCATTGGTTTTTTCCACAACGAACTTATTTTATCCCAAATGCCGCCTAAGAAATTTCCGATCGCGCTAAAAAACTTTGTAAACGAACGTATAATCGATGAAAAGATCGATGAAAAGATTCCTTTTGACGCTTGTTTCTTTTCAAATCCTTGTGCTTCTTGCGCGGCCTTCTCTCTTATTTCTTTATCAATTTCTTCTTGAGTACGGCGTTCATCCGTTTCAAGATCTTGTTTTTCATATTTTTCAAATTCATGTTTCAGATCAAGGCCGATTTGTTGCAGATTAGCGATCGACATTTTTATTTTGCTCATCTGATCGCGCATTGCTTGAATTTGATCATTGAAATAAGAAGCAAGGGTATTTTTTAAATAGGCATAAATATCTTGTAGGCTCTTATAGCTTGCGTCGGTCGCATAATAAAGCTCTTCAGCTTTTTCATCACTCAGCAATTGTTTAATTTCCTGAAAATTTGCCCATGCTTTATTTTGATAACCGTTTGAAATTTTGATCTGGCTATCAACGGTGGTCATCACATCATTAATTTTAGATTCGATCGCATGAATATTTTGCAACTCTTCTTGAAGCACCGTAAGTTCGTTTTGCTTTTGCGTTATTGCTGCAAGCAGTTCACGTTCCTGCTCGGTCAGATCGCCTTGCCTTTTTTGTTCACGATCCAACTGTTCAAGAAGATCTGCGAGTAATTTATCAGCATCACCGATATCAAAACCTATTTCGGTAACAAATTTATCATATTCATTATCAAGTTGATTTTGCTTTATTTTATAATCTGCGCGCGCTTCAAGGATTGATGAAAAGCGTCGGTTAATCTCGCCGATAAGATCGATCATATCCTCAACCGCTTTGCGCTTTAAGAGCCAATTACCGCCCTCTTCAATGTTTACCGTATCAATGCCGCCAATAGGTTTTTCCGGCACCGATTCATTTTCGTCAGGTGCTTGCTCACTTACCGATTGCGTTATCGGTTCAGATGCAATCGCTGGCGCTGATGGTTCTGCTTCCTGCGCGTTTGCAGTGCTTTGATTGGTAGATTGCTGCTCTGGTTGCGCCGCCGTTGTTGTTGAAGCAGCTTGCGCCGTACGCGCACTTACGGGAGAAGTTGTAGCGGCTTGAGCTGTTTGTTGCTGTTGCGCAGCAGCTGGCACAGCCACCGGCGCAGTTGGGTTTGGGGTGGCCGTTGTTGATGCCACTGCCGGAGTACTTGTTGGTGTGGCTGTCGATGGCGCACCAGTTGCGCCCGTTGAAGAACTTGCAGAAGGTGACGAAGCTGAGGCGAGAGACGACCCGCCGCTCGATAACGATGGCGATGTCGCAGCGCTTGAAGAAACTGATGATCGGGCAGTTCCTCCACGTGAAGAGGTTCCGCCGCCTAACGCAGCGCCTCCGGTTCGCGATGTATCCACTCCAACTGGCGAATCATCAGATGTATCATCCGAATCTGTATCAGATTGGTCAGAAGGCTGTGCAGCGTTTGTTTGTGATTGATTTTGCACCGGTGAAACAACAGGAGCCGGCGTAACTTTTACCGGCACTGCGTTTGGATTAATAGAAGATGAAAGCTTACCTAAATTATCGTTTAATTCAGAAAGTACTGCACCGAGTCCAGATGTGCTCGGCACTCCAGTTTTAACAGGCACAGCCGCACCCTGAACATGGGCACAGCACATGATGCCAACAACCAACAAACAATTGCGTAACGCTTTCATACCGCTCCTCTTACAACGTTTCAGATAACTCTTTCAATTCTTGGACCAACCCACGGGAAAGTTCTTCAGCTTCCCATGAAGTATAGTTCCAGCGTACTCCACTTTCCACACGCGTCAATGTTGAGCGGTCACTTTTAATATCTATAATGTCGATACGAACAACGTTCATAAGAGGATGTACCAACGATGGTGCTCGAACTACTCCCGCGCGGCCTAGAATACTATAGGCCACATTTCCTTCATCAAGAAAACAAAGCATCACTTTTTTTTGCCAGACCATATTATGATAACCGGTATGATCTTTGTGAATGGTCATCAAAATACTTTCTAATCCTTTAGGATAAACGCATTGAATTGGCGTTGTATGTGGCAATCCTTTTTCAGAAAAAGTTGCAAGTGTCGCAACGGTGCCTTTTTTCAAAACTTTAATTAAATCTTCGGGAAGTTTAACACCAACGTGTTTAGCCATTTTTCATTCCTTGCGTTATGTAACTTGTTAAAAAAGAAAATATTTTTTTGCTTTGTGAGATTGTCCCTAAATTCCCTAAAAATTTAAAACACAGATAATTTTTCTATAACCTCATTCTCAACCGCTAACGCTTGAGGCGTTAAGAACAGTCGATCATCCAACGATCGCACAAGATGGCGTTCTTGCAGCATGGAAACTGCGCAAATAAATGTTTCACGTTCCTTTTCTTGTAAGGTGGTTAATAATTCTGAAAGTTTTACGCCAACTGGTTGGCGCAGCCCGAGCATTAAAGTTTCAAGCCATATTTGTTCACGAGATAATTTCTCAACCATTATTTCAGTGGGTTCTTGTTGTTTCACTTTATCCATGTATGCCAATAAATTTTTTTCATTTTCCGTTCTGCTCATTCCATCAAACGAAAACGCGCCAAGCCCAAAACCTTTAAACGGCTTTCGCTGCCAATATGCTTTATTATGCTTTGATTCAAAGCCGGATTTGGCAAAACTAGAAATCTCATACTGCGCAAACCCATGCTCCGCCAGGTAAGCAACCGACCAATGATAAAGATCGACCACTTCATCATCGCATGGCAAACTAATACTTTTCTTCTTTACGCCAAAATAAAGTGGCGTTGCTTCGTGCACCATTAAAAAATACATAGATATTTGCTTGATCGGCCAATGCACAATTTTTGCAAGTGCATCCTTCCATTGCTCAACCGATACACCAGGAAGCCCCAGAATGAGATCTACCGAGACAGTACGAAAAAAATGATGTGCCTTATCGATTATTGAATGCACATCTTCAAGCGATTGATGCCTATTAAGTTTTTTGAGCGCCGCACTATTCAAACTTTGAACCCCTATACTGATTCTGTTGATCCCAATATCGCGCCATACGCGAAAATGCTCATCGGTCACCGTCCCAGGATTAACTTCTATCGTCCACTCGTATCCCGGTAAAAAATCGATGACTTTATACAGTGTACCAGACGTGTCAAGTAGGTCAGAAAGTGGATACGTGCTCGGCGTGCCGCCCCCCATATAGATCGTGTCAATAGAGAGTTTGCCTTTACGCTCAGAACAAAAGCGTTCAATCTCGCTTTTTAGAGCCAGATGATAATCGTGCATATACTCTTCATGGCCCGCAATCGCGACAAAATTGCAAAAGTGGCATTTGTACGGACAGAACGGCCAATGGATATAAAGCGAAGATGGATTAACTGACAAGTCAAAATACATGCACGTCCCTAAACGTTGTAAATCCCCAAAAACCTATCTCAGCTGCGTATCAGACGAATCTGCCAAATTAGTTTTTTCATTTTTGGCCGAATTCTTTCCACCACGCAAAATCTCACCGCCCACTTTTTTTTTCAAATGCGGATTTGGAATCGTATTGCGCACAATATCGATCGCACGAATCAAATCGTAGCGCATCCGTTCGCCCGCTCCCTCTTGATGAGCAAACTTAATAATTTCTGCACCCGAAAAAAGATGCCGCACCTGCTCCTGCAAATCTGCAGGTAGCGCCGAATGCTTTACCGCCTCAATAACTTCTTGGTCGGTTTTGCCTTCAAGCGAAAGATCGTATCGCTTTGCTAAATACGTTTTAAGCACTCTCGTTAAATGCCCATAGAACAGTTTATGCGTATCTTGATCTTCAAACAAGCCCAAATTAATCTTTTGTAGGTTATTAAGCGCTTCCTGCCACGGATCGAGTACCTTTTTTCGAGAACGCTTAATGTAACGCACCAAGAAAATCAGCATCGCCAACACAAGCGCGCAAATAACAAATCCAAAAGGGATATAAAACGCCGGTTGGTGCCAAAACGGCTTGTACCACCATCCATACAAATCGTAAAGCTTAATACCCTGTGCCTCTTGCATCATAGTTTACTACCCATTTCATCTTGAAGCGCGAGCTTGGAAGAATCTTACTAATTGTTCAACAATTTTTTCCGGATTCTCAATATCAACCGTATCTGCCCCTGAAGCCTTTAACAATTTTGATTGCTGTTCGTTAAATGCATGCAAGAGGCGATTGCATTTTTTTGCGCCACTGTTGCTTAAATTTAAGAGAACCTCTTGCTTGGTTTCACTATCGATCGCTGTAACAAATCCGGCAGTCGGCAATTCTTTTTCTAACTGATCGCGCATGCGTAAAACAATACAATCATTGTGTGCGCAGATCATTTTAAGCGCTTTATCAAACCGAGCATTTTCACGGTTGTGGCTTTGCTCTTCATCGATCATATCTGAAACAACAAAAACGATCGCATCGCGTCGCTTTAACCGTGCAATATAATCAAGGGCACTACTGACTGAAGTTTTTTTCTCAGTCGGTTTAATCTCGCATAATGTGCGTAATAAAAGTTCAATATGCTGGCGTGAACGTGCGGGCGGAATATATTTTTCAACATGATCGCTAAAAAGTACCAAGCCAACCATATCTTTGCTATAAAAGCCTGCCATTATTAGAATAGTAGCCGTATCGATCATCACGTCGTTCTTAGATCGCTGTGCACCAAAAAAAGTAGATGCTGAAATATCGAATGCGATAATAATAGAACGATTTCGCTCATCTTTATATTCTCGCACCAAAAGTTTATTCATGCGCGCAGAGCTTTTCCAATCAATAAAACGTACATCGTGCCCAAATTGATAGTCGCTGAGTTGCTCAAACTCAAGGCCGTATCCTTTTTGCGCCGCTCGGTGCTCGCCAATATAATAACCTTGTAGAAGGCGTCGGGTTTTAATCTCTAACTGCCGAATTTTTTGTGCAGTTTCTGGACTCAACCTTTTTTCCATTGTTACCAAACACCATAATTTTTAAGAATTTCTGGAATTGCGATAGAACCATCAGCTTGTTGGTACGTTTCCATAATCGCCACCATCAAACGTGGTAGCGCGAGTGACGAACCATTGAGCGTGTAAACAAGTTTTGTTTTCTCTCCAGCAGCTTCACGGTAACGAATCATGCCGCGCCGCGCTTGAAAATCTGTGCAATTACTGCACGAAGAAACTTCCTTGTAATCGTTCAAGCTTGGAATCCATACTTCGATATCAAACGTTTTTGCCGATTGAAACGAACAATCTTGGCCCGCTAGCAATGAGATGCGATAATGAAGCCCTAATTTTTTCAAAAGCCCTTCTGCACAAGCAACAATTCTCTCGAGCTCTTGATCAGCATATTCGGGACGCGTAAATGTATACAGTTCAACTTTTTCAAATTGATGAATGCGAATCAATCCACGTTCATTAGCGCCGTACGATCCTGCTTCTCGTCTAAAACAACTCGTCCACGAAGTAAGCCTCATGGGCAAATCGGTCGGCTCAAAAATATGATCCCGGTATAAATTCGTTAAACTGACTTCCGCCGTTGGAATTAAAAACTGCGGATCATTCGCGGTTGCGTACACCTGATCTTTAAATTTGGGGAAGTTACCCGCCACAGTGAGCGATTCTTCATTGATCAAATAGGGAGGAAGCACCATCTGATAGCCATGTTCTTGATTGTGCTTGAGCATAAACATAGAAAGTGCATAAATCATTTTAACGCCATCGCCCCGATAAAGCGCAAAATTACTGCCAGTGATTTTAGCCGCCGCTGCAAAATCGAGCCAACCCAAAGCGGTCGCTAGATCGATATGATTTTTTGCTGGAAATGAGAATGATGGCTTCGTGCCTTCTTGGCGCACAACTTTATTTGATTCTTTTCCGCCCAATGGAATATCGGTAGATGGAATATTTGGGCAGCGTAAATAAAGTTCATTAAATTCTTTTTCGAGTGCTTCTAGCTCTTTTTCTGTTTGTTTGAGCTCTGTGCCCAAGGCGATTGATCGTTCTCTAATCTCGGGCGTGATGCCAGATTTTGCGTTCGCGGCGAGCTGATTTTTTTGATGACGGAGTTCCTCAACGCGCGAGCGCATTGCACGTAATTCTTGATCCTTTTTAAGGAGCAACTGCGCATCAAACGATGGCTCTTTGATAGTCAGCAGTTTTATTATCTGATCTGGATGTTCTCGCAAAAGCCCTAAATCTATCATGATAAACCTTTTTAAAGTCCGCTGTGGTTTTCTACCGCTATCCCTCGATACATTTTGCTGAGCAAAACACTCGGGACGAGCGGTTTAGAATATGTATTTTTTATAAGTACTCGATACCACATTCTGAAACGACTCCCCACCGCTCATGGTGAGCGATTTCGAACCTTGTGAGAAATTGTATCGAACCATATTAAAAATACTGGAAAAAAGAGGAGTTGAATAGTAAAAAAAATGGGCTGCTTGCGCAGCCCAAACAGATAAAGCTTTTTTAACTTCAATCACATTAGATTGAACGTACCACTTCTCGTAGCGCTTTTCCTGGTTTAAAGCGAGGAACATTCACTGCAGGCAAATCAATACGTTGCTTTGTTGCAGGATTGATGCCCTTGCGTGCTGGTCGACGTGAAACAGACCACGTACCAAAGCTCGCCCACTGTACTTTATCGCCGTTTTTCAACGCGCGTTGTACAGTACGCGCCAAGCTATCCAGCAAGCGCGCTACGTCTTTTTTTGTAAATAATGTTTCTTCACTCAAGGAGTCAATGAGCTGACTTTTGTTCATGAAAGAACTCCTAATAGGTTTAAATGGTTTAACACTGCTTCTTCATCCGACTCTACTTTTTTCTTCCTATGATTTCCTATGACATCAGTCAAATAGCCTAATTCGATTTAAATGTTTGTCAAATTCGGTTAAAATAAAGCCAGATTTTTGAAAAAAAATACCATTTTGCTCATTCCTCTCTGCTAATTACCTTTCGCTTCAAGAAGCGCGAATCACAGGTTTCGATTCTCTAAAGCGGTGGGATGCGCATAAAAAATAGGAAGAAAATTATCATGCAAAATCACCTGCCAATTTTATGCGATACGCATTGCCATATTAATATTATGGTAAAAAAAACTTTCGATACGCCGCTTTTGCCCGAACATTTTCCGCTGGCAAAAACCATTATTGATCAGGCAGCAGCTGTTGGCGTAAACCGCATTATAAATGTGGGAACGAGCCTTATTGAAAGCCAAAATTGCGTATTGATCGCGCAGCATTTTCCTAATTGCTTTGCTGCAGTTGGCATTCACCCAAATGATGCGACAGAAAACTGGCAATCGGATTTAGAAAAAATTGAACAACTTATTATTAATGATCTTGGGGTCCCCGGAATAACTGATAAGTTTTCTGGGGGCAATAAAATAGTTGCCATCGGCGAATGTGGGCTCGATTTTCATTATCCTGATTATGATCGTGCGCGCCAAGAAAACTCATTTCGTGCACAAATAGAATTAGCATTAAAATATGATCGTGCGCTTATTGTGCATACACGAGATGCCGCATATGAAACGCTTGCGATTATTGATGAATTTCAGGGTAGAAATCTGCGGGGCGTTATTCATTGTTTTTCCGAAGACATGAAATTTGCGCACGAAGTTATGAAACGTAATTTTTATATGGGAATTGGCGGGCCGCTCACCTACCCTAAAAACAACGAGCTCAGAAATGTTTTTAAAAATGTACCGCTCGAAAGCATTATTCTTGAAACCGATGCTCCCTATTTACCGCCGCAAGAAATACGGGGCAAGCAAAATTCGCCAGCACAAATAGCGAATATTGCACAATTTCTAGCGCAATTGCGAAATGAATCTAATGAAACAATTATCCGAGCAACAACGCAAAATGCTTTATTTTTATTTCGTATTTAAGAACGCGCGTTGTGCATTCCATTTTTCTCTGTAACCTTTTTGAAACACTGCACTGTCTTGACAAGGAATGCGCGGTTCATCGTCATTTTCTTCTTTTTTGTTGTCCTCGGGGCCAAACATCGAAACAAGCTTTCCATTCTCGACGGTATACCAGAAGGGAGGGGTGTTGCCACTATTCTCATCTAGTGGGACGACATTACCATTTCTTAAAGTAAACTGCTTTATCTCTTTTTTGGGTTTCTTTATTTTATCTTCTCGAGCGTGAAGAATCTTTAACGCTGCCTCAGATGCATATTTTGTGTTATTCCATATTGTTTTTGCAATATCAAGAAAGGCTTCCTCTAAATCGATTAGTTCGATTCGTGCCACCTTATCTGCCCTGCCATAAGATGCTAATTTGGCTTTTGATGCCCACATCTTTATCTCAGCAGGGGTCATAAAGTTTATCGCTAAGCAATTAACGATCAAATCAACAGATTCATTATTAGCATTTTCACCCAAATATTTTTTAAGTAGCAGCTTAGTTAATCCTATATCTGGCTTGCTTAATCTAACTTCTTCAAATCTACCAGGTCTCTTCAATGCTGAATCGATTAAGTCATCTTTATTAGTCGCGCCAATAATAAGTACATGACCCGCTTTTTCATTAGGCGCAGTAATATTTTTGGTAGCAACACCATCTAATTTCGTAAGCAAACTATGTAATAATGAGAATTGACCATCTGCAACCAAATGAATCTCATCAATAAAGATAATTGCTAACTTAGACGGATCTTTTTGCGCAGCAGCCTGCGCAGCATTTATATATTGCGATAATTTGAAAGAACCAATAAAAGGAAACAACAAACTACTATCCGCTTCTAGTACAAATAAAGGAGCTTTAAGCTGACCCGCAAGAGCCATTGCCAATGTGGTTTTACCAGTTCCCGCTACTCCTGTAAATAAATATGCCTTAGGTAATTGTTCAATCAGTTCAGTATTACCTGAAGATATTACTTTTGGAAAAAGATTAACAAATTGCTTTATTTTTTCAGGAGCGCCGTAAAAGTCATTGAATGTTATTTCACTTTTAATCGCCGTTGGGCGAGAAAAAATTGCCGTTTTATTATATTTTCTCCAACCCATAAAAGCACTAGCCGTCGATGCGATACTTATAGCAGTCCAAATGTGCTTCATTTCGATTTGTTTTAAATATGGCACTGATTGCTCCCATATGTTGCGCCAATCAACTGCAACACTATTCTGAGTCATCATTGAAGATGCCATTAATAAAACAAGTACTATTTTGGAAATTTTCATAATTATAACCCCATTTATTTTAAGTCCATACATCTAGATTATAGGATTTTTAAATAATTTCAATTAGAAAATTTGTCAATACTGGGGGAGATGGCGGTATACGATATAGCGAGCTATCAATTATGCCCAAGCTTCCACCACATACAAAATCCTACTTGTAATTATTTATACTTCGGGTATCCTATTAATGGATACATTTATTTGATTAAAAATGGAGTTACAAAATGTTTAAGATAAACAAGAAATCAATAATGGGTTTTGCCTCATTATGCTTTGCGCTTAATATAGGCGCAATGGAAAACCCGAATAAATTCGGTAAACAAGAAATTAAACCTGGCAAAGAAGAAGTGCCTTTTAAAGGTGAGTCACAAAAAGAAGGCAAAGAACTTGCCATCGCTCAATCTATGCAAAAATCTAGCAGTTCAAATGCATTGACGGCACCAGATGAATTAACTTCATCAATTTTTGATACAAAAGACATCCAGGAAAAAAATAAGCTCATCGCGGCAGCATTTATAAAAGTTAATCACCTATTGGATGAAATCGAGAGATTTCCAAGCAATTTTAAAGATTGTTATGATGACGTAAAGTTCCTTGGAAGAATAACAAACAATGCTAGTTTAGCTAAATGGGCTATGCCTTTAGTTCCACAACAATATGAAGGTATTGCAGATTCTAGAAAAGAATCTGTCTTAAAAATGGATACTGCAGTAAATATTATGTGCTACATAATTTATGCTGGTCTATTAATAAAATGGATTAGGGCAGAAAAAGCGACACAAGATGAAAAGATTGAAATCATGAATCTTGGGATGGCGCTACATACTTCATACAGTTTTTTTAGAATACTCTCGCTTGCAAAGTTTCACCGGATTTCAGAAGAAGTTCGCTCAGAAATAAATGCTGACTCTATGGCTTTAAACAAGGCAATTGGTAAACAGGAACCCGAAGCTGATTATATCGCACTAACGAATCTCATATTATTAATTAAAGAAAATATGGCTGAAATTCGTGAATCATTGAATGATCATCAACAAAATATTATGCAATTAATTAGCCCTATAGCTACATTAAGTGAATTACCAACCGTTACATTCCCCGAGATGGAAAAAGAGATTGAAAAACAAGTTGGTGTTTTAAAAACTGCCCAAGATATTATCGCAATAAATAAAGCGATTAAAATCACTGGATTGTGGATGCTCCTTTCTTCATTTGATCTCGCATAAGGATAATCATGAAACGATTAATACTCTTTATTGGATTATTAGTTCCAGCTTCAAGTTATTCGATGAATAATGCGAATAACGATATGACCGCGAAGCAATATTATTCGGCATACCAGCAACAAAAGGAAAATAAACCTCTGAGCACTGCTCCGCGCTATATTTTGGCATCAAGCTATCCAAGAGAATATTCTCAACGGAATTCTTTGCTTGGAAAAACTGAAGAGTTTGTTGAGGTATACGCCGTAAAGCCGCAACTATTCTTCGATAACACTTTTTTTCATCGTGTTATCCATACGCAAGGAACAGATCATTATCACATGCAAGAAAAAGAAAATGGAAATCGATTGAATTTGTTTGGCATAACAAATCTAGCTGCATTACTTGGTATTATTTTACTAAGTCCGCTCGTGAATAAAAAATAACTATAAAATGAGAGGTTATTATGAAGAAACTATTAATTGCACTTTTACTTGGCTGTTTTGCGTTAGCTAATTCTCTTCACTTAGCTGCGATGCAAACTTTTAATGCTCATCCCGATACTGGATCAGCTCTTGCAAAATTGGCACCAGAAGGAATAATCCCCTTAAAGGAAAAAGCTTATCGTGTTAAAGCTATAACTCAAAAATCTTCTTACGGCGACAATTTAGTAGAATTCAAAGCAATAGTGCACGATTCACAGTTCAATTATTACGAATTATATTTTGCAAAAGATCCAAATCATCAGTTCTTGAATGCGGCTAAATTTACACTTACTCCACTTACTCAACAACAAACAGAAGCTTTTAAGCGAAAGCTTCAAGAAGCGGAATACTTTAAACAAATTACCAACGCCCTGCCGTTTATTAAAGGCGCTCTTTATACAGCTGGTATTCTTGGTTTGGGTTATTTAATGTATAAGCTTTTAAAATAAGAAAACTTTTAATCTTTGAGGCCCAGTAATCGCTGGGCCTTTTTTATTTAAAACGTTAAATACCCGCCAAAATGGAATCCGTGAAAGCCGATATCGGAAGCGTTAATGCGCGGTGTCGCTTGGCCTGCCACCACTTCAGCAAATCGTGCAAAAGCTATTTGGCTTGGCCAGAAGTTGAAATCGTATCCTAATTTAAACACCACGCTTACCACATCGCAAAACGTTTGCTCATATTGAATACCAATTTGAGCGAAGAGATTTGCGCGTAAGAAAACACGGTTATTTTGCGTAATTTGAAAGAGCGCAGGTTGGGCACCACCGATAGTGGTAAATTGAGTTTGCTCTACAGGAATTTTCCCTATCAAAACCGAAAATTCACCAAGACCATAGAATCCTGCGTTGCGTGAAAATTTCCACAGGGTATTCACCGCGTTAACTGGGCCGAGTCCATTGAATGCATTCTTGAGTGTTGTAACGGTATGCACGGGAATACTATCAATATTTTGGCCATCCGCAATAATTTCTAACTGTTCTTTGAGTACGACGCCAACTAAACCAAACGTATACCCGAATGAAATATTTTTGTCTGTATAGAAAGGCCGCTTTGCAGAAACAGCAAAGCCGATAAATGAATCAGAAAAATTTGCGCTCACTGCGGTGGGTAACGTTATTTGTGAACTAAAATCCCAAAGAAGGCCGATGCGTGTTGAATCATTTGCTAAAGTAGAATCACTTTTCTTTTGCGCAAACCGAATAGCGTTTGCATCTATTTCCCAATGGGATGAGGGAGAAAAATAACCGAGCCCTATGCGAAAACCGGGATCGTACGACGGCGTAACGTTCGTAAATTTTTGGTTTGTGCTCAGCGTAACTGCACCCTGAGTCGTGGTTTCGAAAGTGATCGCATACGGAATAAAGAAGTTCGTGCGCCAATAAAGCGCTTCTCCTATTGCTATCACGCCCTTTTTTTTGTTTTGCCCGTCGGAATCTGCTGTTATGGCGGGGACTAAAATAAAAGAGCTCAATAAAAGTAACAATACATTTTTTTTCATTCTCTCTCCTTTTACAATTCAATGTACCTTACTAAGATGGGGTAAAATTGGCAATAGGAGATTATTTGCGAAAGAAAATTTTGCGAGGGCCAAAATCTAAGAGAACATGCGAAAAAGCGCCAGCAAAGAAAAAAAGCAAATCAAAAAATACCATGCGCGAATATGAAGCAGCTGTGCAAGAAACGACTACCAAAATCATCGCACAAAGAGCACCGATAAACCACATCGAATGCGTAACACCCCGATGTTTTACTGTCAAAGGAACTAATGCAAGGGTGCTCATGATGGCGACATCGGTGATCCGACGTTGCCAAAGTAGTATCACGAAAACTACCGCAATCACTCTAAAAAAAAGCTGCTGCCCCTTACTTTTAATATCAATATCGGGAAATAATGCACCAATGCATGCGCAACATAACCATTCAAACAAAGTTGAAAACGATGCCGACATAAACCCTATGGTAAAAAGCAGTAATCCAAATGAAGTAACGCCGCCAACTAAATGTGTTTTGTATCCGGGCATTTTTTATCTCCAGCAAAAAATTGACTCGCAAAAATACAATTTATAGCAAGATTATCGTTTTACTTAAAGTTTTAACAGCAGGACAGCAGGTCCGCGCTCGATACAATGTGTTACGCTATGGTTCGATACATTTTGCTCACTCCTGTTCGCAAAACACTCACCACGAGCGGAAGACGCCAGTCCCGCTCGCCCTGAGTAAATGCGAAGCATTTGTATCGAAGGGTCGGGACGAGCGCTGTTTTATAATTTTCATACTGCTCAATAGAATTTTTTTATTTACCTATGATACCATATAAAAAGTTTAACCATCTTGCCGCAGATGAAAGATTTTATACAGACGCTTCTGTAGTTTTCATCTGCATCAACGTAGCACCCGGATAATAAAACTGCAAAATAGATTTATAATGATGCCCCGCATCGAGCATCCGGCGCGCTCCCCACTGGCAAATGCCCATATGATGGCCGTATCCTTTTCCAGTAAAGCAAATTGCTTTCCCTTTTTTTTCTACCGTAAAGCAATAACTCTTAATTTTGCTGCAGAGTGCGTACATTTGTTTGCAATTTAAATGAAGTGCATGATTCGATCCTTGAATCAAAACGCGCTGTACAACGCCAGCTTTATCGCGCTTTACCACTTTAATTTCTCGTATCGATCGAACTGAATGTCCTGCTTTTTTAAGCAGTTCTTGAAAATGCTCCAGCGAATATTCAACACGCCAGCCAAATATTTTGCATCCTTTGCAGAAATTGCATTTTTTTTCTCGCGCCAGATACGGAGCACTTTTAAAATCGATCCCAGTAATATGCGCAGGAATCACACCGCCGCAGCACGAATCAAACATCGCTTCAATTGGCTTTCCATTATACGCCATAATTAATCCACGTGTTTGATCTATCGCTTCCCGCAACCGTTCGCTCGTATGCACGCCATTATAGGTCTGATGAATATTGGTATTTTTAATATGATACAATTTCTTTTTTGTGTTTGCTTCCTGAATTCTTTTCATTACATAACTGCGCGAAGCAACTGCAAAAGCTTTATTAATTTCTAGCGGCCAGCCGGGCCAACTTTCAGAATTAAGGACCGAATAAACATATTCTTCAAGATCAAGGCAATTAATTAATTGAACTACATCTCCTGCTGCGTCAACTAAAAAAGATCCATGATATTGGCGGCCATTAAATTGCAAATAACCTTCGCGTGGTTTAATCGAACAGCGTTCGTGAGCAACTTTTTTTCCATTAATGAAAATAGTTTTTTTCTGCACGGTGAGGCGGATTTCCGGTTCTTGAAAATGTATACCAGAAACGCTTTCATACGGAATCAAATGAAAGCCGGTTTGTGCGTTGATCGTCCAACCCTGAAAATCGGAGCGATGAGTTTCATCCAAAAGCACGTTCACCGTGCACGCTTTTTCTTTTAGCTCTTTTTTTTCGATCAATTCATCTGAAGGCGTTTGCGCTTGGGCGTCTGATTGAAGATTCGTTACCTCAATTGTTTGCTCAATAATTTTTTTCTTGTAGCGATACCGCCACGCAAACGCATCCGGGCACGTAATGAGGAAAAGGAATACGAACGAAAGCCAATTATATCTAGAAAGTGATTGCATGATTTTCAAGGATTTTTTCAAATTCGTGAGGAAGTGATACTTTTTTATCTATCCCTTCATTTGCCGCAGCATCCGCTTCGGCATTATACTCTCGCTTAATATGGCAAAATGAGTAACGTTGATTTGCAAGAAGCACCCACGCTAACTCAAATAATTTTTTAAGATGAATATCTTTAACGCGGTATTCACCCTTCATTTGCTTAATAAGAAGTTCTGAATCGGCCATGATATAAAGCATATCATCCGGCTCTATAAGTTTTCGGCCCAGATAAATGCCTAAAAGGAGACCAAAATACTCGGCCTGATTATTTGTTTTGTGCCCAAGATAAAAACCTTTTGCTTTCACCAGTTCGTCGTCTTTTTTAATAACGACTCCCGCTCCCGCAATTCCTGGATTTTTTCGTGCTGCACCATCAACAAACAGCTGCCACGTATGACCCTTCTTTATTTTTGGCTTTGTCGGTTCAGTGCAATGCTCAAAAAGCGAAAGCTGGGTCATGATGCGGGTTTTTCCTGAGTATCTGATTCACGGGTCGGCCGCTCAAGATAAAGAAATCTAAAACAGTCACGGCACACTAATAATTTATTCTTGCGCAATTCACTAATATCTTTTTGAGAGATCTGATAGAAGCATGCGCTACAGCTTCCGTTGTGCACCGGAACTACCGGATTGGATACTTTTAATCGCATAGATGCATATTTTTCAAGCCATTCTGCAGGAATGCCTTCTTCTTTCTGCACACGAACAACCAAAAGCTCTTTGATTTTGCCATCGATAGCAGCAATTTTTTGCATCACCTCTTGAATGACAACATCAAGTTCTGCAGATCTTTTTACGCAAAACGCTTTTTTTTCTTCGGTCTCTTTTTGAGTTACTTCGTACGTTTTCCACGCGGCAATAAGACCATCTTCTAGCCCCAACTGCTTTTTTTTCACCGTTTCTATTTCATGCTTAAGCGATTCATATTCGCGCTGGCTGGATGATTGTTCCAAGCGCGCTTTTTTGCCTTTTTCTTGTTCATCAAGATCGGCCATTTCTCGCTCTTTTACATCTACTTCTTTACGCATATCGTGAAGATGTTGCTTTGCATTCTCCATGGAGATCTGAAGAACATCAAACTCGTGCTTATGCGTATGAAGTTCGTGCTGCAGCTTAGTTCTTTCTTTTTCTGCAGAGACAATAGATTGATCGTACTGTATAAGATCTATGAATTTTGAGAGTGGGTACTCATTCATAAAGTAACCCCTTTTTTTTCTAACCCTCATTCTGAGGGTGTTTTTTGAAAAAATACTAATTATAAAAATAACTCATTTGCTCACCATAGACATCCCTCGATACAATTTGCTTCGCAAATCACTCGGGACGAGCGCGCAAACCAGTCGAGAAAATATATCCCTTAAAGAGATGGCAGCGCCATCCGTAGCTTGCCGAGCCTGATGGCCCGCATAAACGTTGGATGGTGGGCCCACCAGGATTCGAACCTGGGACCTCTCGGTTATGAGCCGATTGCTCTCACCGCTGAGCTATGGGCCCGTTTATTTTTATAATTGCTCGTTATTATATCGCAATATTTGGCGATAAACAAGAAGCCCGCATAATCGATCTAAACTTCCTTTGCATAAGAATAATTTTTTGTTAAATTGAAATATATTAATGTCCGTCTGGATAACCAAAGAGCTCCTGTATCATGAACAAAATTGTTTTTACTTTCTGAATTTATTGGCGACGGTTACGGCATAGCGCCGGGCTAACCTATGCTCAATTTCACTTGCCAATACAAACTCTTCTACGTTTTTCTTACAAAATCATTAGCATTTATTTAAAAATTGGACTCTTATGCAGAAACTATTAAAAATAATAAATATCAAAAAAAAGTATGAATCTCATCAGGTTTTGAATGGCATTAATTTAGACATTTATAAAGGCGAAATTGTAAGTCTTTTGGGTGTTAACGGTGCAGGTAAAACAACGCTATCTTCTATCATTGCAACGCTCCATCCTGCAAGCGGAGGGGATATTGAATATAACGGTGAATCAATTTACAAAAACATTCCCGATTTTAGATTCAAATTAGGCTATTGCCCACAAAAACCAAATCTTCATCCGATGCTGACGCTCAAAGAAAATCTTGAACTTGCAGGCCAATGTTATGGGATGGATAAAGAAGCGATCGAAGCCCGGATTAAAGAGCTTGCGCATCAGTTTGGCCTAGACAACTATTTGAATGAAAAGGCCTCAATATTATCTGGCGGTTATAAACAGCGATTTATGATCGCGCGCAGCCTTATTCATAAACCAGAATTTATTATTCTCGATGAGCCAACGGTTGGGCTTGATCCCCATATCCGCCGCAATTTATGGGAAGTTATTAAAAATCTCAAGAAAGATGGTATCACGGTCTTGCTCACAACGCATTATCTTGATGAAGCAGAAAAACTCTCAGATCGCGTCTGCATTCTTGATAAAGGCAATATTAAGCTCATTGATACACCAGATAAATTAATGGCCGATTTCCAGCAAAAAAATCTCGAGGATGTTTTTATTCAATTACTCAAAACAAACGACGATCAAAACTAAAAAAATAAGTTGAAAGAAATAAGGTATGAATAAAACATTTTATTTTAATGTGTATAAAGCACTTATCAGCGCAGATCTGAAAGTGTTTAAGCAGTCACTTCTTGATAAGTGCATCGATGTCGGCATTTGGGTAATACTTACGGTTGTGGTCACAGGATACGTGATGCAACATTTTGGCCTCGCGCGTGATTTCGGGCCATTCCAATTTGCCGGGATAATTGCTGCGATTGGCCTTTTTGAACTCTATGGCAATGCGGTTGAGCTTGTTTCGGATTTTGAAGGTGATCGCGTAATTAATTATAATCTGACGCTGCCAATTCCTTCATGGCTCGCAATTACGAGCAAAGCTAGTTTCTATTTTATTGTATATTGCATTCTCACATTAATAATGTTTCCCTTAGGCAAAATCTGTTTATGGAATCAACTAGATTTGGCGCAGATTAATTATTTCAAATTTACGCTTATTTTAATTGCACAAAACATTTTTTATGCTTGTTTTCTCCTGTGGGCCGCAAGCATTATTGCAAATATGGCAAAACTTGGGAGCATTTGGGCCCGCTACATTTTTCCAATGTGGTTTATGGGAGGATTTCAGTTCTCTCAATTTGCTCTATTGAATGCCATTCCATGTCTTGCGTATATCAATTTTCTTAATCCTATGATTTATATCACCGAAGGTGCGCGCGCAGCAATGCTTGGTCAAACTGGCTATATTAATTTCTGGCTATGTTTTATAGCCACTTTAGCATTTGCGTCGTTAGCGCTCGCATTAGGGATGAGAAATTTGAAAAAGCGACTTGATTTTGTTTAAGAGAATATTCGGTATATATTATATTTATTGGGATTTAACGTATGATATTGAAGTGAATTCTGAAAGAGAAAATCCACATTCAATTGCAAAAAAATTAAGGAATTATGTCTACCTTAGAAAAAAATGTAGTTCAAGCTTGGGGGGCACAAGGGAAAGAATGGCTTAAGAATCTGCCTACTATTGTCGAAGCAATAACAGCCAAATGGCAATTAACAGATCTGACGCCGTTTACGAACCTTTCGTACAATTATGTACTTAAAGGTTTCCAATATAAAAAGCCGGTTGTGGTAAAAATGGGCTTTGATAGTCTTGCCATAAAACAAGAAGGCTTGACGCTCGATACGTATAACGGAAGCGGCTCAGTTCGATTACTTGATGCTGATTTATCTATGAACGCTTTGCTTATTGAGCACTCACTTCCAGGAGCGACGCTGAAACCTTTTTTTTCACAGCGTGATGATCAAGCAATCGCGCAAACAATATCGGTTATAAAACGATTGCATGCAATTCCCGTAGCCGAACCGACGCTGTTTCCCGATCTTCAGGAATGGCTCAAAGCGCTAGAAAATCCACATCCTGCATTATCAACGATGCATATTAACAAAGCGCGCGAATTATCTAGTTCGTTACTCGCAACGCAAAAAGAAAAAGTATTGCTTCATGGCGATCTACATCACGAAAATATTGTATCAAGTACGCGCGATCATTGGCTTGCAATAGATCCTAAAGGAATTTGGGGCGATCCAACCTATGAAGTTGGTGCATTTATCAGAAACCCATTTCCAGAATTATTGCATCAGCAAAACCTCAATGATATTATTGCACGCCGCGTCACGCTTTTTGCAGAGCATCTAAACCTTGACCGCCAGCGAATCCAAGAATGGGCATATGTACAAGCAGTACTTGCAGCCTGTTGGGCAATGGAAGATGGAGAAACCGATCCGCTTTACGCAATGATCGAAGCAGAAATTCTTGAAATAAAATAATCAAATCTATTTATTGTCTCAGCTCTAACTCATTACTATAAAAGTCAAAAAAAGATTTTTTTTGAAGGAAAAAACTATGAGTTCAGTACTTTCTGGTGTAAAAATTGCAATGCTTGTTACCGATGGCTTTGAACGCCCAGAAATGGTTGATACACGTAAAGGGCTTCAAGATGCGGGCGCGACCGTCACATTAATTTCACCAAAATTCCCAAAAGTTAAAGCGCTCAATCATATAGAATGGGCCGATGAATTCCAAGTCGATCTCCCGCTTGAAAAAGCACGCGCGGCAGATTTTGATGCGATCGTATTGCCAGGCGGCATAATAAATCCCGATTTATTGCGCATCATGCCACCTGCCATCAAATTTATTAAAGATTTCGTTGATGCGGGTAAACCAATTGCAGCAATTTGCCATGGCCCTTGGACGCTCATTGAAACTGGTTTTGTTAAAGGAAAAAAGATGACTTCATGGCCTTCACTTAAAACCGATTTGATCAATGCAGGAGCAAACTGGGTTGATCAAAAAGTGGTTGTTGATGGCAAGTTCGTCACCAGCCGCATGCCTGCAGATATTCCTGAATTTAATGAAGCGGTTATTAAAATGCTTTCAAAAAAGAGCTAATTTAAGCCCTACTCTATTAATTAAAATCCCTCTTGTTTTTAGTTCACTTCTCTAGTGGAATAATTTTATAGTTACTTATAAAATTTGCAAATAATTAAATTCGAATAGCCAATCCTGCGATTGACAAATATCCCTATACCTGTAATCTAATAATAGAGATTATTTCTTCAGATAAAAAGGTATAAAAAATGTTTAAAAAAATACTATTTATTTCACTCTTTGCGGTAATGCCGCTTTTGGCTCAGCAACAAAATCAATCATATTGGAATCGCTTTGCACCGACCGCTGCAGCATTTCAAAAATCATTCATGCGTCCATTTGTTGGATTTAAAGTTGCAATGAACAAATATAACCCATTTAGATCATTAGCCTTTTCAATGTTTGTACCCGTAACGATGGCCGAATCAACAACCAATTGTGATACGTTGAAAAAAATGTTTGAAAAAGATCTAGCAAATATGAAAAAGGTTTTTGGTAAACCATTTGATCTTTATGCGTACGCCAACTGCCCCGAATTGCTTGCAAAGGCTGCTCATGAAGGGATAGATGTAAATAAAACACATTTTCATCGTCAGACTGCAATGCATGAGGCTGTAGAAAAAGGAAATTTTCAATCGGTTAAAGTTCTCATTGCTCATAATGGCAATGTAAATGCGCGAGACGGCTTTGGCGATACTCCTCTGCATAAGGCCGCGCGCAATAATAATTTTTCTATGATCAATTATTTAGTCGATAATGGTGCAGCTATTGATGCACGCAACGAAGATAATGATCGACCTATTGACATTGCTCTAATGAATCACAAATTATATGCAACGGAACGTTTACTTGAAAGAGGCGCTCGCTTTGATAAAGTAGATTTAAAAAAACTTAGTAGTACGGAACAAAGATCTTGCGATCAACAAAAAGCGCTCTTTACTCGCGAGAAAACTGATCAAATATTTACCGAGCTAGAAAAAGTGAATAAAGAAATTAGGGAGCTTGGTGGATGCACAATAAATTCTACTGACCAGAAATTAGCAGAGGGATGCGAAACTGCGCTTCGAAATCACAAAAAATGGAAAGCGAATGCTGACGCATATTTTCGAATGCAATCAACATGCGAGACTGCTCAAAAATGGCAAGCACTAGTTGACCAATACGTCACAAAAAAACAATAAAGGATATAAAAATGTTTAAAAAAGTACTACTTATTTCACTGTTTGCGATAATGCCGCTTGTGGCTGAGCAACCACATCAATCGTATTGGAATCGCTTTGCACCGACCGCTGCAGCATTTCAAAAATCATTCATGCGTCCGTTTGTTGGATTTAAAGTTGCGCTGAGCAAATATAATCCATTTAGATCATTCAGCTCTGTATTTGCGCCAACAATTTACGCATATTCAGGAAAATCTGTTGATGATAGAAATGTTAAGGTTGAATTCTTAACTGATTTGGTAAAAAATTCAATATCTATGAATGATTTCCCCGTTGGGCGTTATCATTATTATCCACATCTTATAAAAACAGCTCTTTATCTGGGAGCCAATCCAAATCACACAGATGAAGATGGCAGATCAGCATTGTATCAAGCTGCAGCTGGATCATTGGACGCGAGCGAGGAATCGGTCAAAATTCTCTTAGACAATGGCGCAAATGCCAATAAGAAAAATACCAATCATAAAGATACACCTCTTCATATTGCAGCTTGCTGCGGTAGTGAAAAAAATGTTCAAGAATTAATTGCTGCAAAAGCGGACGTCAATGCTCAAGATAAATGGGGCCATACGCCACTTAGAGAAGCAATATATTGCGAACATCCTGAGCGTGTAAAAATTCTTCTTGAGAATGGCGCCATTGTAAATGATCAACTTATAGAAAAAGTAAAAAGATCAAAAGATGCTCATTGTGGAATGCGTAAATATATTATACGCAACGACAAAGTGCTAGGTGTAATTAAACCAAATGAAGCGTATATTGAAATTCCTGCTCATGAACGACTTTGCAATAACTATTCCGAAATGCTTGAAATTCTAAACGCTCATAAAAACAAATAAACGTTATATGAATTCAAAGGGAGGCTTTCGCCTCCCTTTTTTATTTGGCATCGCGCATTAAAAAATCTTCACTCTTAAATTTCTTGTTTTAGAAATAAAGGTTCAGCCCAAGATTGAAACCTTGAAAACCAATATCGCTAATTACGGGAGGTAAAACGATTGAGCCTGGTGAGCCTGGTACAATAGGCCGCACAATGTTAATTTGGTTCGGCCAATAGTTAAATTCGTAGCCCAGATTTAAGACAGTGCCTACTCGATCACAGAAACTAATATCAAAATTAATTCCCGCTTCGAGCACTAAATTTAGTTTAAGTGAATTATATAAACTTTCATTCATAGAAGACCGTGGACTCCCGGCAACTACTTCATCAAACGCTTCTCCCGATCGTAATTTACTTTTGAGTACTGCAATTTCTGTTCGCCCATATAAACTAACGCGCTCAAAAACGTTTAATTCTGCATTGAATCCAGTCATCAAACCAAATGCGCGAAATGAATTGAATAGCGTGCCAGAGCTAGTAGTAGGATCGCCACTAAACGAGATACCCGCTGAGTTGATGAGTTGACTTTCTTTCAAGCTCGCGCCTTTGCATCCAAAATAATAACGCAACATGCCGCGGCAACTGGATAAAAACGTTTTTCCTATAACAGCATCAAATGTCTGCATTTTTTCACACAGCTCTGCTTGAACATTATCTACTTCACTCGTTGATACGAATTGATCCCAAACAAGTAAAATAGTTAATGACGGGTCAGCCTGAAGAGCTCGCCGCGCTTTTTGTTTGAACTGAGTCCAGACAAAACTAACATCTAAATTTTCACAATCAAACGTATACCCCGCTCCCAATCTCACACCGACATCATAGTTAGGGTTAATATTTTCCACGCTAAAATTAGAAAAGAATATACTCCCGTCGCTGACAGCAAAATCTTTCGCTGTAGCTGCAAATGGCAATGCAATATTCGTTTTCCAGAATAGAGTTTCGCCAAAAAGATGAAATCCTGGTCTAACCGGCTGATAATCTGCATATGCTCCACCCGTTGCCATACATGCCAGTAGGCCGAGCATGCCCTTTTGAAATTTTTGTTTCACAACCATTCTCCTTTTAAGAAATGAATAAATTCGCTCATTTTCAAAAGTTAAACATAGCAACGTTCTTAATTCATAGCCAAACGTTTGATACTAAAAAAATTAATCTTTAGTTAAGATAATCTAAGCAAAAAATCTTTTAATCGACAGCTGTAGCCCCATTCGTTATCGTACCATCCAAACACCGATGAAAGTGTTCCCAAGGAGCGCGTAAGCAGTGCATCAAGTATTACTGATGAACTATTTCCTGAAAAATCTGAAGAAACTAATGGTTTGGTTTCGACTTCAATAATGCCGCGCATAGATTTTTTTGATGCATCTGTAAATGCATTATTTATTATTTCTGCTGACAATTTTTTTGTCGATATAAACGTCAGCTCAATTAATGAAACTTTGCCAACCGGAACGCGGACTGAAGACATTTCTACTTTTCCTGTTAGTTCTGGCATCACTTTGGGCACCATTTTTGCAGCGCCTGTTGAAGTTGGAATAATATTGAGTGCTGCTGCGCGCGAAATTCGCGGATCTTTTGCCTCAACATCAAGAAGCACCTGCGTATTGGTGTACGCGTGCGTCGTCATCATCATTGCTTGCTCAAGCCCACATGAATCGTGCAACACTTTGAGTAATGGAAACACTGCGTTTGTGGTACAACTGCCAAGCGAAACAATGGTATGCTTTTTTGCATCGTACATTGCATCATTAACGCCCGGAATAATCGCAACATCTTCATCAGTTGCAGGAGCAGAGATGAGCACTTTTTTAGCACCAGCTTTTAAATGCTTCTCAGCATCTTCTCGATGCGTAAATTTCCCTGAACATTCCACCACCCAATCAATAGAAAGTTTTTTCCAGTCGATTTTAGCTGGATCCGATTCAGTAATGAGAATAATTTTTTTGCCATCGATAATTAATTCATTCCCACGCTGTTCGACGCTGCCTGGGAATTTGCCCATTAATGTATCATATTGAAAAAGGTGCCCGATTAAATCGGTTTTGGCAGGGCCAATGTTAATCGCAACGACCTCTAAATCTTTTTTTGCTGCAGCATCAGCCATAATAACGCGCAGAAATGTTTTCCCAATTCTTCCAAATCCATTAATTGCAATTCGCTTCATACTCATTTTCCTTTTTTTGCCCGCATCCTTCGATACAATTTCTCACTTCGTTCGAAATCACTCAGGACGAGCGGGATTATCAACTCTTCCATATCCTGAACATTATTGGATACATTTTTTATTTGCAATCATACGAACATCCTAGGAGAAGTATTTAGTTCCGCTCGTCCTGAGTGAACGCTTTGCGTTTGTATCGAAGGATGAGCAAATTTTAATTAAAGCGAAAAAACTAGTTACAAATACTTACTTAATCCAACTACGTACCAATTCTAGCATTTCTGCTTGCTCTTCATTTTCTACTGGCGGCAGCTCAAGTATTAACGGCACGCTCGCAAATGATTTAATCTGCGTAAAGTCTTTGAGTGCTTGCTCGCCTAAATTCCCTTTACCCAAAATTTCATGCCGATCTTTTTTAGTGCCTAATTTTTCGCTCGAATCGTTTAAATGAATTAATGAAACACGATCTGTGGTGATGGTTTGATCAACTATATGCAAAAACTGTTCGCGCCCTTGAGCAGATGCAATATCATAACCATAGGCATATGCATGCGCGGTATCCAAGCAAAAAGAAACTTTTTCCGGTTGCTCGAGCCGATGATAAATCTCTTTTAAATCTTCAAGATCGCTGCCAACAGTTGCATTTCCATGGGCGGTGTTTTCAATAATAAAATGCATATTCGTTTCATTCTTAATCAATCCGTTAAAAAGGCGCACAAATTGATCAAGGCCCTCTTGCTTGGTCGTCCAGCCGGTAGCGGCTCCAGGATGTATCACTATCGCATTAAAATGAAGCGCTTTTGCCATTTCAATTTCACGGCGTAATAAATGAACCGTATGGCCGGTCTCTTTTCCGCTCAAATTAACCCAATAGGATGCGTGAGCATATAAATAATCGCATTCATCGCGAAGCGCAAGAAATCGATCAATCTCAGGCGATGAAAGTTCTAAATAATTTCCCGTACCCTGATGAATCATAAAACATTGAAAACTTTTAGTGCCCAGTTCCAACGCTTGAGGTATGAGATCCACAATGGATGAAGTAATTCGTAAATGTAAACCGATCGTTCTCATATAAAAAATTCGTGTTGCAAAATAGTGAAGTCAAAAAACGGTTTTAATAATTCAGAAAAATCTTTTTTCAGTCGCTCGAGATCTTGCGGCGAATTTCCTTCAAATCGTAGGGAAAGAACTGGCTGCGTATTTGATGACCGCAGAATTGCCCACCCATACGGAAACGTTGCGCGAATGCCATCAATGGTTATTAATTGTGCATCAGTTCGTTTTTTGAGCTCGGCAAGAGCGTGTTGCATAATTTTTTCTTGTTTTTCCGGCGCACATTCGATGCGAATTTCTCGCGTACTAAATTTTTGCGGGAAAATTTTCAATAAATCATCGAGCGATTTTTTCGATTTGCCAAGTAATTCAAAAAGGCGCAGTAATGCATAAATGCCATCATCGTAACCAAAATAACGATCACTAAAAAAGAAGTGGCAGCTGAGCTCTCCCGCCAAAAGCGCATTATTTTGCTTCATTTGATTTTTGATAATTGAATGCCCAGAGGGGGACATGACAGGAACTGCCTGCCAAGAACTCAGCAATTCAATCAATGCTGAAGAACATTTAATATCAAAAACAATTTTGGCATGAGCGTGATCTTTAATAATTTCGCGCGCGAAAAGTGCAAGCAGCTTATCACCCTGAACGAGCTCACCAGATTTGGTCATCGCCGCCATGCGATCGCAATCGCCATCAAGCCCCGCGCCTAATTGCATATCGGTCGTTTTCAATATATGCCGCACTTGGAGCATATTCTCTTCCACCGTCGGATCCGCTTCGTGATTTGGATACGTACCATCAACCGTTGGATAAAGAAGTTGTACGTTTGGCCATTTCATAGCGCGCACAAGTTCAGGAAGTACCGTACCCGCAGCGCCATTGCCGCAATCAACAATCGCTTTCATTTGCATTCCTCGTAAATGAGGAAAATGATCGCACATCCATGCAATATAAGAAGGAATTACCGCTTTTTCTGTATAAGCACCCTGTTGCGCATTTTTTATGGCAGCGCCCGAATGCATTAATTTTTTTATTTCCTGAATCTGCTGCCCCCAAACCGATTCTTTACCCAAGCACATTTTAATACCGTTGTATTCTTTACCATTGTGCGAAGCGGTCACCATCAAACCGCCATCAACCGGCAGGTTAAACAATGAAAAATAAAGAACGGGCGTTGGGCACATGCCAATAAAAAGAACATCAATGCCGCTTTCTTGCAGCGCTTTGCATAAAAGTTCTTTAATAGCTGCAGAATGGGTTCTGCCATCCATGCCAACCGCTATCGTTTTTATGTTCGGTTTTCGTTGTTTAAAATAAAACGCTATTGCCTGGCCAATACGATAAGCATCAGCTATTGGAAAATCTGTACCAACTTTGCCACGAATATCATATTGCCTGAAAATCACGTCGTTCATTTTCTCAATTCCTTTATATCAAGGCGGTATTTTTGTAGCGTAGCGCAAATAAAGCTAAATGCAATGGAGCGTTATTACCGAATAACCTTGAACCTGTTTGATTAGAAGGCTAAAATGAAACGTGAAAAATAGTTACCTTAGAAAAGAACCATGATCCCGCTCAAAATTCAGCTTAAAAACTTCCTCAGTTACGGTCCACAATTACAAACGATCGATTTTGCGCCGTACCATTTAATCTGCCTTAATGGAAAAAATGGGCACGGCAAATCGGCGCTTCTTGATGCTATTACGTGGGCGGTTTGGGGCCAAGCCCGCAAAACATCGGGCACCGTTAAACCTGATGCACAATTAGTGCGCTTAGGCCAATCGCATATGCTTGTGATTTTTGAGTTCCAATTTAACGGGCAACGGTATCGCATTCGGCGAGAGTATGCAGAAACTGCCGGAAAACCATACGCAGCACTCGATTTTGGGATTATCGATCCGCAAACCGATAAAATTCATTCATTAACCGATAAAACGATTCGAATTACGCAAGAAAAAATCGAATCCATGCTCGGCCTGAGTTTCGATTCGTTTGTTAATACCGCATTCTTGCGCCAAGGGCAATCGAATGAATTCTCAAAGAAAACGCCCAAAGAGCGCAAAGATATTCTTGCATCAATCTTGAACTTAAATCAGTACGATCAATTGCGCAATGCCGCACTTGCAAAAATAAAACATGCAGCCGCTGATTGCCATGTAATTGATCAATTGCACCAGCGCATGACGATTCAGCTCGAGCAAGAACCGCTCTTTTTGGAACAACTTTCACTCGTTGAACACAAAATGAACGAACTGGATGCACAAGCGGTAAACATCGCGCGTGAAACGGCGCACTATGATGAGATTAAAAAAAAGCTCGCCACCGCTCAGCAGCAGCTGCATGTCGCACAATTCAATCACGATCAAGCTGCGCGCGAAACAAAAGAAAAAACTGAACAACTACAAAAACTATTTTCGCATTGGCGCTTAATTCATCACCACCATCGGCAGATGCCAGATACTGCTGAACTTGAAAAAGAACATGCAGCAGCTGCACAGCGCCTTGTACTCTTGCAAGAGCAAGCGCAAAAAAGACTTACTGCGCAACAAGAATATTTAGCGCTCAAAGAAAAGACGTACCGTATTACGCAAAAAAATCAGCAAGAGATACAAACACAGCTCGCGATGCAACAACGCGCGATAGATCGAGTAACATCTTCGATTGAACATAAAAATAACAACCTTATTATTTTCGCGCAGCAAAAAAAAGTGCTTGAAGAAAAAAACTTAGAATTGCAAAAAGTGCATGCTGCGCATAGTGAACAGCATGCAAAGATCGCGCATTTATTAAAAAATAAAGAGCAGCTTGCGCAGCAATTTGAAAAAAGAAAAAATTATTATCATCGATGGAATGCACAGTTTCAAATTATTCACAATGAGCTGATGCAGCTTGAACAAAAAAAATTAATGACCGAAGATATCACCAATCCCAGCTGCCCATGGTGTGAACAAAATTTATCTGCAGCGCGCAAACGTTTTTTAAGAAACAAACTCGATAAAAATGAATATAAAATTGCACATCGCGGCGGCCGTTTAAAAGCGGCACTGGCAAAATTAAAGCAATTATTGATAGATCAGCATACACAGATTGCGCAACTGCAAAAAAATGAACAAGAATTTTCAACGCTGGAACTGATGCAAAAAAATAGTGCACACGATCGAGAAATGTGCGCACGCGAACAAACAGCACTTGATGCAGCAATCCAATCAACTCATAAAGAAATTAATGAACATCAAAAAGAAAATGCGCAGCTCGAAGAACAACGCATAATCTTGCAAAATCGTTTAACCACTTGCGTTCAAGAAGATCCTGAATATAAAGAGGCTATCGCATCGATGCACACGATTGAGCAAGAAGTTAAAGCGATGAACTATAGCGCGGGAGAGCTTGAAAAAGCGACACAACGAGCTGCATCAGTTCAAAAAAAATTAGCCGATCTGCGACAATTAGTGCATGAAGCATCACTACAAAAAGAACGATCCCAAACAATTAGTCAATTATGCGCGCAGATAAAAATCCGCAGAAAAGAATGCGCTGTATTACAAACGCAGCTTGAACAGCATATAAAAGAGAAAAACGAACTTCAACTGGGGTTGGCTTCTGAAAGCAAAATACGAGAGCAAGCTACAATCATTCAACAAGAAAAAGAACGGTTACTCGAGCAAAAAGGCCAATTGGCGCATCAACTAAAAACGTGCGCCACGCTTAAAAAAGAAATGCGTGAGCATATAGAAAAGAAAAAAGAATTGAGCGCCATCATTGATGAATATCAAATAATCGGAACCGCTTTTGGCAAAGAAGGAATCCAAGCGCTCTTGATTGAAGATGCGCTGCCCGAAATTGAGTACGAAGCAAATCTGCTCTTAGCTGAATTAACGCACAATCAAGCGCATATTATTATCGATTCGTTGCGCGATTTAAAAAAAGGCGGCACAAAAGAAACGCTTGAAATAAAAATTTCCGACCCGCTCGGTATTCGGCCCTATGAAATGTTTTCAGGCGGTGAAGCATTCCGCATCGATTTTGCATTGCGTATTGCGATTTCAAAATTATTAGCACGCCGCGCTGGCACTTCACTCCAAACGCTTATTATTGATGAAGGATTTGGTTCACAAGATGAAGAAGGCATTGCGCATATTGCCGATGCGCTCTATAAAATTCAAGATCACTTTGCTAAAATTATCATCGTTTCGCATTTGCCATCAATGAAAGATAATTTCCCCATACACTTTTTAATCGAAAAAGGTCCTCATGGAAGTAGTATTACAGTACATCAACAAGGATAAAATGATAAAGGCATCATTGGTATTCCTAGGTTTCTCATTTTGTTACCAACCAGCCTTTGCTATGGATGATAAAAAGTTGTTAGCAGCTGCATATAGTGGAACTCCCGATACTTTAGCTATCATAAGAAAAGAATATTTGCAGCAAAAATGGAATCCTTGGCAGCTACAAATGAAACTCGATCCAGGAGTGGTTCCTATAACTTTAGATGATATATCTTTTGATGAATTAATCATTAATGGTAGCCCGGGAAGTCATAAACTAGAACCATTCAACGATACCTTAAAAAAATTCCCTCTAGCGACTCGCATTTTTTGCAAAAAACTTATAGAAGAAAAATCAAACGAATCGCAGGACAAAAAATAGGTCATGAAAATGAGTCCTCTTTCACCATTAATCTTTATTTTCATTTTTAGTTCAGTTATTTCGGCGATGGAGAAAAAAGAAATAATCCATCCACTGGAAACTCCGGATATTATCAAATTAACCGCTTACGCACTTGTTGATGTATGCAAAGATACTCCAGGGATAGTACTCCCATCCCTTATAAATCTTTCGTCAGTAAATAAATTACTACGAAAAACGGTACTCCCCCTACTCAATGAACGAGACAAAACCACCGGTGAATTGTCAGAAGCATCTGCGCAATTTAACAACTATGCAATATCAACACTCGAAAATCATTTTCATAGACTTGGGAAAAACTCCCCTAAGTGTTTAGCAACAGCATACCTAGGAACACCTTTTTGTTTTCCAATAATAAAAAAAGAATATGAAACCTCTTCGCCGTCAGACTTTAGCGAAAAATTAGATGGTTTTTCTTGGACTGAGGAGAAAAGCAAGCGCTTTGCTCTGATGCATGGTATAAGGTTCGTCACAAAATGGGAACCGTTAGATCAGACCTTAAAGAAATTTCCCCCATCAACTCAGAAGTTTTGCAATAAACTGATAGAAGAAAAGCAAAAAGAAAAAACTGCCGATGAATAAAATATTCATGAAAATGCGCCCTCGTTCATCATTAGTCTTTATTCTCCTTTTTAGCTCAGTTATTTCGGCCATGGAAAATAAAGAAATAATTCATCCTATAGAAATTCCGATCTTCTCCAAATTAACTGCTTATGCACTTGTTGATATATGTAAAGATACCCCACAGGAATTACTCTCATCTCTTTTAAATCTTTCGTTAATAAATAAAACTGTTCGCAAATCAGTATTCCCTTTGTTTAACGAACGAAACAAAGATACCGGAGATTTATCAAAAGAATCTGAGTTATTCAATAACTATGCAATGTCCATACTAACAAAGCATTTTGAAACCCAGGCAAAATTCTCACCCCATTGCGTAGCTGCAGCATATATAGGGACTCGATATGCTCTGTCTATTTTGCAAAAAGCATATGAGCCATCCACAACTTTAAAAATATTTCAAAGCAAACTGGATCCACGTTTTATACCAATTAAAAGTCGCACAGTAGGTGGGCTTCTACCAGTTGTGATCAGAGTAATGAATGAGCCCGAACCTTTTGAAGACACATTAAAAAAATTCCCACCATCAACACGCAATTTTTGCAAAAAACTTATACAAGAAAAACCAAAAAATAATTCTTGATTCTTATTTTATTGCATTGCTTGCAGAAGCTTTCCTATGCTGCCTTCAGAACTATTATTGGAGGCGGTTGAATGTTCAAAAAATTATTTTTTCTTCTCATTATTTTGATGGCACCCATTTTTCTTTCAGCCGGCACGTGGAATGTTTTTTGCTATATGGATTCCAGCGATGATCTGAACGATATGGCAATAAAAAATATTACCGAAATGATTCATGCTCAGCCAAATGAAAATGTTACTTTCTTGCTTCAGGTTCATGCATATAGAGATGTAGCCCTTCGTTATCAGATTACAAGAAATGGGCTGCAGTTTTTGCAAGAATCAACCCTGAGCGGGAAAAGTACCCAAGATTTTATCGATGCTGCGCAATGGGCTTTTGCTGGAAAAAAAGCGGATCACTCGATGCTTATTTGCTCAAATCATGGTTGGGGAATTTTAGATCCGTTCTGGAGTGCTGAAGATAAAGAATGGCAGCTGGAATCGTATCAAGATTGCGAAAGTGAAGCAACGTGTAGCTTGCCACGATGTGTGAAATCGAGTTTACAAGAACATCGTTTGCATAAAGGGTTTATGTTCAATGATGCAGCGCATACGTATCTAAATAATAAAGATTTCGTTGAAAGCTTATCTTTCATCACAGAACATATTTTAAACGGGCAAAAACTCGATATTCTCGGATTTGATACCTGCATGGGAGCGATGTTTGAAGTGGGCTATCAGCTGGCTCCTTTTGCTCGCTATTTGGTGGGTAGTCAAAGTTGTTCGTTACGCGATGGATTTAACTATTTTGAGATCATTAAAGCCCTTAATAATTCACTAGAACCAAAAGAATTAGCAACTGGCATGGTTCATGCATTTAACGATTATTATGCAAAAAATGATGCATCAGGAATTTATACGCATGCTGCACTCGATTTATCGTTAGCAAATGAGGTACGGATATCTTTTGATCGTGTCCTTGAACTTTTGATTGATGCGCATTTTATTGATCTTGCTGCGCAAGCATGCAGCGAAAGCCCAACATTTTGCATGTGGCCGATGTATACCGATTTTGTTACGCTGTGCAAAATAATTGAATCAAAGCTTTCTAAATACTCGTATGCGTTTCCAGCAATCAAAAAGGCAATGCAAGAATTTTATATTACAGCGGAGAAATTCGTCATAGCGCGCTGTGGTGGATTCTCTACCAACGATTTAGCTCACGGTTTTGCTATTTACGCGCCAAACGGGAAGATTGACGCTTCGTACTACGGTACAAAATTTGAGCAAGAATCCCTATGGATTAAAATCTTGGAATATGCACAAAACAACAAGATAAATTAACAAACGACTCGTTTTTCATCGATCGCCTTTTTGTGCATTCGTCCTAAATAAAATGCAATGAAAAACCAGCATCCAATAATGCCAAATCCTAAATAGCTTGCCCATAATGCATGGCGCGCCCGCCCTGCAACCTCTCCTAAGTTTTTTTGCATAGGCGTCAGCATCATATTAAAAAGCGAACCGCTTTGTTTTGCGCCGCGCGAACCAAAAGCATCAATCCACGCTTGCGATTTAAAACGAACATCATGGGTGGTTGGAATATAAAGCTGTTTAACGGCGGGGCTATTTAACGAATAATTAATAGCTTTTGAACTTGCCATGAGTGCAAATAGGAAGGTGAGACTATTAAGGGTAACAAAACCGAGCGTGGCCGCTGCATAAATCACCGGCATAAGCAGAAGCGCTATCGCAACGCCAAAAAATCTGGCAATGTTTCCTATACCGCAGAGTAAAAAAATAAGAGCAATCAGATTCACTGAACTGCCATAAATTCCTAAAAACTCAGCAAGCTCAACGCCGCTATAATGCTGCGCCGCAAGCGAATTAAAATGCACATCAAAAATAGTGCTCAAAAAATCGGGAAATGCGATCACCGCAAAAATTCCTAATAAATATGAATGGCTCAGCAATAAATAAAGACCTTCAAAAAATCCCATTTCCTGCTTTTTCTCTTCTGACGATTCATTTTTCCCATGGAATGAAACCAAAAGGTCGGCGGGCGTAAAGATAAAAAAACGTTTAAGCAAAAATATCAAATAAAAGATTGCGGCAGCACAAATAAATAGAGAAAGCGCACTTGTTTCAAACCCTAAACGTAACGGCAAGCTCGAAATAAAATAGGGGCCGGCAATACCGCCTAATTGCCCGATTGCTACAATGAGTGAAAACCCTTTTTTTGCAGATTCTGGCTGAGTGGTATCTGCTGCAATTGCCCAAAATAGTGCAGGAAATAAAGCACCAAAGCTTTCTGAGAAAATATAGAAAACATATACCAAGAAAGTGCTGCCCAAGTTTGAAAAAGTAGTTTCTGATCCATTCAAAAGGCATTCTGCTTGCGCAATGTGCCCAGTTAATAAAAGAATCCCAAAAAATACGGAACACGCACCATAAATTACAGCAAGTAGATAGAAAACTTTTTCCCGTGCAAACTTTTCAAGAAGTTTAGTATATAAAAGTACAACAGGAATAAGACAAATAAATGAGATTGTTTTTGCCCACGGTATTTGGCTCGCACCGATTAAACTGCAAAATATCGCGGTTTTAAGCTGACTTAATGTCCAATACACACCGATAATAAACGCAAACAGCGCACCCATTCTCAAGAATTTCTTAAATTCTTCAGTTTCAAAATTCCCAAAAATCGGTTTTGCTAGTTTTTTAAAAAAAGAAAGGAACATAAGTCGGAACCTCACTGAAAGGTAAAAAATAAGTTACCGTCATTCTATACCAACTTATTTATTATGATACTTATTAAGTGTGCTATAAAAAGGGCTTTTTACTCAAGAGTTATGAAGCGAGGAGATCGTTTGAGTTAAATTCCCGGAAATAAAACACAATACCCAGCTAGGACTATTTTGAGCCAATTTCGGATGGCCACTCCCTTGCAAAATATATCTATCAGAAAACATTTTAATTTCTTACAGCATCGCCAAAACGCCAATATCTACCCCCTTTTGACTATCTTAGACTGAAAAGTAAAATAGTAGTTATGAATAAGCACATCAAAACTTTTTCACTAAGATAAAATTAACATTCTGATGGGGAGTTATTTATGGAATCTATTTTTCTCAATCTACCATTTTTGCCCAAAGATACTTCATGGTTTCGTCTTGTGGCGGACGCAATGACCGTTGGCGCTGCATTATATGGTATCTTTCGGGTGTGGCCAACTTTCGTTCGCCAAAAAAGAACTGAAAGCTTAATTGCTGACGCAAAAGAAGCATCAGAGATTATTTCTGATGCCGAAGAGATATGTTCTCGTTTAGTTCTTACGGTTAAAAAAGCTCAGCAGAATCCTGAACTCATTGATGAAGAAAAACATATGCAATTACAAATCGATGCATTGGCAGTATTTAATAAACTGCGTAATGCGTTGCGCTTGCTTTGTAAAAATTCAGATATTGCGCACAATACTATTGTTTATCTTACTGCTTGCATTGAAAAACTAGAACAGATATGCAAATCGCAGTATCCCCATTTTCCCTCATTGCAGAAAGTTCTTGATGTGGTTGAAAAAGTTGGACTGTTGAATAAAAACGAATTTAACTTTAAGCAATTTGAAGAATTGCGCGAAGTATTACTTCAAATTCATGATCTGGAACGATAGCTCAAAAGAATTTTTTCTCACAGAATGTGCATATCGTTTGGATCAAATGCTGGGAAATTAAAGCATAATACTCGAACAGGACTATTTTGGGCCGATTTGAGATGATGCACCATACCCGGCAATAAAGTAACCGATTCGCCGACGTTTAAAATCTGATAGTTGCCATCAATTTCAATAGACAACTTCCCGTTCACAACGACGAAAACTTCTTTGCCTACCTTGTGATAATGTTTTGGAGAATCGTTTATCTCAAGCAATGCAACGCTCCATTTATCATTTGTTTTACTGCCGGATATTAAATCGTAAGCTGCATAACTTCCACAATCAATTCTATCTGGAAAGAATTGTGCATCGAGTGGAGGTAAAATGGCAGGTTCATTCGTTTTCCATTCGAACGATTCCTGTGGAATATCAAAAAAAATATCGTCTCGGTAATCAAGCCCCGGTAAATCTATGCGGAGAAACTGCGCTTTTTTTGTTTCCGGCGTGAGAGCATGGATGATTCCAGGATTAAACGTAACACTATCTCCAGGATGGAGTATCGTTTCTTCATCAGCAATGCGCCCCTGTACTTTGCCTTCTACTACAACCGCAATTTGCTTTTGTAATTTATGATAATGAGGAATAATAGGGCCAGACATTTCAAAAAGCCCAAGCCGCCATCCTTGATCTGCCTGCAACGGTATCATTGGAAAAACCATTAAATGCGGATTTATTTGATACGCTTGCCGCTCCGGCGTCGATATATAGTTCACCATAGTATGCCCTAAATGCGTAAATTAAATGAGAAAGCTGTTGAAAAAGAGTAATGCATTATTAAAGATTGTCCACTGAAGATTAATTTATGTGCGATTCAGTGAACTAATCGCACAGATCTCTAACTTTATGATCAATTTTTTTTGCGCTATCAATAGGCGAATCTTGCGCGGTGTTGATGATCAAATCATAATAGCGCGTGGGGGTAAGTTGCACTTCTTTCTGTTTATCTAATCTAAAACGCTCGATAAAATTATTGCGAAATTTATTTAGCTTGGGAATATAGGGATCTGGTATCCCATTTTTTATCAACGTAGTTATTGCAAATTCAAGTGCATCCTTCAATTCCGTACTTTTTACTGTATCAATAATAAAATCGTCATCATCTTCAGGTAATTTATACAATGATGGAAATTGCTCAAAAGCTAAAAAAGCAAATCTTCTTTCGCGAAAGATACCCGACTCATTGCGCTTTTCAATTCTTTCAATTAAAACATCCACCGGGCAATACAAGAGAACTTTAACCATTTGTAGATCTTGAAAAAAGGTATCAAATTCCTCATATTTCGCTTCGTACTCCATTACAGCATCTATAATGACATCGCGCCCATTTTGCGCGGTCTCTTTAGCTTTGCGGTACATCGGCGGAATTTCTGTAAAAAGAAGTTCTCGTGCTTCGGGCGCAAAATAATGCTCACCCGTTTTTTTGAGTAAATAATCGTGCAGAAAAAGCCAAGGATCAAAACCAGTTTTAAGATCAAGCCCCAATTCAACCGCTTTGGTAACCAGCGCAGCTGGAAACCAATCGTCAACATTAAACAGCACATAATTGGGATTCAGCTCGTGCAATTCATTCAGAACGGACGATTTACCAGCAGAGGAAGTACCATTGAGGAGAATAACTTTTCCAGTTTGCATTGCATCACCTATCCGATTATTTTTCATTAGGATAAGTGTGCGGCAAGTTTTAAATCAGTTGCAAGCATTTGTTCAGATGATTTCTAAACCGTAGGGATTATTCAGCGATCACTTTTTTGATTGAGGGAATGTGCTCTTGCAAAGTGGCTTGAATGCCACCGATGAGCGTATAAAAAGAAAAAGGGCACCCGACACAAGCGCCCTGAAATTTGATATGAACTATATTTTCTTTGATGTCGATAAGTTCGATGTCGCCACCATCAAGCTGAATTTTTGGTCTGATGTGTTCAGCTATGACTTTTTGAACTTGCTGGGCAAGATCAGATTGCGACTGTTCTGTCATTAATTTATACCCATTCCAAACGAGCAATCGTTGCGGTATCGCTCTCACGTTGACCCATTGGAATTACGCGTGTATAACCGCCAGGGCGAGACACGTACTTAGGCGCAATGTCTTTGAATAGTTTGTCGATTGCATCGTTGTTATAAGGAACCAACGAATGAACACGGCGACGAACAGAGAACGTGTTTCCCTGACGAGCTAACGTCACTAATTTTTCTACCATTTTACGTACTTCTTGTACACGAACCTTTGTAGATTCTAAATGACCGTGCATAATTAACGTAATAATTTGATTACGCATAACCGAACGCTTGTGCGACGGTTTCATATTTAATTTTTTTCTACCAATTTGATGTTTCATAGCGGCATCCGGTTTTACGTTTATTTACTCTTCACTGTGCTTGATGAGTCGTTTGACATCATCTTCGCTAATATTCGTACCAAATGAAAGGCCATACGTCTTGAGGCTTTCTTTCACTTCGCTTGCAGATTTGCGACCAAAGTTTTTGATCTTGAGTACTTCGTCTTCCGACATACGTACGATATCAATAACGCGTTTTTTTCCTGCATTAATCAAGCAGTTGTGCGCGCGTACCGATAACTCAAGTTCATCAATCGGTTTGAGCAAAAATTCAGGAGAAATTCCTTTGAGTCCTAAATCGATCGCTTCGATTGCTTTGTGTCCTTTATCTTCATGCGGCATAACCGAAATTTCATTAAACGGAATTTCAGCACTTGCCAAGAAGTGTTCAAGCTGCGTACGAAGTACAGAAACTGCATAGTGCAATACATCGAGCGGATTTTCTGAACCATCAGTATGAATTTTCAGTGTTAATTTATCGTAGTCGATCTCTTTACCAACACGCGTCTTTTCGATTTCGAACGTAACTTGACGCACTGGCGAGAACATCGCATCCATATAAATTTTACCATCTTCTTGCAGCGGCTTATCTTCAGGCCATTGCGCAGGACGATATCCACGACCAGCTTCTACAAAGAATTCGATTTCTAATTTTCCACGTGGCGCCAAATGCGCAATAACGTGATCTTTATTAACCAATTCAATGTGACTATCTGCTTTAATATCGCTAACCTTGATCGCGCCTTCACCTTCTGCGTTCAAACGCATCATTCCCGGAACGCCCTCTTTGTTACGAACAACGATCTCTTTAATATTGAGAACGAGTTGCATCGTATCCTCAACAACGCCTGGCAATGCTGTGAATTCATTGTTCACGCCTTTAATAACCACAGCAGTAATCGCTGACCCTTCAACTGCACCAAGCAATACACGTCGGATTGCGTTACCCAAAGTGATCCCAAATCCGGGTTCCAATGGTTGCGCAACAAGCTCGCCGTAGTTGCTGGTCAACGTCTTTTTGTCCCACGTCAATCGTGGAATGATGAGAGGTTTATACACCTTCTTATTCATGATTCTCCCTACCCGTATTGCTCTGTCTTTACAAACTATGCATTCACTAGCCCGTTGGCATTATTTAGAATACAACTCAACAATCAAGTGTTCTTCCACTGGTTGCTGAATATCTGAACGCACAGGGAAACGCAATACGCGTCCTTTACGATCATTCTTTTCTAGCTCCAACCACTCAGGAACTTTGATCCCAATTTTCAAACGTTTATCAACTACTTGTTCTACAAACGCAGCCTTTTTTTCAACAACTTGAGGAGCTAACGAAATAATATCGTTTAGTTCAACAAGGTATGCTGGCGAATATACTTTTTTGCCATTAACCAAAATATGGCCATGCACAATAATTTGACGCGCTTGTGCACGCGAAACAGAAAGCTTTAAACGATAGATTACGTTATCAAGACGTCGCTCAAGGAGAGACAAAAGAGCTGCGCCTGTTGCTTCCTTACTTTTTGTCGCGATAGTAAAAAAGCGCTTAAATTGACGCTCAGCTACTCCGTACGTACGTTTTACTTTTTGTTTTTCTGCAAGCTGTTTGCCATATTCTGAAGCATTTCGCTTGGTAGATCGTTCCGATTGATCTTGAAGTTTGGTTGTCGCTTTAATTTTCATAGTTTCCCTATATGATCACTAACCCACATTTACTGCTAATCAGGTTATACACGGCGTTTTTTAGCTGGACGGCATCCGTTATGAGGCAACGGAGTTACATCGCGCAATACAGTCACGTTCATCCCTGCTGCTTGCAGTGAACGAACAACTGAGTCACGGCCTGAACCAGGGCCTTGCATATTAACTTCTACTTCTTTAATCCCCATACCCATCATATCTTTTGCAAGCAATGATCCAACCTGAGTCGCCGCATAGGGAGTTCCTTTACGGGAACCTTTAAATCCAAGTCTTCCTGCACTTCCACAGAGGAGTACATCACCATCTTGAGTAGTAATAGAGACTAACGTATTATTAAAACTTGATTTTACATGCGCAATGGCAGAGGTAACTTGACGTTTTACTTTTTTAGTCTTTTTTTTGTAAGCCATGCTACTTTTAAATCCTATTGATTTTTAATTACTTCTTCGTTACCTGACGTTTCAATGCAATAGCACTTCCCGCTTTACGAGGTCCCTTGCGTGTACGCGCATTGGTTCGAGTGCGTTGCCCCCTTACTGGCAATCCCTTTTTATGGCGAGAGCCACGATAAGATCCGATCTCTTGAAGACGTCGAATGTTGAGCATAATTTCTTTGCGAAGCTCACCCTCAGCTTTATAGTTCTGAGAGACTTCCTTAGAAATCGACGCAACTTGTTCGTTTGATAGATCTTTTACACGCGTATCTAAATTAATTTTGAGTTTTCCCAAAATATCGCGTGATGTTTTCAACCCAATTCCGAAAACATAGGTAAGCCCATATTCAATTCGTTTTTTTGGGGGCAAATTAACACCTTCGATTCGTGCCATTTGAAAAATCCTTTTTAAAAATACGTAGAACCCTATTAGCCTTGACGTTGTTTATGCCTTGGGTTCTTTTCACAAATAATTCTTACAGTTCGTTTTCGCTTTACTACCCGACAGTTTGAACATACTTTTTTAACCGATGTCCTCACTTTCATTGCATATACCTCTCAACAATGCGGTGTTGTATTAATTTTTATAACGTAACGTAATCCTACCGCGGTTCAAATCGTACGGAGAAAGCTCAAGAGCGACTTTATCCCCAGGCAGAATTTTAATATAGTGCATTCTCATCTTACCCGAAACATGGCCAAGCACCACGTGCCCACCTTCGATTTCAACGCGAAACATTGCATTTGGCAATGTCTCTTTTACAATCCCATCAACTCGGATTACGTCTTCTTTCTTCTGTTTCATACCACCCTTAATAAGACTTTAGTCTCGTTAATATAAGCGGTTCGCTCTCAGTAACCAAAACGGTATCTTCGATATGAGCCGCCAAACTTTTATCTTTCGTTTTCACTGTCCACGTATCGTGCGTAACGTACACTTCGTAGCTACCCTGCGTAATCATTGGCTCTAATGCAAATGTCATCCCTGGACGCAAAACCGGCCCCCTTCCAGGAGTACCATAGTTTAAAATCTCAGGATCTTCGTGCATATGCTTACCAATGCCATGACCCGCAAAATCACGAACGACGCCAAAGCCGTGAATCTCAACTTCGCTTTGTATTGCATGCGAAATATCGGTAAGTTTATTGCCAGCTTTCGCTTGAGCAATTCCTTTATTCAACGACTCTAACGCAACATGAAGAAGTTTCTCTATGTCGGCAGGCATTTTCCCTACAAAATAAGGACGCGCTGCATCGGCACAATAACCCTTCCACGAGGCACAAATGTCAACTTTTACTAAATCACCAGTTTCAATAATACGCGTGCCTGGTATTCCATGAACAACTTCATCGTTTACTGAGATGCAACTTGAATGCTTATATCCCTTGTAACCCTTAGTTGCCGAAACCATCGACCGCTTGCTTAATTGCGCTGCAATCCACGCATCGATTTCGAGCGTTGTTTTTCCTGGACTTATCACTTGATTAAGTTCATGGAAAATTTCGGCTAAAAATGCACCTGCAGTCTGCATCTTTTGGATAGCGACTTTATTCTTAATAGTTATCATCGATATCCATAAAGCGCGTTTTTAAAATCTACAAACACCTCAGCCAATGGCTTTTCAACATCCAGCTGGGCAATCTGCTTTCCTTGCTGCTCATAATATTCTATAAGCGGCTTTGCATAGCCATGATAAGCTTTCAATCGCTCTTTAACAACATTGCCGCCATCATCTGATCGGCGAACTAACTTGGAAGAACAACGATCGCAAATGCCAGCCTCTTTAGGCTTAAGCGCATCCTGAGCTGCTGAATATACCGTTTGGCAATCTTTATTCTCACAAACAAATCGAGCTGCTAGACGATCAATGAGTATTTCATCAGAAACCGCTAGTTTTACGAGCTTGAAGTTCAAAATAGATGCATACTTTTTCAAAATTTCATCGAGCGCTTGCGCTTGAAAAACACTTCGAGGAAAACCGTCTAGGATAACCCCTGAATGTTGATCAATTTGCTCAAGCAACCACTGCTCAACCATACTCACGATGAGCCGATCTTCCACTAATTTACCAGATTTAATGGAAAAATCTATTTCCTGGCCTATTTGAGTGCCTGCTGCAATGTGTTTTCTGCAAAGAAATCCGGTTGATAGTTGAACCCACCCTAATTCATCCACGCACAGCTGCGATAATGAGCCTTTACCTGCCCCGGGGGGACCAATGAAAACTATCAACTCTTTCTGACTGTTCACCGCGCTATCCTGCTTTTGAGTCTACCTGATGTTAAAAAACCTTCATAACGATGCTCAATAAGGTAAGATTCAATCTGTGCTGATGTTTCAAGTGCAACACCAACGACAATCAAGAGAGACGTTCCACCCAAGTAGAATGGCATCTTAAACAGCATGTACATAAAATTTGGAAGGAGCGCTAAGCAGGCTAGATAAATTGCACCTACAAGCCCAATTCTATTGAGAATGTAATTGAAAAAATCAGCTGTTTGCTTACCGGGACGTATTCCAAGAATATACCCACCACTCTTTTTAATATTTTCAGCTAATTCTTCTGGATTGAATACCAATGCGGTATAAAAGAACGAGAAGAATACGATAAGAACAAATTCAATAACGTTAAATAATACTGCTCCAGGTGCGATCATCTCAGCAAATTTTCTGAAAATATCATGCCTAGAAGAAAGCATCACTGCTAACGTCGCCGGTAATTGAAGTACAGAAGATGCTAAGATTACAGGCATAATCCCTGCAGTATTAATTTTAAACGGTATATAGGTGCTTTGACCGCCATACATGCGCTGGCCAATAATGCGACGCGCGTATTGCACCGGCACTTTTCGTTCACCTTTTTCAAGATAGACGATACATGCCGTGATCAAAACAAAAATAAGCAAAATAAGAATTGCCTGCCACAATTCCATGGTTCCGATATCTACAAGCGCCTTGGTCTTGATAATATATTCAGGAAACCGTGAAACGATACCTGCAAAAACGATCATAGAGCTACCGTTGCCTATGCCGAAAAGCGAAATTTGATCGCCTAACCACATCACAAATAGTGATCCAACGGTTAAAGAAAGTACAAACATAAACCTAAAGCCCCAACCAGGCGTAAACGCCAAGTTCGCACTTTCTAAGTAAACCGCGTAGCCGTAGCTATACATAATACTTAGGCCGATTGCCAGGTAACGTGTGTACTGATTAATGATTTTTTTGCCATACTCACCTTCTTTGAGCAATTGCTCAAAATAAGGCACCGTCATACCAAGCATCTGCATCATAATTGAGGCAGTAATATAAGGCATTATTCCGAGGGCAAAAAGCGTTGATTTGCTCAATGCACCACCAGAAAAAACATCCAAATAGCTTAATAAACCACCAACCCCTGTTGCTCGCTTCATATGCTCACCAAGCATAGGCACATTCACTCCGATTACCGGAATGTACGTACCAAGTCGATCAATTATCAGAACTCCAAGGGTAAAAAGGATCTTTTTTCTGAGTTCAGGGATCAGAAAAATGTTTTTAAAGTTCTTTAAGATGACCACTACTTCAAATCTCCTTTACTAGTTCAACCTTACCACCAACCGCTTCAATCATTGCAATTGCTGCTTTACTTGCTGCATGAACATGAACAACTAATTTCTTAGAAAGAGTACCGCCAGCGAGCAACTTTATTGGTGATTTTCCAAGAACAACGCCTTCTTTAGTTAGCATTTCTCTTGTTACTTGATCACCAGCTTCACAACGCTCTTCTAGCGTACCAATATTCACGATCTCAAATTTATTTGCGAAGTTATAATTATTAAATCCGCGTTTTGGCAAGCGGCGGGTCAAAGGCATTTGGCCACCTTCAAAGGCGGTTCTTACCTTAGATTTTCCACCAGTTCTTGCTTTCTGACCTTTATGACCTTTGCCAGATGTTCCACCGCGGCTACCGCCACGACCAATGCGTTTTCTTTTTTTAACCAAAGGTGTTAATTCATTAAGCTGAAACATGGCTGCCCTTCATTATTTCTTTAGCTGTTTTGCCTCTTAACTTGGTCATTTGATTCAAGGTGCGAAGCTTAGCGAGTGCATTTAGCGTAGCTTTAACCACGTTTTGCTTGTTTGAAGAACCAAGTGATTTTGCAAGAATATCTTCAACGCCTGCTGCCTTCATAATCGCGCGAACTGCTCCACCTGCAATAACGCCGGTACCTTTGCATGCTGATTTGAGAATAACGCGGCTTGCACCATGTTTGCCCATCACATCATAAGGAATGGTCGTACTACGAACTGGAATGCTAAACATTGAACGACGCGCTTTTGTTGTTGCTTTAGCAATCGCGCTTGAAACTTCGCGGCTGCTTCCTGTTCCAATGCCAACACTTCCTTCTTGATCACCCGATACGACAAATGCTGAGAATGAAAATCTCTTACCGCCTTTAGTAACTTTGGTTACTCTGCGCACACTTACGACCGAATCAACAAATACTTTTTCTTTACGCTCTTGTGCCATCTAGTTCCTATCAAAATCTTATAAGCTCAATCCACCTTCACGCATACCATCAGCGAGCGCCTTAACACGCCCGTGATACAAGAATGCTCCGCGATCGAATGCAACGCGATCAACACCCTTGCCAACAGCACGCTTAGCCAATTCTAACCCTACTGCTTTTGCTACTGCTGATTTGTCACCCTTGAGCGTTTTTAGCTCCAAAGATGAGCAACTAACGAGCGTCTTACCAGCTACGTCATCAATAATTTGGCCATAAATGTGGCTTGCGCTTCTAAATACTGTTGCGCGAGGTAATCCACTGGCTTTTACCGCTTTTCTAACTCTAAGAGCACGCTTTACTTTTCTGTGCGCTAATTTTCTTACGATCGACACGTTAATTCCCTATGTTCAATTATGCAGCTTTTGTCTTGCCAGCTTTACGAATAATTACTTCACCAGCTAACTTAATACCTGTTCCCTTGTACGGCTCAGGTGGTCTCAATGCGCGAATTTGACTGCTCACTAAGCCAACAAGTTCCTTGTTTGGGCCTTCAACAGTCACTAACTGACCTGTTTTGTCTGCCGTAACGTTAACGCCTTCAGGAACAACAAAATTTATTTTATGGCTATACCCCAAAGAAAAAACAATGTTTTTTCCAGAGACTGCCGCCTTAAAACCCAACCCTGTAATATTAATTTCTTGCTTGAAACCTTCGGCGCTGCCTTTAATTTCGTTAGCTAAAATCGCACGATGCATACCCCAAAGCATTTTGTTTTCGCGCGTCAGCTGCTTGCAAGTAATTGTTAAAAACTTATCTGCAACTTCCGCTTTCAATGCTTCTGGCAGCTCATGAGAGCCTGATGATTTTTTACCTTTGTAATCAACAACGTTTCCTTTAATTTCAATAGAAACGCCATCGAGTGCTATCGGTTTTCTTCCAATCTTAGACATAGTTTCCCTTCCTACCAAACAGAGCAGATAACTTCCCCGCCTACTGATAATGCTTTTGCTTGTTTATCAGTCATTATCCCTTTATTGGTGGTGAGGATAGAGATGCCAAATTTTCCAATAATCGGTTTAATACTTGTTGAATTTACGTAGTAGCGACGCGCTGGGCGGCTTCTTCTCGTAATTTCATGAATAACCGATTCGCCATCAACGTACTTTAAAATAATTTTTATCTTTTTTTGAGCAGCATCTTGATCGAATACTTCAAAAGATCTGATGAACCCTTCGTTTTGCAAAACTTGGGCAACGCTCATCTTGATATTTGAGGATGGTGCAACGACAAACGGCTTACCTAGTGCAATACCGTTACGAATAATCGTCAAAAAATCACCAATTGAATCTATAGACATAGTTTAATTTCCTTTATGATGCCTTACCAACTTGCCTTCTTGACACCTGGAAGCACGCCATCCAACGCCAATTTTCTAAAACACATACGACACATATTGAAAATTCTCATGAAGGCGCGTGGTCTTCCACACAACTTACAGCGATTACGCTGTCTTGTTGCAAATTTTGGTGTTTTTTCTGATTTTTCAATCATCGCTTTACGAGCCATGGTTTACCTCATTTCGCTTTCGTTTGACGGAACGGCATACCAAAAGCCTTTAGCAAAGCGTGTCCGTGCTCATCAGATATTGCTGTTGTCTGAATAGTTACATTGAGCCCAACAGCTTTGGTATCAACGCCACTTTCAACTTCCGGAAAGATGCTCGTCGCATCCTTAATGCCAAGGTTATAATTACCTCTGCCATCAAGTTTCGGCGTAACTCCTTGAAAGTCTTTAACTTTTGGTAAAGCCAAATTAATCAAACGATCAAGAAAGCTATACATTACATCACCACGCAGTGTAACCATAACACCAAGCGGCATTCCTTCACGAATCTTAAAACCCGCGATTGATGTTCGAGCAAGCGTTCTAACTGGTTTTTGGCCTGATATTTTTTCAATCAATTCGCCAATTATTTTTAGAACTTTGCTATCGGAGACTGCTTCTTTTGCTCCAACGTTAATAACGACTTTATTAACCTTTGGAACTTCCATAATATTTGAAAGTCCAAGCTCTTTTTGAAGCTGAGGACGTATAGTTTTATTATATGACTCTTTTAAACGAGCTGTGGCCATTGAAACCCTTAAATTCTAAAATGCTTCTTTGCATTTATTGCAAGTGCGAACTCTTGTTCCATCTTCCATTGTTTTGACATTGACTCGAACTGCTTTATGGCAGGCTGTGCAAATAGGCATTACCTTTGACACATGAAAATAAGATTCTTGCTGTTTAATTCCAGCAGTTTCACCTTGTTTTCGTGCTTTTGCATGCTTGGTTACAAGACCAAGATCTTTAACCATTACTTTATCTTTTTTGGGTAAAATTTCAATTACTTTACCCTTTTTACCATCGTCTTTGCCACCGAGAATAACCACGGTATCATTTTCTTTAACACGCATCATAAAGATACCCCCCGTTACACAACTTCTTGAGCTTTAGAAATAATTTCTGGATAATTTTTACGTACTTCTCGAGCTATTGGACCAAAAATACGCGTACCGACAGGTGCACCGTCTTTTATAATCACTGCAGCATTGTCACCAAAACGTATGTAGCTGCCATCTTCTCGTCGGAATTCTTTTGCCGTGCGAACAATAACCGCTTCTACCACTTCGCTCTTTTTTACCGTGCCACCAGGAATTGCAACTTTAACAGCACATTTAATTCTATCGCCAACGCGAGCAAATCTTTTGCCGGTACTGCCAACAATGTGAATACATTGCATCCATTTTGCGCCAGAGTTATCCGCAACCACGAGATAAGTTTGCTTTTGGATCATATTCAGAACCTCTTAATTATCTGTCATTTACGCTTGCATCTTAACAACACGCGCCAAGTACATATATTTTGTTTTTGAAACAGGACGCCCTTCGTAGAACTCTACGGTATCCCCAACTTGCGCCTGTCCATTTTCATCATGGACTTTATATTTTTTTACCGACCTCATTACTTTTTGTACTTTCGCGTTACGATAAGTACGCTCATGCTCAACAACGATAGTCTTGTCCATCTTGTTAGATACAACAATTCCGCGAAGGACATTTTTTACTTTTTGTTCTGAACTTACCATAAGAACCTTTTCTCTCAACCTAGCTGCTCAGACTTATCACGCATTTGCGTTAAGCCTCGTGCAATGTTTTTTCTCAGTTTCTTAAATTGCGAATAATCTTTAGTTGGCTGCGTAGCTGCAGACAAACGTAAGCTGAAAAGCTCCGCTCTCTGTGCTTCAACATACTTATAAAGATCTTCACCACTCATATTTTTAAAATCCAACTCATTCTTAGCCATTGTCATCCGTCTTCTTTACAAATTGGGTTTTCATCGGAAGCTTATATGCTGCGAGCCTGAAAAGCTCTTTAGCTTCACTCTCTGGCAACCCTTCAATTTCAAACATAATACGGCCGCGCTTAACTGCGGCAACCCAAAACTCTGGATTACCCTTACCTTTACCCATACGCGTTTCGGCTGGCTTCTTTGTTACCGGCTTATCTGGGAAAACTCTTAGGAAAAGTTTACCGTTTTTTTGCAAGCCTCGTGAAATAGTAATTCGAACAGCCTCAATCACTTGCGCAGTAAGGCGTGCTGGTTCTACTGCCTTCAGGCCATAGTTTCCAAAGAAAAGCTCGCGACAACCTTTTGAAAGGCCCTTGAGTCTTCCCTTTTGCACTTTACGAAATTTAGTTTTTTTTGGCATTAACATAGTGTCAATCTCTCATGCTTTACTGTTGCACTTCGCCTTTGCAAATCCAAGCCTTGACACCAATGATGCCATAAGTTGTTTTTGCTTCAGCAAAACCATAGTCGATATCTGAACGCAAGGTATGCAACGGAAGCTGGCCAAAACGCTCATATTCTTCACGCGCAATTTCAGCACCACCTAAACGACCGGCGCAACGTACTTTAATACCCTTAGCGCCTGCTCGCATCGCTGAAGCTACTGCTTTTTTCATAGCAGATTTGAAGCTACCGCGTTTTTCTAATTGTGCTGCGATATTTTTTGCAACCAGAGTCGCATCTAATTCAGGAGATTTAACTTCTTGAACCGATATCTCAACGTTTGGTCTTTTCAAGAAATTCGAAATATCTTTTTTCAATGTTTCGATATCTTGGCCGCCCTTACCGATGATCACACCAGGTCTTCCTGAGTGGATAATCACCTTAACACTGTCGTCGCCTGCTTTTTCGATTTCAACACGCGCTACTTCAGCATTATCTAAGTAACGATTGAGGAATCTACGAAGTTTCACGTCTTCAATAATTTGCTTACCGTACGATTTTCGCGCAAACCAACGCGCATCCCAATCACGATAAACACCTATTCTAAAACCTTTTGGATTAACTTTTTGACCCACTGTATACCTCTTATTTGCCCAGACGTTCTAAGATTACACTCAAATGGCAGAGCCGTTTTCTTTGAATATTCGCTCGACCCATCGCTCCTGGCTTATAATAGCGGATAATTGGGCCTTCATCAATGCGCAAATCTTTGATCACCAAGTCATTTGGCGACAATTCATTTAAGTTTTTAGCATTTGCGACAGCCGACATAAGCATCTTTTTCAAAGGTACCGATCGACGAGTTTTATACGTTTCAAGCCAATGTAGAGCATACTGCGCATTTTTTCCTCGGATCACGTCGGCCAAGGGGCGCAATTTGTAAGGCGAGTAACGTACAAATTTAGCTTTGGCACTAAATTGCATTTTGTTCCTTATTTGCAAAATCTAAAGTTTTTTCCTGTTATACATCTAATTGTATTAATTTACTGTACCTGAATTATGACTCTGGGGCAACTCCGGCTTGACGTTGGCCACTATGAACTCTAAAGGTTCTGGTTGGCGAAAATTCGCCCAGATAATGTCCCACCATATTTTCTGTAACAAAAACAGGAATAAACTTCTTACCATTGTGAACCGCAATAGTAAGACCTACAAAATCAGGAATTACCATGCTTCTTCGTGACCAGGTTTTAATAACTTCTCGTTTTCCAGAAGTTTTTGCCTGTTCTACTTTTTTTATTAGTGACTCGTCTACGAACGGGCCCTTTTTAATCGATCTTGCCATTGGTTACCTTAAATTATTTACGTCTTTTTAAAATCAATGGATTCTTTCTACGACGCGTTCTGGTACCTTTGCATCCCTTACCCCATGGAGTTGTAGGATGAGAACCAGATTTAGAACGACCTTCACCACCACCATGAGGGTGATCAACAGGGTTCATCGCCATACCGCGAACCGTTGGTCTAATACCCATTTGGCGCGTACGCCCAGCTTTACCAATAACGATGTTCTTATGCTCAGCATTTCCAAGCATGCCAACCGTTGCCCAACACTCGAGATTAATCTTTCTAATCTCTCCAGATGGCATCTTTAATGTAGCATACTCATTTTCTTTAGCTAGAACTTGCGCTCCAAGGCCAGCACTACGTACGAGCTTGCCGCCGCCGCCGGGCTTGATTTCGATATTGTGAACCACAAAACCGACAGGAATATTGCGCAATGGCAGGCAATTCCCTACTTTTGGGTCAACATTCTGACCAGCAGCAACTGTATGCCCTACACTCAAATTTTGAGGAAGAAGCATGTATGCCTTTGAACCATTGGCATAGGAAACTAATGCTATGCGAACGTTACGATTTGGATCGTACTCGATCGCCATAACTTTACCTTCAACATCTCTGCATGAGCGCATAAAATCGATCATACGGTATTTGCGCATCGCGCCACCGCCTCTATGGCGCACCGTGATGCGTCCATAGGCGTTTCTACCACCTTTTTTTCTCAACCCAAAAACGAGTGATTTCTCAGGTGATTTTTTCGTTATATCTTCAGAAGTTAAAAAACTTTGAAATCGTAACGAAGCATTTCTTGGTTTTCTTGTGATTACTGCCATTGTTTATCCTTCGTTATTACTTTTGGCCTGCAGGCATTTGCTCGGCAGCTGCCATTTGACCTGTTTCTGCAACGCCTAAGGAATAACCCGGTTTCAACGTAACAATAGCACGCTTTGAAAGTTTGCCCTGAGTTTTTCTACGTTTGAACGTACGATTTTTTCCTTTGCGGACCACAATGCGAACTGTGTCTGTCTCTACATTGAAGAGCTTTTTGAGCGCTTCTTTCACCATAGGTTTATTTGCTTGCGGGTGAATCTCAAGAACAACTTTTTTAAATTGTTGCATCAATCCCGAAGCTTTACTGCTCACCACAGGTTTGAGGATGACATTATAAACGCTTAACTCCATGTGGCCACCATTTTCTTAAACAAGTCTAAATCTTTCTTTAACACAACCCATTGATCGCCGCGTACAATACTGTATGCGTTCGCATCATCAAAGAGCACAACGTTCACATTTGGAATATTTACAAAAGAAGCGTAGTGCACCATATCTTCAGTAGAAAGAAAGAGGATAATTCTTTTGCCAATCAATTGAGCATTTTTTAATGCTTGATGCGCGTGGGATGTTTTTGGCAAATCGTTAGAAAGTTGCCAATCAAGCACACCAATCGATCCATTCTCTAAATAATTCCAGAATAATGTATTCAAAACACCTCGTTTGAGATCTTTTGAAATTTTGAGAGTTCTTGTACGAGGCTGTGGACCAAAAATTACACCACCACCAATCCAAAGTGGTGAGCGAGCAGATCCGGCACGTGCACGGCCTGTACCTTTTTGTTTCCAAGGCTTCTTATTTGAAAAGTTAACATCTGCACGTCCTTTGCAACCGACGGTACCTTGACGGCCGTTTTGCAATAACGTACGAATACTAATTGCAAAAGCGGCTTTATCGATTGAGCGCTCAGGAACTGCTTGAAAATCTGCAGCTTTAGCAACCATCAAAGCATTTTGCGAAGTAGTTTGAGTTTTTTTTGTTTTTTGAGCACACATGTTCTATTTCCTATACTTTCTGCACAAACACGAGCGAGCCTGCTCCGCCAGGTACTGAACCCTTAACAAGGACAAGCTTTGCATCTTGCTCAACTCTAATCACTTCTAGATGTTTCATCACGCGTTGATCACAACCCATGTGGCCAGGTAATTTTTTACCTTTAATAACGCGACCTTGAGATCTCATGAAACTCATAGATCCCGGCCATCTACCAAAACGTGGTCCGTGACTGGCGCTACCGCCTCTGAAATTGTGGCGTTTAACGACACCTTGGAATCCACGGCCTTTGGTCATCCCAAAAACATCAACTTTTTGGCCAACGGCTAAAACCGCTGCCCAGTCAAATGGTTGACCTACTTGATAGGAGCCTTGATCGTTCAATGCAACTTCGCGGAAATATTTAAAATATTTATTTTTCTTCTTCAACCATTCAATTTGGAAAGGTTCTTGCGCATAACGTTCACGCAAACATCCAATTTGAACTGCTTCATACCCATCACGATCCTTAGTTTTCACCTGAGAAATAATCCAATTATTAAGGTCGATAACCGTTACCGGTACCACCTTATTTTGCTCAGAAAAAACTTGGGTCATGCCAATTTTGGTTCCCCAAATACCATTCAACATCGATAACCTTTCCACCGCTAGCAAATTTCTACGTCAACCCCAGAAGAGATACTTAATTTCATCAACGCTGTCATTGTTTCTTCAGAGGGATCAACAATATCAACGATACGCTTGTGCGTTGTCAAATCGAATTGCTCGCGCGATTTTTTATCGATGTGCGGTGACCGCAAAACGGTAAAATAGCGGCTCTTATTAGGCAATGGAACAGGTCCCACGACTCGGGAACCTGTTCTTTTTGCTGTCAAAACAATTTGTTTCACCGCTTTATCAAGAAGCTGGTGATCATACGATTTAAGCGCTAGGCGAATTTTTTGTTTTTTCATTCCAAACCTTACCGTATGATACTATTTAAGAATTTCAGTTACTACACCAGATCCAACGGTGCGTCCACCTTCACGAATTGCAAAGCGAAGATCTTTTTCCATTGCAATTGGCGAAATAAGGTCAACGCTTAGTTCAACGTTATCACCTGGCATAACCATTTCACGACCAGCCGGCAATGTTACAACACCTGTTACGTCTGTTGTTCTGAAATAGAACTGAGGACGATAACCGTTGAAGAATGGGCTATGACGACCGCCTTCATCTTTGCTCAAGATGTAAATTTGGCATTTGAATTTTTGGTGAGGTTGTACTGAACCTGGCTTAGCAATAACCATACCACGTTCAATTTCTTCTTTTTTCGTACCACGAAGAAGAATACCTACGTTGTCGCCCGCTTGGCCTTCTTTAAGTTCTTTTTTGAACATTTCAACACCAGTTACAACTGTCTTTTGTGTTGATCCGAAGCCAACGAGTTCAACTTCTTCACCGACTTTAACTTTGCCACGCTCTACACGGCCTGTAGCAACAGTACCACGACCAGCGATAGAGAATACGCCTTCAACCGGCATCAAGAACGGCTTGTCGATTTCTCGAACTGGTTCAGGAATATAGGTATCAACTGCGTCTAATAATTTTTGAATTGCTTGGTAACCAAGTTCACCAGCATCGCCTGCGAGCGCTTTGGTTGCAGAACCGCGAACTACAGGAACATCAGCACCAGGAAAGCCATACTTGCTGATAAGATCGCGAACTTCTTCTTCAACCATATCGATCATGTCTTTGTCATCAACCATGTCGCATTTATTCAAGAATACAACAAGGGCAGGAACACCTACGTTTTTTGCAAGCAAGATGTGTTCACGTGTTTGAGGCATCGCACCATCTGCTGCAGAAACAACAAGAATTGCGCCGTCCATCTGTGCCGCACCGGTAATCATGTTTTTTACATAGTCGGCGTGGCCAGGGCAGTCAACGTGCGCATAGTGACGTTTGTCTGTTTCATATTCAACGTGAGACGCAGCGATCGTAATTCCACGTTCTCTTTCTTCAGGCGATTTATCGATTTGATCGTAAGCGGTAAAATTCGCTAAACCTTTTTGTGCCAAATATTTTGTTATTGCAGCGGTAAGGCTGGTTTTGCCATGGTCAACGTGACCGATGGTTCCGACGTTTACGTGCGGTTTTTTTCTTTCAAATATAGCTGCCATGATATTGGTCTCCTACAGACTCTGTACGATATGTGTATTATTCTATTTTTTCTGAGCTACAGCTGCTTCAATGTGTTTAGGCACTTCTCTATATGCCTCAAACTCCATCGAGTAGCTTGCCCTTCCCTTGGTCATCGAACGCAGCGACGTCGCGTAACCAAGCATTTCACCTAGCGGAACCTCAGCGTTAATCACTTGGCTTCCACTGCGACCTTCCATCCCTAAGATTCTGCCTCTTCGAGAGTTAAGGTCACCCATTACATCACCCATATATTCTTCAGGCGTCTCAACTTCTACTTTCATAATTGGCTCAAGAAGCACAGGATTTGCTTGCGCAAGTCCGCTTTTGAATGCCATAGATCCGGCGATTTTAAACGCCATTTCTGAAGAGTCAACATCATGATACGAACCCTCGTATAGAGAAACTTTAATGTCCACTACAGGAAATCCTGCCAAGATGCCAGAAGAGAGGGCTTCTTCAATACCTTTTTCTACACCGGGGATAAATTCTTTTGGAATCGATCCACCAACGATATCATCTTCAAATACAAATCCTGATCCACGCTCGCGAGGCTCAAGCTTAATCCAAACATGCCCGTATTGACCACGGCCACCAGATTGCTTGATGTATTTCCCCTCAGAATCGACAGACTTTTGAATTGTTTCTTTATAAGCAACTTGAAGCTTGCCTTGCGCCACATCCACTTTTGATTCACGTTTGAGGCGATCGACAATAATTTCAAGATGCAACTCACCCATACCAGAAATAACCGTTTGGCCCGTTTCTTGATTATAGGTAAATCTAAATGATGGATCTTCTTGCATTAATTTACGCAAGCCGATTACCATCTTTTCGTAATCACCTTTATTCTTTGGCTCAATAGAGCTATCGATAACCGGAGCTGGTACATCAATAGATTCGAGCAAGATAGGACGATCTTCAGAACAGAGCGTATGACCAGTGATCGCATCTTTAATACCAACCACTGCAGCAATATCGCCTGCTTTTACACTATCAATTTCTTCACGCTTATTGGCATGCATTTTTACCAAACGGCTTACGCGCTCTTTGTTGCCAGTGTTTGCATTGTACACGTATGAGCCAGATTTAATTTCGCCAGAGTAAACACGAATAAACGTGAGAACACCAACGAAAGGATCGGTCATAATTTTAAATACAAGCGCTGCAAAAGGAGCATCTGGATCCGCCTTGCACTCTTCTTCCTTACCGGTTGAAGGAACTTTTCCTACAACTGGCGGAACGTCAAGAGGCGATGGTAAATAATCGGTTACCGCATCAAGCATCAGCTGAACGCCTTTGTTCTTGAATGCAGTGCCGCAAAATGCAAGCGCGATTTGCTGGCTAATAACACCCTTACGAAGTGCCGCTTTAATTTCAGGAATTGAAAGCTCTTCACCATTCAAATAACGTTCTGCCATTGCATCATCAAAGTCGCACGCTTTTTCAACAAGCTGCGTACGCAATTTTTCCATTTGTTCAACATGCTCAGCAGGAACATCAGACCACGTTATAGTAACGCCGCGATCAGCTTCACTAAACGTAGCCATTTTGCGCGTTAATAAATCGATAATTCCTGAAAGATTTTCAGAAAAACCAACTTGCATTTGAGCAGGAACAGCGTTTACATGTAATTTTTCATTAATATCGTTAACAACTCTCAAGAAATCGCCACCAACGCGATCAAGCTTATTAACAAAAATAATACGCGGAACTTTATAGCGTTTTGCTTGGCGCCATACTGTTTCTGATTGAGGCTGAACTCCAGCTACGCCGCAAAAAACACCGACCATTCCATCAAGCACGCGCAATGAGCGGCCTACTTCAATGGTGAAGTCAACGTGTCCGGGCGTATCAATAATATTAATATTGTGACCCTTCCACGTGCACGTCGTTGCAGCGGAAGTAATCGTAATGCCGCGTTCACGCTCTTGCTCCATCCAATCCATAACCGTGTCGCCCTCATGGACTTCCCCAAGCTTATGGGTAACACCTGTATAGAAAAGGATGCGCTCAGTCACGGTGGTTTTACCAGCGTCAATATGGGCAGCAATACCAATATTTCTAAATTTTTGCAGTTCTCTTTCTCTACTCATAACTATCCCCAATTACCACGCGTAGTGCGAGAATGCACGGTTAGCTTCAGCCATCTTATGAACATCTAGCTTCTTCTTGACCGCATCTCCGCGACCTTCTGCTGCATCAAGCAACTCGTGGCCTAGGCGTAGCCCCATAGATTTATCTGATCGTTTCTTAGCAGCATCAATAACCCAACGCATTGCAAGCGCACGGCGACGTTCTGGGCGAACTTCAACTGGAATTTGATAAACGCTACCACCAACACGTCGTGGACGTACTTCAATAGCAGGAAAAACTTGCTCAAAAGCTCGGTAAAAATACTCAAGCCCTTTTTCGCGGTTATTTCCAGACTTCTTGGTAAGAATTTCGATTGCGTCGTAAACTATTTTGCGCGCAACGCCTTTTTTGCCGCGCCACATAACAACGTTGATAAACTTTGCAACTAATTCAGACCCATAGCGTTCGTCGACACCGATATCACGCTTTAAGCTTATTAATTTTTTACGCCTTGCCATAGATTAAATCCTTCTTGCCTAGCTTATTTAGCCGCTTTAGCTTGTTGTCGTTTTGCGCCATACAACGAACGTCCTTGCTTTCTATTCTCTACTCCAGCAGTGTCTAATGCACCACGAACGATGTGATATTTCACACCTGGAAGATCCTTTACTCTTCCACCACGAACGAGAACAACAGAGTGTTCCTGTAAGTTATGGCCTTCACCACCGATATAAGCAGTTATTTCGATTCCTGTTGAAAGCTTAACACGAGCCACTTTACGAAGAGCTGAGTTAGGTTTTTTAGGAGTCATAGTAGACACACGAGTACAAACACCACGTGCTTGCGGAGCACCTTTAAGTGCACGGCTCTTAGACTTATATACCACTTTGTGACGTCCAAAGCGGGCAAGTTGATTTATTGTAGGCATAAAGTTTTCCCAAAAAATTAATCGTTAACTGTAACTAATTACCAATCAGTAGATTCTATATCGAAAGCGTCGGGCGCGTTGATTCTCTGTGTATCGTTTATTTTTGAAACATTAAAGAATTATAAACATTTTAACCTTTTCCAGATTTTTTTCAAGTGGAATTGTGCCTCCAAGAAATGATTTTTGCTCATAGACGTCGCACACTATTCATGTTACCGTGTATGTCAGATCTCAGAGAAAAAAAACAACTTACAAACCTTATTCGGCCTTATTTTTGCTAAGGAGTATTTGTATGGCTTATCAAATCGTATCGCAGCTACTCGGCACAGCACAGCATCTTTTTTTCATCGCAGCGGGAATTGCAGGCGTCGGATTTCTTATAGGATTTCACGAGCTAGGCCATTTCCTCTTTTGCAAACTCTTCAAAATTGCCACCCCCTCATTTTCTATAGGTATGGGGCCGAAGCTTTTAAGCAAAAAGATAGGCGAAACCGAATTCGTGCTTTCTGCCATCCCATTTGGGGGCTATGTTGAGATCGCTGGCGCAGCAGAAGTGGGCCAAGGCGATCAAAAAGAAGCGCACCGCAAAGATAAATATTCGTTCGCCACTAAGCCTTATTATCAAAAAATGCTTGTTATGGCTGGCGGCGTGCTTTTCAATCTCATTTTTGCCTATATTGCTCTTTCGGCGCTCTATTTTACTGGAATGCCAAAATCTGCGCTCCTTTATCCAAGTAATGCATCAACCACTATTGCTACCATTGAAAATGAATCCCCTGCAGCTCAAGCTCAGCTTCAAGAGGGAGACATCGTTAAAGCGGTAAATAATGAACCGATTACCTCGGCTACGCAATTAATCACAATCGTTAAGAATAACCCCAATAATAAGCTCAACTTCTCCGTAGAACGCGCAGGTTCATTGCAAGAACTACCGGTTATCGTTGGTGAGCGCACTGTTCAAGATCAAACCGTAGGGTTTCTCGGGTTAGATTTTGTTATTCCCAACTATTCGTTCATTGATTCAATAAAAATGGGCATTTCATCAACTCATTTAATTGTTGTCCAAGTATGGAAAGCGCTCGTCGGCATTTTTACCCTTCAAAACGTCGGCCAAGTTGGCGGGCCATTAATGGTAATTTCTCAGACAGTTAAAGGCGCTGAAAAAGGGATCAAAGTTTTCATGCTGCTTCTTGCATTTATCAGCGTAAACTTAGCGCTCATGAATATCATTCCGCTTCCCATCATGGATGGTGGCCAAGCGCTTCTTTATACGATCGAAGCTATTGTAGGCCGTCCATTACCTGAAAAAACCCGCATGATGATTCATTATGTTTGCTGGATTGCGGTGCTTGCCCTCGTGGTATTTCTCAGCGTTAAAGATGTACTTCACCTATTTTCAATAGCGTAATAACTTAGCTATGAACAAACTATTTTTCATCCTGTGCATATCATTCCCGTTAGCGGGTAGTTTTCACTTAGTAAGAATGCACATTGCCAGACTCAATAATCGCAGCAATTCTTTTTTAACTGGATATCACAACTATCCAGCAAACACGGTATGTAATCCCCATGCTACTCAGCTTGATAAACGATCAAACCTTCGTATCATCGATCCTGCACTGCCACTTGCGATCAAACTCGATATTGCGCAAAACGAGCTTAATATTATGGCCCTTGAAATTGGTTTCATGGCGCAACATCTAAATATCGCATCACAGGATCAGGTTAATAATTTTTTTAAAGAAATGGGGCCGTTGAATTAAAATTGCCTAGCAAAAGCTTTTCTGGTACAGCAAAAAAATAAGGGCCGATTTTAGTCGGCCCTTTTAATTTATCTAGAAAAGTGCTGTGTTTTATTCAGCTTTTTTCATTTGCGCGATGTGCGGATGCTCAGCACCTTCGTAAATGCGTAGCTTTTTAATCACAGAGCGGCCTAATTTCGATTTTGGCAGCATTCTTTCAATCGCAAGCTCTAAGACCTTAACCGCGCCCAACTCTTCCATTGTGGCCGATTTTTGTCCGCCCATCCAACCTGAATAGGTATAGTGAGTTTTTTGTTGCCATTTTTTACCGGTAAATACAACGTCTTTTGCGTTGATGATGACTACGTAGTCACCAGCATCAGAATGAGGAGTATAGATAGGAACGTGTTTTCCGTGCAGAATATCAGCAACTCTTGTCGCCAAACGGCCTACAATTTTCCCACGTGCATCAATTACGTGCCATTTTGGCTTTTGATCTTCTTTTCTGAGGTAAAATGCTTTATTCATATCCATGGTGGATTCCTTATCGACTTAGCAAAAAATCTTTACGTGTAGTTCAATAGTAGAGCAAAAAGCTTTCTGGGTCAAATGAGATTTGCCAAACTAATGGTTTCCATAATTGCCGCTTTTATTTATATTCATAAAGTATTCATTATTTTTTTCGCACAAGGACTCCTATGCAGCTCAATTGGCTCGTTTTGTTGCCGCCCCTACTTGTTATCGCTCTAGCATTTATTACGCACCGCGTACTTTTTGCTCTTTGCATGGGAATTTTATCTGGCGCCGTTATTGCAGGTTCATTTTCACCATTTGAATCGATGCGTATTCTTTATCAAAACGTTATTGCGCAATTTGATATTGCAAATATATACACATTCGGCTTCCTTTTGAGCCTTGGCGCTTTGATTACATTGATTAGCTATACGGGAGGCACCATCGCCTACGGCCGCATCATAAAAAAAAGACTTACAAATGCTCGTAACGCCGAAACCGCTTCAATGCTTCTTTCTTTTTGCTTTGCTATAGACGATTTTTTTAGCATCCTCACGGTCGGTTCGATTATGAAGCCGGTGACCGACACGTTTAAGGTCCCCCGCATTAAATTAGCATTTCTTATCGATTCCCTCGCTGCCCCAATGATCATTTTGGTCCCGTTTTCAACCTGGGTTGCTATGATTTTGATGCAGCTTGAAAAAGCAGGCGTCTCTATAAACAAAGACGCGCAGCCTATAATTCTTGAAGATCCTTTCGCATTCTATTTGCAAAGCATTCCATTCATTTTTTATTCATTCATTATCGCCGCAAGTGTTTTCTATATCATTCGCTCCAATTCTTCCTGGGGATTAATGCGCGTGCATGAAGAAATTGCTCAAAAAACAGGCAATCTTTTTGGCGGGGCGCAAGAACACGAAAGCAAAGTAGCGCAATCAACTGAAACCAAGGGCACACTCTTTGATTTTCTGTTTCCCTTGGGTTCACTTATTGCAGGCATCATTATTGCCGTCCTGTACCTGGGAGATTCTGCGCTATTTGGCGGCCCAAATTCACTCGCGCAAACAATGCAAAAAACAGATATTTTCTTAGCCCTTTTTGCTGGCGGCGTTACGGCACTCACCGTAAGCATTTTTGTAGCGTTTGTTACTAAAAAAATTACCTTCAGCGATTTACCGATTATTGCACGCGGCGGCTACGAACTTATGAAAGATTCCATCGCAATTCTCTTTCTTGCGTGGACTTTTGGTTCTCTTTTGAAAAACAATCTGCACACCGGTGAATTTTTAGCACAAATCCTTGTTGGCTCGGTAAGTAGCGCATTCTTGCCAGCAATGTTTTTCATAGCGGCACTTATTACCGCCGTTGGAACAGGATCTTCTTGGGGTACTATTGCGGTATTAGTCCCTTTGGCTATACCCCTCGTTGCAAAATTTGCCCAAATACCCACACCTGCAGCCATTGGCGATCTTTTGATGGCGTACCCAGTTATTGGTGCAATTTTTGCTGGAGCGGTTGCTGGGGATCACGTTTCACCTATTGGAACTACAACGATTATGTCCGCCACCAGTGCTGAAGCAGACTTGCATGCGCACGTTCGCTCGCAGCTCCCTTATGCTGCCCCAGCCCTTATCAGCAGCTTTATTGCTTATATCGTTGCTGGCTATACGATTCCTTATGGAATTTGGATTTCCTTTGCCTGTTCGTTAAGTATTGGACTTTTTTTAGCACTTTCCATGCTCTTTACGATGAAAATGCTCCAAAAAAAGGCATAGTTTTCTATTTGTAACTTTTCTCGGCTGTTTATTGGGGGGCGTTTTCCACGCCCCCTTTTTTGTGCTAAAATGAGATCTGTAAATATAATTGAATGGAGTTTATATGAATTTCAAAAAAATATTTTTGGCGGGCTTGCTTTTTGTACCGTCGGTTCACATGCAAGCGGAATACATGCAAATAGACGAGCGCACATTTTCTGAAAAAATGAAAGAAACGTTCGGAACGGTGCTTTCAAACGCAAAAGAAAAAGTGACCCCTATTTTAGTAAACGCCGGTGAAAAAGCTAAAGAAAAAATTACTCAGTTCGCCTATAGCGACCCACGCTTGGTTGCTTTGAACGTTTTAGGCGGCATTGGTGCTACTGGTGGTCTATTGCTTGCTTTTAGTGGCATAAGAACATCATTATCTCAAAAAGCTGAAGACAAAGAAAAAAGCGGGATAAGCAAAATCCTTGTTGGTTCTTTACTCACCGGGCTTTTTGCTGGTGTGATTCTTAAATCAAAACACATAATTAAATTCTGCGAATAATTAATAATTAATAAAGAGAGCCTGAAAGAATTTCCAGGCTCTCTTTATTGTCAAAATATCGTGGCTCTTATTTAATTCTCTTCATCGTCAAAATCTTCCTCTTCAGATTCAACCGGCTCTTGCTCGAGTTCGAGTTCTTCTTCCGGTTCATCTTCAGGTTGGATTTTTTCCGCCATCATCAATTCGATATCATCGGGTGATTTTAATAAATCTTCGCTCAAGCAAATATTGCCATCTTCGATGATCCAATAATCATCTTCAATACGAATACCAATCCCTTCTTCGGGAATATAGATACCAGGCTCAATAGTGATCACATCTCCCTTTTGAAGCGGCGTGCTATAATCGCCAACATCATGCACATCGAGCCCTAAATAGTGCCCAATACCATGCAAGAAATATTTTTCGTACCCTTTTTCTTGTAAGAAACTAACGGCGCGATGGTAAAGCGATTGTTCCGGTTTGTCTTTATTGGAAACCCACATACCAGGACGCGCTAAGCTCGCTATATAATCTTGCGTTTCAAGCACGATCAAATAAAGTTCTCGCTGCCGCTTGGTAAAAGTTCCAGATACGGGAAATGTGCGTGAAAGGTCCGCATTGTAGTAATTGTACTCTGCGCCAATATCAACTACGACCATATCTCCTTGCTCAAGTTTTCCGTTATTTTCCTGGTAATGCAAAATGGTACTGTTTGGCCCCGATGCTACAATACTTCCAAAAGCAACTGAGCATCCACGAGAAGTAAAAAGATATTCAATAAGCGCTTGCATCTCATATTCTTTTTTTCCTGGAGCAATAGCACGAGCAACCGCGGCATGTGCATCAATCGTTACATCTATCGCTTTATACAAATATTCAAGCTCTTGATTCTGCTTAATGCGGCGCATACTGGCAAGCAATGGAGAAATGTCGACTACAAATTCAGATAAATTCGGAATTAAACTATTAATGCGCTGCAAAATAAATCGCTGTTCAACGTATGCGGATCCGGAATTAGGGTTGAATGTAAAAACCGTACGCTTTTGCGCGACCGCTGCATCCAATATTTTTATGAGTTCTTGATATTCCTCTTTGCTAAAAAATGGATGGCATTGATATCCTTTGCATTGCGCTCCCAAATACACAATTTCATCAAATCCCAATCGATCTTTTTGCGCAGGAGAAATAGTGGAAGCGACCCACTTTGCTCGTTCATTGCCAAAATTTGGAACATACAACGTTGTTTTATCACTTTTTAAATCAATTAATAATGCACATGCTGGCTCTTCAATCCCAGTCAAATAGTAAAATGAACGCTCTTGCTTGAAGATTGAGTGGCTCTCAAACGCACCAAAAAGAACTATGAGCCCATCGGCCGATTTCGGATACTGTTCACGAATTAATTGCATCAATTGTGCACGGCGACTTTTGAAGAATGCCGCATCATGCTTTTCACGAATTGCCATTGGTTCCCTTTATCTTTCTTATCTTTTTTATGAGTCTGATCGCTAAAATGCAGATTCCACTCCGATTCCAAAATAATAGCACAAACTGAACAATTCGCCCATGTCAAAAAATTATCATTCTTATAGGCACGTTCAAGCTCTGCGTAATTATAAAAATTAATACTAATTGACAAAATTTACAAATATGATACAGTTATTAGAAGTATTTAGTTTTAAAAGGTTGTTCATGTTAAAAAAAACAATAGTGATTTTATTTGCATTAGGTTTACCTAACTACAATAATTCTATGGATCTTCAAAAGCCAATGGGGCTTAAACAAACATTTGAAGACTTCCAAAAAATCGCACGCGCTATGCAACGTAAATCTCAATTGCCCGCACCGAGACATGAACAATCAAAATCACTTATAACTGCAATAAATAGTGGTAAATTCGCAAACATCAATGATTTATTCAAAGCCGTCAGCAAAAACTATCCACCTCAAACAGATAGACATGCGGAGTTTATCCGACTACTCAAAAAAGAAAATTTGAAGGTACAGAGCTTTGTCGAAACATTCCATGAAAAAAGAAATGAATACTTGTTTAACGAAGCAACAAAAAATATGCTCTTTGACGGTAAGAAGGGAACTTATCAAGAATTGGTTTCGATTGTTTCAGAAATAGACCAAGAGGAAGAAGATGAGCAGAAACCCTCAATTACTTACGATGCTATTTTTCTCTCTTGGAAGTTTGATGAATTTAGGAATCATCTTAACAAACTCATTGAATCAAATGATGAATTAAAGAAAAAGGCATGGTGCATTCAGAGCGATGACAATACTGATTGTGCAAGTGTGCAATACACGAACAAACAATTCACTATAAAATTTAATTCGAATTTTCTGAGCTTACCCTTCAATGAAGACGCTCAAGCAGCGCTTACACACGAAATTACACACGTATTAAAAAAGCATGCAACTACAAGCTGTACCCTTCAAGTTTTGGGAATAAAACCTAAATCAAAAGAGTATTTAAGAATTAAGCGCCAACACGAATATGAAGCAGACCAATACGAAGCTGCTAAAGCTCTTACAAATACCCATTTAATGATAGAACTTCCTCTTTTCAGCGACAACAAATGGGCATCAAAAAAACATCCATCTGATAAAAAAAGACTCGATTCGCTTTACACACTTCTTGCATTGCAGACTAAAGAAATAGATTTTTTTATAGGTAATAAACTCGATTAATTTACAAGTGCCAAAATACGCTTTCTTATTCGACTGATTATCACTAATTTTCCTGTGGTACATTATTTATAGCGCCCGCCTATTCAAAACCGTGAATTATTGCGTATTTAAGCCACTTTTTGCTACTTTAAAAACAAAAGGAGCAATTTATGAAGATGAAATTAATAATAATGGCGTCCCTTTTTGCCATTGTTTCTAGTATTTCGAGCGTTGCTATAAAAGCTGACTGTGATTCAAATGGAACGGGACGAGGCTGTATAGATTGCCAAGCCGCATGTGCAGCAGGTAGAAGCGTTGATCGTGAAACGTGTATTCAATGTAATAGTTGTATCGGATTCAGCGACGAAGCTAAACAAGAATGTGGCGAAACGCCTTTCTAAGAAGTTCCGCAGCGATCAGTATAGAATTGAAGAATAAGGTACAGATTTTTTCTGTACCTTATATTCTTATAATTATTTTGATGCAGCTTTTAAAAAATATGATTTTGCAGGAATGCCTGTTTTCTCATAATTACTAATATCATCAGTATAAAGCTCTTCAACAAAACGCCCCCATACCGGCTTTTTAATAGAATCTTTTGAACTCACCATTAATCTGCCAACATTAGTAAATTCTTCTCTATCTATCGGCACCTTTAATCCCTCTTTTTGTACCATATCAATCCTCATTAACTTCTTCATTTTAGATATGATGTGAGGCACACCCTCAAATTCATTAAATGATAGATTGAGTTTTTCTAATTCTGTTAAATCACTAAAATTCTCCTGCAAGCTCTTTAATTTATTAAAAGAGAGATCTACTTCATTGAGCTCGGGAAGACTTTCTAGATTGAGTTGCTCTATTTGATTATGGGATGCGATCAAACGTCCCAACTTGGGTAAAGCACAAACTGTCAGAATCTTTAGTTTATTATTCTTTAGAACCAATGCATATAAATTAGAAAACGATGATAATTCAGGGGATTTTAAAATTCTATTCGATGAAAGGTCTAAACCTGCGGTAGTTGGCGCGAAATTCAAAAACTGCTTAGGAAATTCATCTAAACAATTTTTTTGTAGGTTAATATATTTTATCCTAACAAGCTTAACCACCTCTGAATTAGCGTCCCTTTTAGCCGTTAGCCTCATGACTTCTGCAAGCACTGAAATATCGGCCTCTATTGTATCAGATGTTATTCTTTGATTAGAAAGATCAAGTGTTTGCAAACTCGCCTCTTCGGGAAGCTTAGATTCAATAACATTTCTATACAAAACAATTTCTTTGCAATTGTTTGTAAATGCTTCATCTATTTTTTGACTGGTGGGCGCCTTAGGCAAATCGGACGAAGCGTTATCACCGGTTTCATTATTATTGCAACTATCCATCGCATAAGAAATTCCAAAAGAGCAACCAATAATAAATACAAAAAAGATACGCTTCATACTTTTATCCTTTAATATTAATTGATAGTTAAAGTTTGTTTTTATCGAAACATTTCAAGATTTTAAAACGGCCGTCGCTCTGATAATGCTTTAAACACCGTAACGCGATCCATATATTCAAGCGAAGAACCAACAGGAATGCCTCGCGCTAAGCATGAAATTTTGATTGACCAATTTTTAAGCTTTGAAGAAATATATGAAGCAGTTGCCTCACCCTCAGGCGTTTGATTGGTTGCTAAAATTATTTCTTTAATATCATCGTTTACTCGAGCGACAAGCTGATCAACAGTCAAATCCTCAGGGCCAACGCCATTTAACGGGCAAATTGCGCCGCCAAGAATATGATACAGGCCACTGTAGCCTCCCGTTTTTTCAATCGCCATTAATTCTTGCCATGTTTCTACAACGCAGATAATGGAACTATCACGTTTGGGTGAATCGCAAAATGGGCATGCTTTGGCTTTTTCTTTCCAGACAAAACAATGCGGGCAATGAACTACTTCTGCACGCGCATCCATGATCGCTTTGCAGAGCTTTTGCGCTTTTGCATCATCCATGGTGAGAAAATAGTTAGCAACACGATACATATTTTTTGATGCAAGGTACGGGACTTGCTGTAATTGCTTCAGTAACTGCCCGAGCGTTGGGACTTGCTCAATCATACTTCAAAACTTTCATAATTTGCGCTTGTGCAACGCCCAAGAATGTACTCACTATCGTAAAGAGCGCCAATCCGCTTGAAAAGCTTGAAAGAACTGCTGCAACCACGAGCGCCATGCCAATAGATGAAACACGCTGTTTTGGATCGTTGCCCGCCGGCGCATGTAATACCATCCCAATAAAGATCAGAATCGGCAGAATATAGTACGGATCACGCGCTGTTAAATCTGGGATCCACAAAAATGGCGCCTTATAAAGCTGGATCGCATTTGAAAGAATGATGCTCAACGCCCAGAAGATTGGCAACTGGAGCAGAAGCGGAATACATCCGGCCATTCCTGGCATACCATGCTTACGAATCAGTTCAGCGCGCGCTTCAGCCAACGCCTCTTTATCGTGTTTGTATTTGTGCTGAATATGATCAAGCTTCTTTTGAAATTCCATACGCTTTTTCAAGCTTTGTTCACCGCGCCAGGTAAATGGCAACAACAATAGTTTGAGAAGAATCGTCAGAATAATAATTGCCCAGCCATAATTATGCACAACGCCATAAATAGCCTCAAGCGCACGCAGCATTAATTGCGAAAGCGGTTTTGAAATAAACGAGAACATCCCATAGTTCAACGTTTCTTCTAAGCGCGCATCTACTTGGGCCATCGCTTGATCCTCTTTTGGCCCCATATAAAACGAGAGGTTCCATGAAGCATTGCCGGTAACATCAGGCCCTTCTAGAATGGCGTACCACATTTCCAGATCCACCGGCTTGAAGTAGCCACGTTGTGTAAATTGTTGCGGATCGTTTACTAATGCATGAATAAAATAACGATCTTGCGCGCCAAACAAGGTTGGATGCGACCAATACGAAGAAGCTGTCTCGGCATTGCGTGAATACATTTTAACTTTATTACGTTCGTCATTTGCAATAACCGTAACGACATCTTCACCTGCCAATTCTGAAACCAATGGCGAAGGAATAAATATGCGTGCTCTTTGGTTAATGACGCCGTTTGCCTCGAATCCAACTTCTAGATCAATTCGATAGTCTTGCTTGTAAACCACAAACTTTTTGTTTAAATAGCCATTTTCAATCGGTGCTCGGTAGGTAAGCGTATGAGTTTTATCATCTTCTTGATGATTTACCAACTCAAATGAAAGTGGCGTTTTTTCTTCAAGTGCAACCAAGAAGCATCGTTTCTCACGATCTCCACCGGCCGGCGGAAATACGGTGCTTAAAAATCCTTCTTTTTCTCCCCAGTTGCGTCTGAATTCAAGGCGTCGCAATGAAGCGCCCTCAGAAGAAAATTCATAAAATGCGTTTTCTGTTTCAAAAGAGGTAATTGTTGGCAGTTTAGTATTTTTTGCGTCACTAAAATCTATTTCAAGATTAAGCGGTTTGTGCACTTCAACTTCTGTAGATTTGGGTGCAACAAATCGTTGCCCTGATCTTACCATCTCAATAGTTTCGGCCCCTTCATGACGACTAAAAAAATAACGGAGTCCCATCGTAGTCGCAAGCGCAAGTGCAAATGGAATCAGTAATTTGGAAATCTCGTTAAAATTCATGAAGCACCTTATACTAAATATTGGTATATCGAACTGTTTTTTTGCTAGTTTAACAGAGAAGAAATCGTTCAGCTAGCAAGAGTTATATCATAACCTATAAAAAAGAGGTAGTTATGAAAAAGCAGTATCGCATCGGGCACATCGCAAAAGAGCTCAATGTAAAACGATTCGTTCTCAGATTTTGGGAACGAGAATTCGGGCTCAATTCGCCAAGATCAACCGGCGGTCAACGTTGCTATGAACAAGCGGACATTGATCGTTTTAAACAGATTAAACAACTCCTTTACGATCAAGGCTTCACGATCGCCGGCGCAAAAAAATGGTTAGAAGAACATGCAGCACAACCGTTTACTCCATCAACGGCAGCTGCGGAGGAAATCACTTTTATTCCGGCGCAAGAAAAAACACGCGAACTGCCAGAAGCTATTTCAGAACAAATAACAACGCTTCAAAAAAAACTTCTTAAATTGAGAGAAATGTTATAACACGTATGAACTATAAAACGTCACTTTTCATCTTCAGGCGCGATCTTCGCTTGCAAGATAACACGGGATTGATTGAAGCGATTAAACAATCGGAAACAGTTATACCGTGCTTTATTTTTGATTCGCGGCAAGTGAGCAAAAAAAATGAATACCGAAGTTTAAATGCTATCCAATTTATGATCGAATCCTTGCGAGAGCTTGATGAAGAACTTCGTAAAAAAGATGGCAAGCTTTATCTTTTTTACGGGAAAAATGAAGAGGTTATAGGATCCCTTTTAAAGTCGGGTAAAATTAATGCGGTTTTTTGCAACCGCGATTATACGCCTTTTTCAATCAAGCGAGATGAAGAGATTAAAAAACAGTGCCTTCATTATGATGTCGCTTTTCATCAATACGGCGATGCTTTATTGCATGAGCCTGAAGAGATCAAGACGCAAGGTGGAACTCCTTACTCTATTTTCACCGCATTCTATAAAGCATCGCTCCATTTCCCCGTTAAACAACCACAAAAATTACCCGCTGCGCATTTCTATCGAGGCGCGCTGAATGGCTCAGAAGCAACAACGGCGTACAAACAGATTCTGCCAGAAAGTAACAAGGAAATTTTTGTGCATGGTGGGCGAAAAGAAGCATTGAAAATAATCAAATCAATTTCTGACTTTCAGCACTATCAAAAAATACGTGATTTTCCTGCACAGCACACCACTGGCCTTTCGGCCCATTTGAAATTCGGCACGATCTCGGTGCGCGAAACGTATGCTGCCATAGCAAATCGCTTAGGCCCAGCTCACCCGTTACTGCGTCAACTTTATTGGCGTGATTTTTTTACGCACGTTGCGTATTACAGTCCGTTCGTTTATGGGCACGCTTTTCATAAAAAATATGATCAATTGGATTGGAATACGAGTAAAAAAGATTTTGATGCGTGGTGCTCAGGCAAAACCGGTTTTCCGATTGTTGATGCCGGTATGCGGCAATTAAATGCGACCGGCTACATGCATAATCGAGTTCGCATGATCGTCGCTTCATTTTTAACGAAAGATTTGCATATCAACTGGCTCTGGGGCGAAAAATATTTTGCTCAACAACTCGTTGATTACGATCCGGCAGTAAACAACGGCAATTGGCAATGGGCAGCTTCCACTGGTTGCGATGCACAACCGTATTTTAGAATTTTCAACCCGTGGCTCCAGCAGAAAAAATTCGATCCAGAATGCGCGTATATAAAAAAATGGGTACCAGAACTTGCAAAAGTATCACCAAAAACAATTCATGCTTGGGATGAAGAATACAAAAACTCTCGCATCGATTATCCAGCGCCGATGGTTGATCATGCAGAAGAGAGCGCTCGAGCAAAATTACTCTATAAAAGTGTGAAGCCATGAAAAGTATTAAATCTGGCCTACTTATATTTCCGCATCAACTTTTTGAAAATCATGAGTTATTAGAAAGCGATTATCCAATTTTTCTTTGGGAAGCGCCTCGTTATTTTACCGATTTTTCGTTTCACAAACAAAAACTGATTTTTCATCATGCGTCGATGAACTATTATCATGATTTTTTGAAAAGCCAAAAAAAGACGGTACATTATTGCACATTTGATGAGTCGATCTGGAAATTGCTACGCCAACATAAGATATCCCACATCTCTTATATAGATCCGGTAGATACACCGTTTGAATCATCATTAAAAAAAATGCTGCAAAAAGAAAATATTTCTTTTGAATCGCATCAAACGCCCGCCTTTCTCACGCCAATGGATATAATAAAAAAAACATTTGATAAAAAAGACAAAACTTTTCGGATGCAGCCGTTTTATATCGCCCAGAGAAAACGACTTAACATACTCATAAAAAACGGGGAACCGCTTGGCGGCGCATGGAATTTAGACACGGAGAATAGAAAAAAAATTCCGGTATCTGTTTCCATACCCGCTATTTGGCAGCCAAAAATTAATGCCTATGTTTCCCGCGCAAAAAAATACGTGGAAAAAAAATTTGCTAATAATCCAGGCGACACCGATTCATTTTGCTATCCCATTACCCATGATGATGCAAAAAAATGGTTAGATGATTTCCTTAAAAAACGTTTCAAGCATTTTGGTGATTATCAAGACGCGATTAACTATGAAACACCCTTTCTTTTTCATTCTATTCTATCGCCGCTATTAAACGCGGGGCTCCTAATACCAGAATATGTTATCAAAAAAGCTACGGCATATGGCGAGAAGCATAATCTAGAGTTTAATAATATCGAAGGATTCATTCGCCAAATTATTGGATGGCGCGAATATGTGCGCGGAATTTATACGATCCATGGGAACACGCAGCGCAAAAGCAATTTCTTTAAAAATAAAAAGAAACTTGGCAAAGATTGGTGGTCAGCGACTACCGGTATTGCGCCAATCGATCAAACAATCGAAAAAGTCCTGGCATATTCCTTCGCCCACCATATTGAGCGATTAATGATTTTGGGCAACTATATGCTTTTGAGCGAAATCGAGCCAAATGAAGTGTACAATTGGTTTATGGAGTTATTTATTGACTCGTATGATTGGGTGATGGTACCGAATGTTTTTGGCATGAGTCAGTTTGCTGATGGAGGCCTTATGATGACCAAGCCCTATATTTCGAGCTCCAACTATATTCGATCAATGAGCACCAATTTCAAAAAAGCTGAATGGTGCCAATTTTGGGATGCAAAATATTGGTATTTCTTGCACAAAAATCGAACATTCCTTTCAAAAAATCCTCGTATGGCACTAGTTTACCAGCAGTATTATCGATTAAAGCCGGAAACCCTCAAAGAAATGGTGGCGCTGGCTACCTCAGAAAAAAAACGATGAAGAATAATTTCTTCCTAATCCAAGTAATGACGATAAGAACGATCACCCTTTGAAGTTTTTGTTACCACAAATCCATTTCGTTCAAAAAATTTTCCGGCTTTGTGGGCATATTGCGGTACATCAGCTATCACAAACTTACAATTCTGTTGGGTTGCGGTTTCGAGTGCTTCTTCTAAAAGCTTTGAACCGATCCCATGGCCAGGTTTATCAACCTGGATCCATTCAATTCGTGCATAACTGGCTATATTTATGCAGAAAAAATCGAAGTGATAAGTGGAATAGTGAACGAGACCGCGCAATGCATTATTATCAATGCAGACATTAGTTCTAAAAATCTTTTGACTGAGACAATTCGTAATTTTATTTGAACAATTAATCGATCTACGCAAATCAGCCTCGCATTTTTCATCTTCATGCTTACACTGATCCAAAAGTGCCCCTACCAATGCTTGATGCTTGGGATAATAATAAGAAACAATTGTTGGGCTTTCCATAGCCCACGCAGCAAACGATCCCGCAACTATCAATACGCACATTATTCTGTACATCGGCCAATCCTTAAAAAACTTTTTACTTGAGACAAATTTTAGCTCAACTATTGTAACAGCGCTGCTCTTGATAGCAATGATTAAATAAACCTATAGATTACGGTTTTTGACTTATTCATGCAAACCATTAGAATAAACAGATATCAGTTTCAAACCTCGCAAATGAATGCCATGAATACACTTTTATTCCATTTCATGCACGCTCACCTGCCTCGTCCCTGAGGGGTGTACTTCTCTTTTCTTTCTTTCCATTCTGTTTACCTGAGTGAATCTAAATCGATAATTTAGAGTTATATATTTTTTAAATGAGGTCGTTCATGAACAGTGCTTATATTATTTCGTTCGTTGCATATTTTGCGTTCTTTTTAGGCCTGAGTATTTATTTTTATCGAAAAAACAAAAATGCTGGTGCGTTCATTTTGGGTAATCGCTCGGTAAGCTATTGGGTTGCAGCCATTGCTGCACAAGCAAGCGATATGAGCGATTGGCTTTTCATGGGGTATCCCGGTTTGATTTATGGATGTGGCCTCTTTTACGGTTGGGTTGCCATCGGGCTCATCATTTTTATGTTCCTCAATTGGCAGTTTGTGGCCCCTAAGTTACGAAAAGCGACCGAATATTATGAGAGTGTAACCCTCGCCTCATTCTTTGAAAGACGTTTTCACGATCACTCCGGTGCACTCAGATTGATGACCGTTTTTTTCACGCTCTTCTTTTTAAGTTTTTATATTGCAGCCGGATTACTTGGCCTTGGTCGTCTTTTTGAATCTACCTTTGGCTTAAGTTATCATTATGGCATTGCGATCAGTATTTTTATCGTCGTCATTAATATTTTGATTGGCGGTTTTATTGCAGTTGCGTGGGGCGATATGTTCCGCGGTCTTTTTTTACTCGCTATGATTCTCATCGTTCCTTTCGTAGCTTGGGGTTCAATGGCTGTTCACCCAGACTTCGGATTTCATACACTTATGCATGCATTAATCCCTTCAGTTTCCTATAGCACACTCACCCAAATAATTACGTTAGCATTTGGTTGGGGACTCGGTTATTTTGGTTCGCCTCATATTTTAATTAATTTTATGGGTATTAAAGAAACCTCTAAAATATCCAAAGCAAAATGGATCGGCATTTCTTGGCAAGTAATTGTGCTTACCGCTGCAACGCTGATCGGCATGCTCGGTACAACTTTTTTTGCACAACCGATTGCTAATCGTGAACTTGTTTTTATAGAAATGGTTAAAGCGCTCTTTCATCCAATTGCCGCAGGTTTAATTCTTTGTGCAATTTTTGCGGCGACTATGTCGGTAATGACCGCGCAAATTTTAGCAACCGCATCCAATATTTCAGAAGATTTCATCAAACGAATTATTACTAAACCTCTTTCCGCTGGCGCTTCACTCTTCATTATTCGCGCATGCGTCGTTTTTCTTCCTCTAATTGCGTATGCGATCAGCTATAATAGTACAAGCAGCGTAAACGATTTAGTTTCATATGCATGGTCTGGCCTCGGGCTTGCGTTTGCACCCGCGGTTATTGCTGCCCTTTACTTGCCCCGTACCAATAAATACGGTGCATCTGCCGGCATGCTTTTTGGGGGCGTTACCGGCATGATTTGGCCTTATTTGCACATGAATTTTATGCCATTGCTTCCAGGATTTGCGATCGGGCTTTCATTAATTACGAGCATTTCATACGCAACAACTTCGCACCAAAAAAATAAGGACGCGCATGAATAGAAAGATCCTTTTGATCTCTTTATTTTTCATTAGCAGCATCCGCGCGATGAAAGAAACAATTAAAATAGAATCGTTACTTGATTCTGATGATTGTAAAACATTTAAGGCAATTATTTTCATAAATACTCTGCTAAAAAAAACATACAAAGAGGCAAAAAAAGAAGGCTTAGTATATTTATGCATGCGCGGAGATATCCCGCGGCACCACCCTGATGTTCCTTACCACGATCCGGTAATACAAGGCATATTCATTAATTTCTTCCGAGATCTGCCCTATTCACTCTTAACCAAATGGGGCACGATAGATTTACCAAATCCATCTCGCGAAAAAGAATCTCAATTAAGTGAATTTAGTCTACACAAAGTTCTGCCTTATCTAGAACTCAAGAAAGTATCCACAGATAAAGAAGGATCAACGACTCTCTATGCAATAACCAAAGTAGATGAACAAGAGCTTCCCGAAACAATAAGAATTAATGGAAATTCGATTGATTTTTACGAACGCTTTAAAATTAGAAAGTCTTGGGAGCCATTACGCTCATTTCTCATTGAAGCCAAAAAAAATAAAACGAAGAAACAATTATGATCATCTCTTACGCAGACTTTGAAAAAGTAGATATTCGGGTTGGTACAGTTATTGTGGTCGATGACTTTCCCGAAGCTCGCAAACCAGCCTATAAACTCACCATCGATTTTGGGCCAGAAATTGGTATCAAAAAATCTTCAGCACAAATTACGCAGTATTCAAAAGAGCAATTACTTGGCAAACAAGTTATAGCGGTCGTTAATTTCGCCCCAAAACAAATTGGGCCATTTGTCTCTGAATGTTTAACGCTCGCAATGCCTGATGAGATTGGTCGGGCGACGTTGCTGTATCCATCAAATTCTGTCCCAAATGGTGGAAAATTGTTTTAAAATAGTAAGAAAAATATTTAAATTGCTTTTTAGAAAGAAAAAAAATGCATAAAATAAACCGTATTATATTCAGCGCACTTTTAATTGCAAATGCTGCGCAGCACGCTATGGAAAGAAGAAACGAAGAGGCTGGCCCTCTCTATAATTATGAGTTGTTTAAAGCAGTTCAATCTCTTAAAGATATTATTCCTGATCAAGTTCTATTTAAAGATCTTGATCAGGAAATTCCTAGTTACCCCAATCTAACTAAGCAAGGCTTACTATTAGAAAAAGATTCCTTTGATCGCACTCCTCTTTTTTTATGGACGCCATGGGGTAAAGTTGCCTTAATGGAATCGTATCTCGCCACGGAGGAGAACGAAAACAAGATTTTGAGTCAGTTCGATTCTTGTATTAAAACAAAATTTTATCAAGAATCTGAGGACAACAACAAACGATATGAAATCATTTCTGTGAATGGCTTATTATTACCGCAAGCAAAAATTTATAAAGATGATTTGCCAGATTATCACGAAGCGCAAAATCACCGTTCAATTTGGAAGCAGTTATACGAAAAACATCAAAAAGAAAAAAGTAAAAAAGAATAATTAATTTAACAAAAGAGAAATTAAAAAATAATCATAGCAATTACATTGCAGGCATACCTTAAGAGCTTTTATGCTCAAAAAAAGCATAGCTAGGGAGGTGATGCGTGAAAATGTATCTTGGATTTTGTTTATTTTTTTTTGCAGCTATCGTTCTGGGCGAGGATCAATTTATCATGCCGCCGCTTGATCGTCGCTATGATCACGTATGCTGGCTTGCATCGCATAATGCATACGCCGCTGAAAAACATGGATACATTTACGCAAATCAATATTATACGCTTGCTGAACAACTTGAACGCGGTGTGCGTCAATTTGAACTCGATTTAGAAAAAAAAGGTTCGCGCATTCGTGTATGCCACGGCAGCTATACCCTCAATAAATTTATTCAACCGTTCAAAAAACATATCGATTTTAAAAAAAAGGTGCTCAGCCTCTTTAAGGAATTTTTAGAAAAGCATCCACACGAAATTATTACTATAACCATCGAAAATCGTGTTACTAAATGTGGAATTCTTGATGATCATCTTGAGCAATCTGGCATTGCATATTTAATTCTCAAGCCGGCAGATTGGAATCCGATTGCAAAAGAAGGTTGGCCTACCTTGCAGTGGATGGTAGAACATAATAAACGACTCATTTTATTCAATGATATCCCCCCGCACAAGCAAGGTTTCTACACTCATCTACCATTTGCGGCAACTAAATACACCTATTTTCAGTGGGCAACGATTGCTCAGAATCAATGGGCCGGTGTCAAAGATTTTAGCGTTGCGCTTAAAGAAAGATTACATTCAAAAACTGAGCACAAAGGATGCGTGCGTTATCTTTTTGAGTTTGATCATTTCGCGCTTGGCGGAAAAATCCTTGGAGGATCGTTTTCACGATTCCTTGATAAGTTAGCGTATGGATACACGCCATTCGTAACTAACTATAAAAAAATAAACGGCCCTAAATTACAAGCACTCTTTGAACGCTTTTTAAAAGAAGGTTTGGATACCGGGATTTTAAAAGGTCGTTATCCAAATTTTATTAAAGTGGATTATTTTAATGAGGGTAATCCCATGAAGCTCGTGAATTATATTAACGAGCTTGCCAATGATCCTGAAAAGCGCATCGCAATGTTTTCGCCAATTTATCCACATTAATTATTTAGCGTTTCTGCTATTATTGCACACAAGAATAAGCAAATGTTAAAGGAGCAGAAAATGATTTGGAAAATAAGTTTTCTTTTTTGGTGCTTTGCACTATCGCTGCAAGCAATGGAACAAAACTTGCATGAACAAAATAACTTAGATGAAAAAGAGTGGCCCTTGCTCGTTTCTGAGACGGTGCAGCAAAAAATATACGATTACGAACTTTTCAAGAAAGTTCAATCTCTGTTAACTGCGTATGAAGGATCATTAAAGGAACTCGAGAAGGATCCTCGCTTTTCTTCTTTTTCTTACATAGGTGCCGGAAACTCATTATGGCATGGGTTCACTAATCCCGCATACCAAGGGATATTTTTAGCAGGCGAACGAAATGAACCGCTTGATCACCTAGTAACTCCTTGGGGAACTGCCCCTTTGTATTGGTCGATGCACTATGCATTCAATAAAAACGAATCCGGTGAATTAAGAATAGAAGAAATACTGAATAAACCCTTACTAGCCCATGTAACAGTGAAACCGTCTCCCACAAAAAAAGATAACTACACGCTTTATGCTGTAGAAAAAATTGATGGAGTCGAAATACCAGAAGCAAAAAAATATGAATCTCATCAAATAAGGGTTCCTACCGATGTACTCAAAACAGCGTTGTTTTCGCTCAGAAAAAAATATTTAGAAGAAAATAAAGCGCAAAAATAATAGGGAAGAATCTAATCTTCTGCTAAAATAAACTGCTGCAAACAAGAATGTACATAGGAGTTGATTCATATGCTAAAAAAAATTATGATAGCAGGATTTCTTTTCGCAATTTCTCTCAATGCAATGGAGCTCGAAGATGAACTATCCTTCGATCAGAAAGAAATACTCAATGATTATCCACTTTTTAAAAAAGTGATATATATTCATTCATTAAGTTATAACTATTCTCCCATACAGTATCTCGACTATGTTCGAGAACATATTGACAATAATTTAGTTCCAGGCGCATTCCCAACTCAACAAGGACTCATCCTAAGCTGTGATTCTCTTAATAATCCAACAGGCTTGCATACCCCCTGGGGATATCTCTACATCAATTACAAAAGAGACAATAGAGAAAATCAAATTCCCAAGAAAATTCTGGGCGCTCTAGCTTTGAAAAATTTGAAAGGAGTCCCGCTGTGTTCCACTATACTAAAACTTAACGAAAGCCCCCTGCCAGAGGCGGTGCAAAAGAAAGTAGATAGATTCACTTATGGCGAAATTAGTCAGTCTTGTTGGTCTGAATTAAAAATGCGTTACCTTCTTGAGAAGTATGAGGTGCTTACGCATTTATTCGATTACTAGCAACGTATTATATTAATTAGGGATTATCGATGTATCGTAAAAATTTGCATATTCATTTTGTTGGTATCGGCGGCATAGGGATGAGCGGCATCGCCAAAATTTTGAAATACCAGGGCTATACTATTTCTGGTTGTGATCAAGATTTAAATCAACAAAGCGTGCACGATTTGCAAGCGATCGGATGCAAAATTTATCAAGGAAATAATACGCCATATTGCAACGATGCATCGGTTGATGTTTTAGTATATTCGTCTGCCATCAGAACTCAGAATCCTGAGATTCTTGCTGCGCAGGAACGCGGTATACCAACAATCCCTCGAGCGCTTATGCTTGCAGAATTAATGCGCACGAAATTTAGCATAGCAATTGCAGGAGCGCACGGAAAAACAACAACCACTTCACTCATCTCGCATATTTTGATCGAAGCGCAAATGGATCCAACAGTAGTGATCGGCGGGCATCTTAAAAACATTTCTGCAAATGCTCGTTTTGGTTCCGGCGATTTTTTAGTTGCCGAAGCTGATGAAAGTGATCGCACCCTCATTTATTTGCAAGCAACACTCGCAGTTGTTACAAATATCGATTTAGAACATTTGGATACCTACACCGATATTGATGATATCAAAAATACATTCAAACAATTTTTAAATAATTTACCGTTTTATGGATGCGCGGTTTTATGCATTGATGATCCGCACGTTCGTTCACTGCTTCCGCTATCGCACATTAAAACAATTAAATACGGTCTTGATCCTGCAAGTGCCGATCTTTACGCAAACGATATTATTTTAAACGCGGATTCATCGATTTTTACTGTGTATCAAAAAAATCAACACGAAGCGCTCGGCACTATTCGTTTCAGCATGCTCGGCAAACACAATGTTTTAAATGCATTGGCAGCAACAGCACTTTCTCTGCATCTTCAAGTACCATTTGCAGTCATTTCTCATGCACTTTCAACGTTTAAAGGAATCGATCGCCGCTTCAGCTTTAAAGGTACTTATCGCGGTGCAGAAATTTTTGATGATTATGGCCATCATCCTGAAGAGATCCGCAATACATTGCTCGTTGCTCGGCGGCGCTCACAAGGAAAAGTAATTGTCGCTTTTCAGCCACATCGTTATACCCGCACCGATAAATTATGGGATCATTTCGTACAAATGTTTCTAGATAGTGGCATCGACAAACTTATTATTACGGATATTTATCCAGCAAGCGAAGATCCTATTCCTGAAATTACGGGAAAAAATCTTGCCAAAGCTATTGAACTACGAAATCCATCATTTGAAGTTGTCTATGCACCCTTAGAAGCTGATTTTCAATCGATCATTGGCTCGGTTGAGCAAACAGTGAGCGATGGGGATCTACTCTTGCTCCAAGGTGCGGGCAAAATTAATAAATTGGCAGATTATTTAGTATAAAAAAACTATCCAAAGAAAGTTTTTTTACCCAGATAATATATCCCATAAAGTGCACTTAGTTGTAAACCTACCTCAACAGCTCGCACAATTCGGTGCTGCCGAGTCACAGAATCTATCGTTTTCCCATCTTTTGTATAAATAATTTTTCTTTTGGGATATGTAAAAGGAGTTTGAGGAACGGTCCACAGCTTGAGAAACGGAATTAAACAGCTATATTCAGTTACGGTTTCTACGTCGCTTAGAAGCCAATGTGGCTTTATAGTATGAGGATAATTTTCTGCTTTTTTTATATCAACTGGACCATCATATCTATGATAATCAACGCAACAGCCATTTTTATCATAATAAAAAATTGTCCGACCTATTTGTATATGAGAGCCGATGCCAATAGCTGTAGGTTTTTGGTATTTAATAGATGGATCAATCATTTTATTAAAAATTTCTTGTTGTTTCACATCAAAAACATCATATTCAATTTTTTTTAATACTTCGCCTCCGCTCATAAACCATGCTTGTGGTTTATTATATACTTTGCGCACGCCATTAGAGCCGTGTTCTATAGTGATTCCTCCACCAATATTTTGATAATAAGAAGCACCTTTTATTATCTGGACATTATCATTTGAGTTATCCATGGAATAAAGCGCTAATTTGCTCATAAAAGCTAATATAATACAAAAATATTTAGTAATTTTTTTCATATTTAGGTTCTTCTTTTAATAGATTCCTATAGTACATAGTAACTATACTCCTTTTTTATCTTTTTAAAAAAAACCCTTACCCAGTCTTAAGCCAAACCCGAGACTTGCGCTTCTATTTGTAATTATGATAAAATAATACTGTAGAATAAATAGAAAAAAGGGCTACCATGAAGAGACAAATTTTATATTTAGCGTTTATTTTGTGCGCCTTTGTTGCTCCCGAGGCAAACTCAGGAAATAGTGCAGCAGCCGGCGCTATGGGTGGCGTGGCCGGATTCATGATTGGCCGAGCAACCGCCCCTCGCGAAACTCAATATACGACGGTGCGAGAAGTACAATATGTTGATACTGGTTCTCAAGCAGTAGCATCTGCAAATGCACAAAACGCTCGCTTGCGCCAAGAAATTCAGCAAAAGAACTGCGAAATCGATGAACTTCATTCACTAACTGAACGATTAAAGCGCGAAAACAAACGATTGAAAGATGAAAATAAAGATCTCATTCAAGAAGTAGAAGATGTTCGAGCAGAATTAAAGCAGACAGCACGAGACGCGCGTAAAATGAAAGAGGCTGATGCTAAGATTGTTAATAAGTTAGAAAAATAATTTTTAACTTATTCCTGATAATCGTTAACTTCGTCGGACTGATATTTTATAGAAATTTGAGTTTCATGCTCTGAAATTGTTTTGATAAGAACATGGCAGAGTGCCTGGGGTTTTTCAAAAATAAGAATATATTCGTTCGTTAAGAACTCGCTAGAAAGTGCCCATCCAAGGCGCTCCATTTCATTTTTGTAAAATGAAGCAACTCTCAACAGTAAATCCCGCGTCGAATACGAAATTTCAAGAAGGCCGTTAGGAAAGGTTTTTTTAGAAAGAACTCGAGCGCCAATAGAAAGCGGAACATCATAAGGAACCGCTTCCTGGCTTATGGCGATATTTTGATAATCGTGTTTTTTTGCTTTTTGCAATCTACAGCTTGAAAACGAAAAGAGAAAAATCACAGCGCATATGAATCTTAAAACGTGCGCAATCATAAACGCGCGCCGACGATTCTAATTTACTTATTAAGAGCTTCTCTTTCTTCGCGCGTCATAATTTGTTCTGCAACACGCGCAGCTTTACCAACACGTTTTCTCATATAGAAAAGTTTCGCGCGGCGTGTTTTGCCTTTACGCACAAACTTAATCGAGTCAACGAGCGGAGAATAGTAAGGAAAAATACGTTCAACAGGAACTGAGTTCGCACCAATTTTACGAACCATGAACGTGCTTGCAGCGCCATTTTCGTGCTTCGCGATTACATCGCCTTCAAAAATTTGTAAGCGTTCTTTGTCGCCTTCTTTGATGCGCTGAGAAACGGCAATCGTATCGCCAATGCCAAAAGCTGGGAAATTGCGGTCTTTCATGCCAAGTTCGCGGATTGTTTCGCGCGTATATTTTTTCGCCTTCATGTGCTGTATCCTTGTGTGGATTCTCTAAATTTATCCAAAAAATAATTTTTATTCTTCGCCATGGTTCGATACATTTTGCTCGATGTTTCACACCTCGCAAAGCACTCACCACGAGCGGAAGAACTCATCCCGCTCGCCCTGAGTAAATGCGTTAGCATTTGTATCGAAGGGTCGGGATGATAAGATTAATCACCGTTCATTATAACTCAAAAAACAGGTGCTGCCAATCTTAAAGATCAGCGTTGTTTATGCTTCAGGCCCAGCCAACGATCAAATATTATTGCGACCGCTGAACGAACCGAGAGATGATTGAATCCTGTGAGCCCTTCGATAGGCTCAAGAACATAATCAACCCGCGCCATAAATTCGGGGCTTAGCCCCTTTCCTGTGCCAAATACTAAAAGTACCGGCTGTCCTTTTGCCCAAACCTTACTTTGATCATAATAGGTGATACTTTTTTCAGGTTCAGATTTTTTTGCAGAGGTCGCTATCACGAGTGGTTTTTTACCCTCTTTGGCCTCGATCGCTGCAATTACTTGATCAAATGAAGCCAAAAGCTCAACTTTGGAAACTGCTTGGTGTCGATTATTATTATATTCGATTCCATGGCCAGTTTGCCAAAAATCTAAAAGCGTTTTGACCACGCGTTGTTGATCTTCAAGAGGCGTTACTAAAAAATAATTTGCTATTCCAAAGGTTGATGCCGAGCGTGCAATATCATGAATATCCATCGAAGTAACCGAAGTGGTTCCAACTCTATCGTGCGGCAACATAACATCCGAATGCATAAGCACGCAGTAATGATGCGGAATTTCATGCGCAACAAGCGCTTTTTCTTTTGCACTTAATTCAAATGAGCGTACCCATTCAAAATGATGTGCCACCGTTTTCTTTACCGATTGTTCCTGCCGCCATTTATCCATAAGTGCATGATTTCCAGAACGTAAAACATCCGGAACTTCATGCCCCTTCCAACTAACTGGCGCGGTATACGGAGGAAAATCGACAAACGGGCCGTTGAACGATTCACGCTCCACCGATTCCTGCTTTCCAACAACTCCTGGTTCCAATCTCAGTAATCCTTCAAGAAGAACCATTGCAGGAAGATCGCCACCCATCAAAACAAAATCGCCGATCGAAAGAACGAGATCAGCATATTCTTGCTCGACGCGTGCATCGATCCCTTCGTACCTGCTTGAAACAAGCATAAGATGATTAACGCCTTTCAGTTGCAGCGCTATATCTTTCAGCACGTATTGATCAAGTTTTTTCCCCTGAGGCGAGAAAAAAATCTTGAACGCTTTTCCATGCACGCGCTCTTTATCCTCAATCGCTTGAGTTACAACTTCAGGCTTAATCACCATACCAGCGCCATGCCCGAAAGCAGGCGCATCTATGCGTGTTTTTGGCGGACAGTACGAAAAATAATCGGTAAGATCAAAAGAAATTTTCCCCTGCTCTACTGCTCTGCCTATTAAACTTGTTTTAATAAACGGCTCATAAAGCTGAGGAAAAACGGTCATTATCGAAATATCCATTATTGTACAACGTCGACGACGACTTCTTTGCCTTCGGGAGTAATAACTTGCGCAACTGAGCGGATCGCTTTAATCACGCGCCCCTCTTTGCCAATTACTCTCTTAAAATCGTCCTCATGGACTTTCAACTCAATAAGTACACGGGCGTCTTCGTGGAAAACTTCCACTTTAACCACCTCAGGCTTATCAACGAGTTTACTCACCACATGCTCAATCAATTGCTTTAACATAATTTCAAAACCTATTGAGCAGTCGCAGAAGCACTCTTCTTGTGCTCTTTGTACAATCTCTTAACCGTATCTGAAGGAACAGCGCCTTTGCCAATCCATTCAGTTATACGTTCAAAGTGGAATTGAAGAACTTCGCCTGTTGTTGGATTATAAGTACCCAAATCTTCGAGAAACGCGCCATCACGCTTTTTACGAGAATCAACCGCTACGATACGAAAATAAGGAGCATTTTTCTTGCCCAGACGCGACATGCGTATTTTTACTGCCATTGCAGGCAACCTTTCACTAAAGTGTATCAACGCTTAAAAGGGGAGAATTTTCCCGATTTCTTAAACAGTTTAACAAAATGCTGCATTTGTTCAAATCGAGCTATCAAAAGATTTACCTCAGAAACAGCTACGCCCGCCCCTTTGGCTATCCGTTGCTTGCGCGATCCGTTGAGCAAGGTGTGGTTTGCACGTTCTTTTTGGGTCATAGAATTAATAATCGCTCTGAACCGCTTCATCTGGGTTTCTCCCTGTGCCATTGCATCTTTATTGATGCTGGCAGAGGAAACACCAGGTATATATTTGAGCACTTGAGAAAATGAACCGAGAGAATTCATCATATCTATTTGTTGAGCAAAGTCGCTCAGGGTAAAAACCCCTCGATTGAAATTTTCTTCGAGTTTTTGCTGATCTGATTGCTTAATTTTTTGCTGAGCACGCTCCAAGAGTGTTTGTACATCCCCCATACCCAAAATACGGGTGGCCATTCGTTCTGGCCTGAAAAGCTCTAATTCATCCATTTTTTCTCCCGATCCCAAGAAAAGAAGTGGCTTTTTAAGCTCGTAGCAAAACGCAAATGCGGCGCCAGCTCGCGTATCGCTATCAATTTTGGTCAAAATCGCGCCTGAAAAGCCAACCGCCTGATCAAATGCTTGAGCCACGCGGAGCGATTCTTGGCCGGTCATCGAATCGAGGACTAAAATTTTCATTTGAGGGTTCACCGCATGGTCGATTTCTTGGAGCTCAGAAAGCATCTGGCTGTCGACATGCAATCTGCCTGCAGTATCAAGAAACAATAAATCGAACGAATGCTGCTTAAAATAGGCCAGAATTTCGCTTGCTGCAGCTACAGGATCAGTTTTGGTAGCCCTATAAAACGAGGCTCCCGCATTTTTAGAAACTACCTCAAGCTGCTCGACTGCCGCCGGCCGATAAAAGTCGACCGAAGCGCACAGTGTTTTAGGGGCAGCAATCTTGCGCATACGGGCATTTTCATTCACGTAGTGCGCTAGTTTTCCAATGGTCGTGGTTTTTCCAGAGCCCTGAAGGCCCATCACCATTACAATTTGGCCCCGAACAAATAAAAATTGATCATCGGAGCGCATCGCGCCAAGAAATTCGACCAACTGATCATGGACAATTTTAATAAATTGTTCGCCCGGGTTCAGGGTACCTAATACCTTTTTGCCCAAAACATCTTGCCGAACTTTGTCGACAAACGCATTAACCACCGCATAGGGAACATCCGCCTCTAAAAGCGCTTCTTTAACCTTATCGAGCGTATCACCGATATTTTTTTCGGTTAAATACCGTTGCCCTGTTAAACGGGAAAAAACGGATGAAAATTTCTCCGTCAAAAAATCGAACATAATTAGTTACCAGAGTGAATAATGTTAAACTTACTTATAGTAATATTTTTTTTATGCCATAAAGTATACAAACAACGGATCCAGTTCCATAAACCATAATCGTTGTCTTATCTCCAAATTTTTTATTCAGCTCTTTTTCGCCTTCTTTGACCATTCTCGCAAATTGACTATCTAACTTAAGCCAGCTTGACGCACTATCTCTGAGTTGAGCAAGAGGGCCCATGTCGCGCTGCTCAAGAGCTTTTAGACCTAGCCCGATTCCTAATCCTATTGAAACAGTCCCTGAAATAATACCAGCACGTACCGGTACAGCAAAACAGATCGCTAAAACCACTGCTTTAAACAAGTTATTCAATTTCATAGATCGACTCCTTCTATATCAAAGATATAAAGAATGATATACTACATAAAAAGTATACCATAAATTCTAAAATAGCGATTAAAGTTACCATGGCACGAGTTTTTTACGAACCCTCCGATTATCGCCCGCGCATTTTGCTCGTTGGCGTTCAAGCTCCTTATAATAGAAACCCCAATATTGAATCGTATTACGAAGAGTTTATTAATCTAGTAAAATCAAACGGCGTTCAATATGATGAAACTTATTTTTTGCGTCTACGCACCATAGAAGCGGGCACATTCATAACAAGCGGTCAGCTTGAATCGATTAAGAAAATCTGTGATGAAAAAAATATTACTGAACTTATTATTTCAGAACCCCTATCTCCACAACAAGAACGCAATTTGAGCGATTATCTGCATGTACGAATTTTCGATCGCACCCAACTTATTTTGGAAATTTTTGAAAAAGCGGCACATTCTGCAGAAGGAAAAGCGCAAGTTGAAATCGCAATGCTTGAGCATAAAAAATCTCGCCTTGCAGGAAGAGGAGTTCATCTCTCGCAGCAATCAGGGGCACTTGGATTAATGGGTGGATTTGGCGAAACGGCAAAAGAAAAAGAACGCCGCCATCTTGAAACATTAATGCTTCGGCTGAGACGACAACTTGATCAACTTGAAAAAACACGTGAAACGCAAAGAAAGCAACGTTTAAAAAGTAATTTGCCTCTTATTTGTTTAATTGGTTATACCAATACCGGCAAATCAACCATTTTAAATGCGCTGACCAAAAGTAACGTGCTGGCTGAAGATAAATTATTTGCAACGCTGGATACCACGACGCGCGAGCTCTTTATCGACGGCACCAAACGCGCATTAATTTCAGATACTGTTGGCTTTATTCAATTGCTGCCCCATAAATTAATTGACGCATTTAAATCGACTCTTGCCGAATTACAATACGCACACTTATTGGTACAAGTAATCGATATTTCTGATCCTAATTTAAAATTGCATATGCAAGTCGTTGATCAAATCTTGAAAGATTTAAATGTAACAAGCCCGATGCTTTATGCATTTAACAAAGTAGATAAAGCTGAAATGACGCCGCAACTGGAGGTTGAAATAAACCGTTTCCAACCGCACGTTTTAATTTCAGCGACCCAACCAAATGGTCTTGATGCATTAATGGAGTATTTAAATAAGTGGACCATCGAGTATAAATCCATGCAAGAAAAAGCTATTTGATTTTTTAACAAAACAAACTCCTTTTTTTATGATTTCGTGTACTTTCAAAACAAGATTGGCTATACCATAAATAGCTTTGCATTGTTTAAAAAAGCTCATGCTAAACATTCATCCTAAAAAAGGAGTTCTATGAAGCATTATCTTGTACCGCTTCTTTTGATTTCATCAATCAGCACCATTTCTCAAGCAATGGGGCAAGAAAAAAAGCCTGGTATTATTGCTAATATCGTTAATCATCTTTTCTCACGTCCATCCAGCGAGCAAAATCTCCAAGCAATGACCAATGGTTCTGGCAATCTAGCTAACTTGGTTGAAGAGTCTAGCTCTAATTCCGAAAGAGACTCCGAATCGTCAAATGGCGCAGAATCTTCCCACACCCCCGCATCTATCACGCGCTTGAGTACACCTCCGTCATTAAGAAACTCAACCGAGCTAAAAAACATGGAAACTTTATTAGCTACCGAGCTTGATAAAGAACCAAAACTGGCAGATCTTTCTTCATCGAATGGCAACAGCGGTTTACCCATTACACAAGAACCGGTTAAATTATCATCAGTCGAATTAAAAACTGAAACAACAATGCCCGATCGGCTGAGAGAACTTGGTGCTTTTGTGGTTGCAGCACAACATGCGGTTAATCAACAACAAATAAATGAAGAACTCACGGCGGGCTTAAAGAAATGGACCCTAGACGCTTTTAAACTTAAATTAGATTATCCAACAGGAACCCCAGAACGTACACAAATAAACAAATATTTACGTATCATGAAAAATTTTGGCATTAAAATCGATTTAAAGAAACTTCAAGAGTATGACAGTCCCGACGAGTTTTCATACCAGGATTCCTATGATCCAAAGCGTGAGCTCTTGAAAACTACTAATATCAAACTTACTGCATTTGATGCCGAAGACTCAAAATATGATAATGAAGAGAAACATCAGTTGGCTCACATAGAACAAATTAGCGGACTATTAAGAAACGCGGAAACAAAGTTGGGAGAAATTAAACACTCACGTCTGAAAAATGAAACTGAGAAAAAAGAAACTTTAGAAATTAAAAACCTGCTGATAGATTTACAAAAACAAGATCTTTCTTACGTGACCGCCAAAATTGAGTCTCTAAAAAAAGAAATCACAGGATCATACGACTCATTAAGGGCTGAGCACAAAAAAATTGACGATGAGACTGATCTCACAAACAGATCTAAAATGCGCAATGAATCTACTCAGTTCATGCAAGAAATATCCGATAAAATTACATCTCATGAAAAGGCAGTTAAACAGCTGGAAATTGATAAGAAAAGCATCGCTGATCGCTTAACACCAGAAGAACTTAAAGCTACAGGTAATTGGAAAAAAGCACTTAGATTAAAATAGTACTCTCCTGATATACGATTTTAAGCGGTCATTAATTATGGCCGCTTTTTTTATAACTTTTTCTATACTTTTGGGAGTTGCTGCGTTATAAACTTGAGGTAAGTTTCAACTAAAAAGGAGCCTTATGAAACATACGGTAAACCCATTACTCTTTGCATTGCTTTTTTCTTCGATCGCGCAATCGAATGAACTTGAGAAATTAAAAAAACAAATAGAAAGTGCACAGGCTGATAATAAACCTGCTTTGTTAAAAGATGCGTATTCAGCGGCTATGGAAAAAAAAGTAGCGACAAGAAAGGGCACTCAGGAACGCATAGAAATAAATGAACGCCTCAAATTCCTTAATGCAGAAATCGGAAAATTGCCTAATGATCAATATGTTTCAATAGCAGCCGCAATGGATGCCTATAAAGGTATGGAAGTTAGTGGCGATGAATCTATTGGAAGCTATAACCCTTTTAACATTAAGCGACAACAAGAGAAGAAAGTAAAAGTTTTACAAGATGGTAAACAAACAGAGCTCAAGCTTCTTGAAGACCAATCGACTGAGCTTGACAAGCAAATTGTAGCTCTTCAGAAAGAACAAACTGAGTTAAACAAGCTATATAAATCGAAAAATGCAGAAGCTGATTTTCTCCGCCGCGCTACTGTCATTTTACACACTCTCCAGCTCAAAGATCGCGAACAATTACTTGAACTAAAAAACCAAAAAAATGAACGGTTAAGTAAAATAGAAGAAGAATTCAAAACGCAGACTGTAGCACTCAAAAAAGCTGACAAAATTGCCGACTTAACACAAAGAACACAGGACATGAGAAAGATTAACGAGCAAATAGATAAACTAACGCAAGAAAAAACAACTTTAAATAATGAATTACTAACTCATTCATCAGATTTACTCAAAATGAATCAACGCTTAAATCCAAAAACATATCCAACAGTAACAGCACAAGTAGCCAATACTGTAACATCTGCAGTTTGGGGAACTGTGTCAGTTCTTAAAAGCGCCGTAGGATTAGGAGCAAGCGTAGAACAACCATCTGATGAAAAACCTGACAAAAAAGCATAATTCATTTAACTAATTTCCAAAGCGGTCACAATTTTTTTGTGGCCGCTTTTTTTTTCACCGGTATACTACTTTGTATGAATCACGAAACAAATCCAACTCACCAACCTTTTTCGCATCAATTAAATGAACGGCAATTACAAGCAGTGCTCCATAAAGATGGCCCGCTTCTCGTTATTGCTGGTGCTGGCTCTGGAAAAACACGCGTCATTACTTCGCGCATCGTGCATTTGCTCACCGAGCGAAACGTACCGCCGCACGAAATTGTCGCGCTCACGTTCACTAATAAAGCAGCTGGCGAAATGAAAGAGCGTATTGCCAAATCAATAGGCAAAGGAATGCACGGCCTATTTATCGGCACGTTCCATTCCTACTGTTTATTTTTGCTCAAAATTCATGGCCATCGATTGGGATATGAAACATTTAGCATCATCGATGCGGATGATCAACAGCAACTCGTGAGCTCAATACTGAAAAGAAGTGGCAGCGATAAACGTTACTCGCCAAAACAATTGATGTATCAAATCAGTATGCTTAAAAATAAAAGCGCTGATGACGTTTATATCGATCCGTTTGTAAAAAATGTGTGGCAAGCGTACGAACATGAAAAAAAATTAAGCAAATGTTTTGATTTTGACGATCTCTTGATCGAAATTTTGCATCTTTTCAAAACGAATCCAGAATTCAAACAAGCCCATCAAGAGCGAATTCGGCATTTACTCATTGATGAATATCAAGATACGAATAAAGTGCAGCACGAACTGCTTAAATCGATGGCGCTCAAGGACGATGGCTCTTTTGCAATCGATTCACTCTGTGCCGTTGGCGATGAAGATCAATCGATCTATTCATGGCGGGGAGCGACTGTCGCCAATATTCTTGAATTTAAAAATGATTTTCCCGCAACAATAATGGTGACGATCGATCAGAATTATCGCTCTGCAGAACCTATCTTAAACGTCGCAAACCAAGTTATTAGAAATAACACGCAGCGCAATCCTAAAAAATTATGGTCTTCAAAAGAAGGCAGTGATCGCGTACGCATTGTGCACTGTGCTTCCGGATACCAAGAAGGTGAATTGATTGCGCTCGGTATCAAACAACTGCGCAGTTTACCTAACTATAATTCAATCGCCCTCCTTTATCGCGCTCATTATCAATCTCGTACTCTTGAAGAGGCACTTATTCGCCATTCGATTCCGTACGTTATTATTGGCGGCATTCAGTTCTATGAACGAAAAGAGATTAAAGATCTTCTTGCGTATTTGCGTTTAGCGGTGAACCCGTTTGATCGTGTTTCTTTTATGCGCGTCGTCAATTGCCCGAGCCGCGGCCTTGGGGATGTATTTATTGAACAGTTTTTAACAGAATGGGATAAGCAACCATTTTTAGATTGCCATGGAATCGCGCAGCATCTTATTAATGAACAAGCTCTTCCAAGTGCTAAGCGATCTGCGCTTGAACGATTTATGAAAACAATTGCTGCGGTTGCAGAAATTCAAAAGCCACATGAAGCGCTTGAAAAAGTTATCACGCAAATCCATTACTTTGAATATTTAAAGCATGCGTACGATCTTGAAGAGGCGCAGGAAAAAATTGAGAACTGTAAAGAATTGCTCCGTGCTACCAAACATTTTGATGAAATTGGGGTCTCAACACTTCTTGATTTCTTAGCGGAAGTTGCCTTGATGCAAGAAAAAGCACAAAACAAAGAAACTGAGCATCATGTTTATTTGATGACGCTTCATGCTGCCAAAGGACTAGAGTTTGATGCAGCGATGCTCACTGGCCTAGAAGAAGGAATTTTTCCAAGTAATCATTCGCTCCAAAATCCTGATGGCGTTGAAGAAGAGCGGCGGCTTTTATACGTGGGTATCACGCGCGCTCGAGAACGGCTTTTAATGACGCATGCGCGCTATCGCTCTACGTTTGGCACAATGACCGATCAAACGCCGTCTCGCTTTTTGCACGAGATTCCTGAGCGCCTTGCGCATCGCACTGACGCTTCTTTCTTTCAGGAACATCAATTAATGCAATTTTTCCATGAATGGCTCGGCACGAAATCGCAACGCGCTGCGGTGCAAACCTTTGGTACTGCAAGCAAAAAACCTTCATTCGATATTGGTTCTGGAACACCAAAAGAACTCTCAAAGCCGGCGCCATCAACTACAAAATTTAAGCTAAATCAACCGGTAAAGCATGCACAGTTTGGCATCGGCATCATTAAAAATATTGAAGAGCGGGGCGAAGAGAAAATTATTACCGCTCAATTTAAAAACGGTCTCAAAAAAGTGAAATCCTCATTCATTCAAGGCCTTTAAGTTTTCTTTAGATTTTCATCTTTTGGGCAAATGAATGCTTTTATTTTTTGCGCATCGGTTTTAATCCACGTGCCTAGCACAAAATGTATTAACAACGATTTATCGTTCCAGGAAACCTTTGAGAAACCCAAGCCGTTAGAATCGAAATGTTTTAAGTTCGCATAATCGAAAAAATAGCGAACGTTGCCGGTGCTGCTTTCAAAAAAGGAAATTCTTTGAGCATCGGTCACCGCTAGGCAGTCATTATCGCTCGAAAATGTCAAATCTTTAGCTTCAGGAGCAAAGATTACTACCTGACTCCCTTTTTCTAAATCAGCGATGCAGAAAACTTTTAATTGGCTAGCCCAGGCAACCGCTTTTCCATCACGGGAAATTTTCATACTGTCGGCACTAAAACTTGGAAAGGCTAGAGCTTTTATGCTTTTTTTTATGTCACCATCATAATCGATAATATCGACTGAAGCGCTTGTATTATTAAAAACGACTAACTCTTTATTGGAGCGCTCTCCAAAGAACAAAGAATTAGTTATGTTCAACATTTTATAAGCTATTCCCGTTTCGGATAAACGTACAATAAGCAGTTTACAAGTTTTAATTTCTGGCGGAACGCCAAATAATATATTTGAAGAGTTTTTGAAAACTGGCCGTGATCCTATCACCTTCCCATCTTTTGTTTCGTAAACAATCTGCCCAGTTGGTGCATCTGCAATATTAAAACTTACTGATTTATACTTTTTGTTAAATAACGTATAGCCTACGTAGTTATTGGCGGGAGAAAACGACAGATTATCAACAATCCCCAAGGTTGCCAGTTCTTTATTGTTTAAGTCGTAGATTTTTGTTTCACCATCATTGAGCGGAACACGACCTATAAGGGTATGATCAGGAGAAATATACTCTCGTGCAGGAGCTAATGAATTCTTTATAGGTGACGACGTATATGCTTGGAAATTCCCTGAATTGTCGTTGTCTTGTTTCATTTCCATCGCATATGTATTGATACCCCATAAATGGAATACTATAAAAACAAAAATTTTAATTTTTATTTTGTTCATTTGTTGTCTTTTCCATCAGTTGCTTTTTATTTTTAGCTTTTTCAATTAAATCAAAAATCTTTTTCACATCGCCTTGGTACCATCTTCCCATACCATCTGCCATTATAAGGTTATTTTGATGCCATGCAACTTTTGAAACGGGCAAGCCACCGTGCAAATGGCTCCAAGCATTAAGATTATGCTTATGCAGTAAATCACCCGCTGTTGCATCCCAAACATAAACGTCTCCTTCCTGCATGTCCGTTCCCGATACAAGATAGTTACTATCAGGACTCCACGCATGATTGCTAACGCTTGCCTTATGCTCGAGCTTCCCTATCTTTTCCCCCTTGTTCATACTAAAAAGATTAACCATTGAGCGATATTGGCAAGAAATTTTAGTGGAATCGGGCGCTAGAATCCAATTAAAACTTAACCAATGTGCATCTTTAATCTTGAATTTCCGTTTTAATACGCCAAAAAAATCAAGCACTTGAAAATGGTTTGAGTTTTGTAGATAAAGTTCTTGTTTTTGAATATTTGCTCCTAAAAGCTCATGCAATAAAGAAATATCTTTAAGCGGAATTTTAGAATAAAATTCATCTTTAATATTCAGCAGCACGCAATAAGAAGATTTCTTATCTTCTGAATCTTCGATTTCGTAAAAACTTTTAGTAACAAGCCATTCATCATCAAGAAATTTAGGGTCCATATTGCGCGGATTATTGCAAATAGTAGCTTGAAAGAGTTCTTTTCTTTTTTCAATATCTATTATTTTTACGACCGATTTTTCACTGGAATTATCGGTATAAGCAAATAATAAGCTGTTTGGAGAGAATGCGCCCCCCAGATACATTGTATTTTTAGGTAATTTGGCAACCACTTCATCATCCGGAAAACCGAGTTTTACACACTCATTTTTTTCATTCATTCCATATTTCAAGTCTGCCGAAAAAACATGATACAAATTACTCGAAAAAGGCTTAAAAGACTGAACAGCTTCATCATCCATTGCATTACCAGTAAAGAAAGCACTGCAAAGTATCACAATAAGATTAATTTTTCTGCTCATTCTTGATTTGCCTTCATCATTTTTTTATTCTTTTGGACCATAGCCATCAGAGTTCACTCTTCGAATTTCTTTATGGCGTTGCCTTCATAATCTATGAAAACTAATTCATTTTTTTTCTTTATCAGTAATTGCTTTTTTGAAGGAAAAGCGGCAGCAAAAGTAGCATCCGCTATAAGAAATTCTCGTGTTTCGCAATAAGGATAACCAGGAAACTGGCATTCCTCATAGGTTAACGGCTCAATATAATGAAGCCTTATTCTCAAGCTAAGCCCCTTTTTGGTGCGACGCTGAACCCAAGAACATAAGATGTCATCTGTTATAAATTGCAATTGAGGAGTGTGCATATCTTCTTTCTCTTTGCCTTCATAAATAAGCGACCGCCATCTCTGATGCCGGATATCAAATAATTTTATATGCCCTGCATTATTTAGATCTGCCTCATATTTATTATTTGGTGACAGTACGGAAGATAAATTAGTTTTTTCTTTCTGATCAATTTCCATCGCATTGAGCTGCACTATACATAAAACTAAAGTACATCTGCGCGTAATGCTTGTAGGCATACTAAAAAAGAATTTACTCTTTACGCTGCTCATCCTTTTTTTCTTCAATTAGCCTTTGAATCGCTTTTACATCAGCTTTACGCCACTTGCCAAAACCATCCTCTGCACATAAAGTTTGTTCATTTATAGAAAGTTTAGTTATAGGAGAATAATCACCATTAAAATGGCTTGGAAGGCGGACAGAGGGCACACACTCTTTTACTACAGAAGTCACCTGTAATTTCAAAAGCTTTGCGCCGGTCATAATATCCCAAATATGGATAGCACCTTCAAGTTTATCAGTGCCACTTACAATTTTATCAGACTTCATAAGTGCAACTGAACATATGCCACTACTATGGGTAAACGGCCCAATTTCTTTGCAATCTTTTCCAATATCTTTCAGAACCCACACATCATTTTGATTATACCACGCAATAGCGTCACCCGATTCATTAACGGTGAAATTGCTAGGGGTTAAATATTTACTAATCGAGTCGACTGCATATTGAACCCCTTCCCCCGCTAAGTTTGTCACCAAAATTCTCCTGCTAGCTCCTAGGCTTATAAGCAACGGGAAACTATTGAAAGAAACATCGTGCGGCACTTGCAATTCATGGTCTTCTATTTTATAGAAGCCAATGATAGTTCTACCAGCTGTTTCAAGTTTATGTATTTTCTTTTTATTGAGCTCAATTAAACAATCAGGCAAACGGCAAAATATAGTATTATTATCATTTAGAAATGCGAATGATCCAAAATCTTGATCAGAATATTCAAAAATCGTATTGCCTGTTTTCGTTTCGCATACGCGCAAGAGTGATGTATTATTAGACAATTTTTGGTTAAATAATACTTTTGAGCTATCTGGGCTAAATGAAATAAAAGTAATGTTATTTTTCAGCGTCATTATTTTTTTTGCATCTTGATAAAGTTGCTGCTTACTTTCATAAAGTATTTTTTGCTTAATGCATGTTTCATGATCTGGCGCAATTTCAGTAACCGATGCCAATGGTTCAAACAGTTCTTTATGTTTATTTTCCTCCATTGCATTTATGCCAAAAAATAAAATAATTAGTGTTGCAATAAAGCTAGTTCTTATTCTGTCCATTCTTTTTTTCTTTCACTAGATCTTTCAATTCTTTAGGTATCTCGGCCTTAAACCCTTCCAGATCATAAAGTCTCTTTGCTCTAAAGGCTATCGAGTGTTGGTTGAAAGACATGTCAGTATGATCATAGAGCTTTCCCCAACTATTATAGGCTTCGGATGTATTAAGATGCTCCATATGCACAGATTTACCACTTTCTGAGTTCCAAAAATGCATGGCTTTTTCAGTTAATGAAACAAGCAAATCATTTTCATCATAGCCAATTGCCTTAACGTTATCCTGATGCTGAATCGGTGTATTCATTTTTCCTGATTTAAGATCAAGAGTATGCACCTCTTTCCAACTGATCCAGGAGACATTCTCCTCACTGCGCGATGAAATTGCCTTGCATGTATTATAAAAATTATCCCCAAGATCAAATTCTTGTACCACTTTTCCTTCATAATCAAGAAGTTGTAGCTGCTTTTCTTTATTAATGAGCAGCAGCTTTTTTAAAACAAGCGCTCCCCAATAAGCCCCTGCCGGAATCTCTGGGAGTCTAACAACTTTATGATTTGCATAACGTGTATGAAAGAAGCTATCATAACCATTAAATTCTTTTGGATCTTTTTCATCGATTGTGCAAAGCGAAAGGCGCAAATTCGTGATCCCTCTTTGGGAACGCGAATGCTCTCTTTCAGAAATACTTAACAAATCATCAGTTATAAAACGTAAATCTGGATAGCCTGAAGCAGAACCAAATGCTTTCCCTTGATATATTGGCAACCGCCATTCAGCGTTTTTAATATCAAAGAGTTCTATATGGTATTTATCGTTTAAAGATGCAAAATATTTGCTGTTTGGTGAAAACTTCGGCGATAAGTGATTATTTGGTAATTTAGTCAATTTTTGGGCAAAACTTTCAAGGTCCACAATCCAAGATTTATAATCATGAATATATTTCCCTTCGAATGCTAACCCATAATTATGATCTGAAGAAATTTCTTCAAGTTTTCCCAAGCTTTTAAACTTAAAGTCTGTGCCCTTGGCTTTTTTTTCATTCAGCTCAATTTCCATTGCATCGAGGTGTGCAGTGCACATGAATAAAAACCCTAAACAAAATATTTCTGCTCCATAATCATATATGTCCTTATCCCACGTCCAGCGCATCGCTATTCCATTCCATAAATGCTGATCTTTTTTCCGTTTTGCTCATAGGAACTGGTGCAGCAAGAGCCTTCCCGTTAAAATTGAGCATTTTTTCATCTGCCATCATTGCAGGAATATCGGCACTTTCATCAATAAGAATATCTTTCCCTATTATTTTCCCATTGCTGAGTTTTACGCCGTCGCCCGGAATTATGAAAAATCCTTTTTTGGTGCGCACAACTTGATAATTTTGTTCTTGCACCGTCGGGTTTTCTTTCAGATACGGCCCTTCCCATTTATTTGGATAAGCCAGATTCATGGAGCCGACCTCAGAGCCAGAAAATGATTTTACATTGAGAAAATCGATATAATTTTTCTGGTGATCAAAATCCATGATTCCTGCAGTATCATTGATCTTTTTAAATACCGCGCTTAATTGCGAAATATGATTCACAATCACGATATCTGTCGCAGATTCCGTTTGATACCACGTAGTAATTGAACTTATCAATACCAATAACATCAACGCCGCGACGATCACGATTGACGCGATCGCGATATGTTTTTTATGCTTAACCATCACTTCTCCTTTATTTTTTTCGCACTATCCCTCGATACAATTTTTAACAAAGTTAAAAACCACTCGGGACGAGCGCGAGACTAAATTGTCTCATCAAATTTTCAAATCGGCTCATAATAACCGAATACTAATACATTTACGCTGAGAAAAAAATATTCCCCGCGCTCGTCCCGAGTGATTTCAAGTGCAACGAGAAATTGTATCGAGGGATGGCGGAGTACATTTACTTTTAACATAAAATCTTCGAAAATAATGCGCCAGCATCATTCAAAATAATCTAAGTGCATCGCTTGTTTTACATGCGCCATAGTGCGCGCTGCAACTTCACGCGTTTCTTCTGTTCCTTTTTTCAGAATTTGCATCACCGCTTTTTTATCTTGCGCCAATTGCGCACGGCGGCTACGCACCGGCTCTAGAAATGCCTGCATCACTTCAAGCAATCTGCGCTTAACTACCACGTCGCCCAAACCGCCGCGCCGATAATGTTCTTTCATTTTCTCTACGCTTACCACATCTGGATCGAATGCATCGAGATATTCAAAAACAGTGTTTCCTTCTATTTGGCCCGGATCCTCAACGCGCAAATGATTTGCATCGGTATACATGCTCATTACTTTCTTTTGTACCACGTCTGCTGGATCTGAAAGATAAATAGCGTTGCCCAAAGATTTACTCATTTTTGCTTTGCCATCAATTCCTGGCAAACGCGCAAATTTTGGCACCATAGCTTCGACTTCAACAAGCGCTTCGCTACGATAAATACGATTAAACGTGCGCACAATTTCATTTGTTTGCTCAATCATCGGCAATTGATCTTCGCCAACTGGCACAAGATTCGCGCGCACACACGTGATATCTGCAGCTTGGCTAACCGGATACATCAAGAATCCAGCGGTTACATTTTCTCCGTACCCTTTTTGCTGAATTTCAGCTTTAACCGTTGGGTTTCTTCGTAAACGATTGACCGTTACCAAATTAAGATAATAAATCGTCAGATCCGCAATTTCAGGAATCATCGATTGAATAAATATAGTTGTTTTTTCAGGATCGATCCCGACAGCTAAATAATCGAGCGCCACTTCCACCACATTTTCGCGCACTTTTTGCGGCGTTTCAAAATTATCGGTGAGCGCCTGCACATCCGCAATCATTACGTATTGTTTATATTTTTGCTGCAAGATGAGCCGGTTTGCGAGTGAACCAACATAATGGCCAATATGCAACGGCCCGGATGGACGATCCCCCGTGAGAACAATTTTAGGAGTGCTCATTGCCAACCTTTCTAATCAAAAAAATATATAAAGCTTCTCTCAATATTGGATAAATATATATGAAATGAAAGATAACTTATAATACAAGCTGCTTCAATAATGATTCGCATTGTTGCATCCAATTCGAAGCCATTTCATTAGTTACTTCATCAACTAAAATCGGTTTATAATTTTTTATAAAATCTTCATATGGAATATAATCAATGTCAGCATCTGTTCGCTCTATATAATGCCACCTATAAAAAACTCCTATTTCAAGATATAGTTTATTTTGAGAAGTATACATGTATGTTTGTGCTTTGCCGGCTGGCAATGACCATACAGAAAAATTCATTGAGTTAATTAATCGCTTGCCACCCACCTGCTCTGATAAATATGTTGATTCATTAATATGATATGATAATGTCCCAATATTGATACCTTTAGGAAGGGATATCAAACCTTGTTTCGCTCTGATTAATTGATTGTATAAAGATTCAACTCCATCTCGAAGTGGATCTTCGGCCAAAATGATTTGCTTATTTTGCATGTAAAGCGCAATATTTACTTCATCAAATACATGTAATTTTTCACTCGGCTCATAAAAATAATTGAATTTATTTATTTCATCAGAAAAAAACACTTCAATTCGATTCTCTTTAGAAATCTCAAAGTTTAACAACACTTTTTTCATTCTCAGCGTTACCTTATACAAACCACCTAGTCCCGTTTCAAGATTTCTTCAACACAGTCAATCCAATCATTCCAGGCAGCGGGGTCAGCAGTTTTACCATCTTTTAGAATTTGTAAATCGTCTAGCAATGAGCCCACGTCATCTGAGCTTGTTTGTGTATAATAAAGCTCTAAGAATTTTCGCATTGCATTAAATGCCTGTAGGTTTGTCAATTTATTTTGCATTTGGTTTAGCATGTTTATTTTCAGTTCTCAATTTTGGTTTTTCTGTCTTTTTAAACGATCGGCAACCTTTAATACATCCTGGGCCCAGCCCTGTTGCAGTTCCATTATATATTCGCCCAAAGCTCCTTTGTTACTCAATTGCTTTTTGATTGGAGAATTAACACTCAATATCATCTTTGCGTATGAGATAAGCTCATCGCTTTCGGGATTTTTACTTTCAAGATCATAAAAGTATGATTCTTGATAAAGAGGATTTTGAGGCTCTATATCATGCGCTTTTTCTAACATTCTACGATAGTCATCATCGGTTATTCCAAAGAACCATTCGCTCATGACCGCAGTTTTTGCTGTTAAATGCAAAAATTCGGGGTTTTCATAAAACTTTGAATATGCTTCATCGAAATACCATTTTGCTAAAGTCTTATAATATTTCTGCTTGCTTTTATCATATTCTTCTTCAACTGATAAATTCATTAATAGGTAATTTATAAAGAGATATTTATCAATATTGTTTGGGTCTTCTCTAATTGCACCTTGCATAAACTCAATTGCTGCGTCCCAATTTTTAGCAAACTCTAATTTTTTTAATTTCTCTTTCCAGTTCATGTATATGAGCTCATTCGATCTGCTTTATCAAAGATTCGCACTGAGCAGACCATTCTTGTGCCATTTCAGGAGTTATTTCTTGAACCAAAATTGGTTTGTAGTTTTTTATAAATTCTTCATATGGAATATAATCGGTATCAGAATCCTTTCGCTCGCGACTATGCCATTTATAGATATATCCAACCTCTAAATATATTTTGCCATTTCGCGTATATACGAACGATTGCGCCCCACTAGCCATCGACCATAACCAAAAATTGCTGAAATCTATATCCTTATATCTTTGCTCTGCGTCATCCTTATCTGATTCGTTTAAACAACGAACAAAATCTCCAATCTCAATCCAATTCGGAAGTTCGCAAGTTTTTTGCTGCGCCCTTTGCAACTTTCTATAAAGGACCCAAATCATATCCCTAAGCTCGCCCTCTTGCAAAAGGATGGTTTTATGATTTATGTTTAGCTGTGCGGTTACTTCATCAAATTTATGCAAGGCGCTGGTTGGCGCACAATAGAAATTCTGCTTATTTCTTAGATCCGGAAAATAGAGTTCTATAAAACTATCTTCTGATATCTTAAATATAGAAATTACTTTCTTCATGTGATGATCTTTCCTTGACTAGTGACCTTTCCCGCGCTTTTTAGGGCATTTTTCATTGGATCTGTTAACTTCTCCCACGGCACTGCATATCCATGATAAACTCTTGGTTGGGTGTATCTTAAAACAACGAATTCCCCGTTGCTTATTCCAATCCGACCCCTACTATCACTGTAAGAATATGAATTATTCAATGCTTCTTGGCCATTAATTGGCTTTTTGCTCTTCGTCGCATTCGCCAAAAAGCACGCCCTTTTCCCTACTTCTTCAAGTGGTTTCTTTTTATTTATCGGAGTGAACTAAAACAAAATTATTGATTAATTTCGGCCACTCATCACGCCAAGTATATCCTTCAAGAAAGCTCATGGTTCCGTTTTTTATGAACAGAATAAACCCATAACCGCCGATACCATTAATAATAGCTTCGACGTCCCCATATGCATTCGGAACTGGTTCCGTTATCCGCGATGCTTCTGTGGCAACTTCAAAAGTCGTAAAAAAACCTACCCCCGTAAAGTCGCGGCTTATCACATGCGATCTATTATATTGTTCTCGTAATATAATATTTATGGAATTATCTCGCTCCATAATTTTAGACATCACTGCTTGTTCAAATTCTTCGAACGGAATAGCTTTTTTCATTAGTATCATTCTTATTTAGGAATAAACATTGTTCCAATCTTAATGACCCCATCTTGGACAAAGCCCCTCACATAAATAGTTTCTCCCATGAGATTAATCGGAAGATTATCAAATCTTCCCTCATCCGGTAATTTTACGCTCTCAAATAGTTCTTTTATCACATCATTAACTATTTTTTTTTGCGTATCTTCATTTTTGCCACCGATGTTATTAAACAATTTAAAAAATCCATGCCCTTCTTTATCAAAAAAATGGTGGAGTCTATTCTTTGTTGTATTATGCGCAATGGATTCTTTAATTTTATCCCGGTTTAAAATACGAAATATGTTTTTATTTTTCCTATTTTCCCAATTATGGTAATCATAATCATCATCCCAAGGGGGCTTGCCTCCACCGCCACCTGCGGCAGCACCACCTCCTCCTTTTTGTTTATCACTATCCTCATTTCTTGGCGGATCTATTTTCTTTTTGGCTGGATTTTGATGCCCAACTGTTGTTTGCACCAAAATCTTCATCTTCTTGGGTGGCGCAGTACTTTCAATTACCTTGCGAGCATTGGTATCTTCCAACTGCTCCTGTTCTCCATCTTGATCCGGTTCGTTTGATACTTCGCCAATTTGCTCTACTTTAGTCGGAATACTTTCTTCATTTGGTTTTACAGCTGAATCACTTTGTGCAGTTGGCTGTATTTGCGTATCTACATTTTTTGGCGGCTCAACTGGTTGAGCTGAAACTTGATCCCCAAACAAAAATGGTTTATTTAAATAATCGGGATTTGGAAAAACCGCTCCATATGGATTGCCATCGTTCCTATAAGGCGCGATCGAAGTAAAACCATTCGGTCCGGGATATAATTGGTTCGACCGTTCTAAATCGCTCAACGTCATAGGAACTGGATAAATTGGAGATGATTCATCAAGGATAGGATTCCCTTGCGCATCAACAGTCAATATGCGTGAATCTACCCCTTTGACCCGCAATTCATGAATTTCAGATGCGGTATAGACCTTATCAACCTTATCAGTAACCGAAAGACTTGCATCGTTATAACCGTGATCTCGATTATAGGTACGCAATGCTGTATGCGCCGCGCTCTTTACCGATGTGGTACTTTTATTATAAGAATTATAGGCGTGGTCCTGTTTATTTTTGCTCGTACCATAAACGACCGCCGCACCCGCAATAGTTGCTTGCGCACCGGTTTTAATAACTGGCCAGTATTTGTCCACTAACTCAAGCGCTTTATAACCTATTTCGAAGGCGGCCTGCGGCGAGATACTGTTATTAACTAGTTCAGATTCATGCCGCGATTTCGCGTTGCTATTTTTCGAAGCACTGGCGGCAGCGATATACTTGAAAAAAACATTACGGTAAGATGTATTACTTTTGTAGCCCCCATATACATCCTTTAAAAGATTATTTGAGATGCTGCTTTGCCTATTGCTAACTCTCTCGAGCAAATCTTCATATTTCGATTTTGCCGACGAACTTGCTTCAGCTTTGGCTGAGGCAACACTAGCATTTCGCGCTGCAATTCTCTCTTCAGCGATTTTCCAATATTTATCCGCAATATAATTATCAATCGCTGTATAATTTGCTTTGGAATTACTACTCTGTGCTTTGCACATCACCATTACGCCTGAGTAGGAATTTCCGCTAGAATTAGCCTTCCCTGATGAAGATGAATCGGAATCATCACTTCCATAGTTTTTATTTTTATCAGTGGACGACGGTTGAGATTGAGCTGCTAGCGCCGCGGCCTGGCTTGATTGAACCGCTGCCGTAGTCGACTGATTTGATTGAGTAGTATTTGATGCTGTTTGACTAAAGTTAGCACAGCTTCCTTTTTCTTCAGCTCCAAGAGTGTAAATAAAAAGCGAGAATACAATAATTATTTTGTTGTAGATATATTTCATTATATTCCATCGCAATATGTTTGCGTCAGAATATTATAAAAGCTTGCTTTTTTTCCGGTCGAATCAATAGATTTTCTTGCGTAAGAGCACAGACCCTTATTTTTGCATTCTTCAGGATTTTTCTTACTATCTAAAAATCGCTTTAGAATCGTTGTCGTCGCTATGTATTCCACATCTCGATTAGAAAAGTCTTTAGCTGTAACAGCTGCTAAGCATTGCGCAAATTCTTCCTCAATTTCCATTCCTCGATCTAAAAAAGCTTTTTGATACAGTTTTGTCTTTTCAACTTTATCCAATTCCTTGATCTCGCACACCGATCCTGAAAATCTATCTTTAACTGCTGGATCTAATGCCTCCAAATCATTGGTCGCCACAATAAAAAAAATATTCTTATTATTTTGAAGCTCCTGCAGTTCAGTTAGCAATGTTATTAACGTAGCCCTATGCTCTTCATGGGTGCTATCTTTTCTCTTAGTCGCAAGTGCGTCAATCTCATCGATAAAAACAAGAACCGGCTGATTGAGTTTTTTTGCAGCTTCAAACGCGCACCGGATTTTTCTGGATGATTCACCTATATACTTGTCCCCAAAAAAAGATGCTGAAAACGATATGAGGGGAATTTGCAATTCTTGAGAAAGTACTTTAACAAGATGCGTTTTGCCCGTGCCCGGTTTGCCATGTAAGAGCAACTTATTATGTATAGAAACGTTTTCGTCCACACATTCTTTATGGTATTTAAAGTACGAAACCAGATCCTCAACATGTGATGGTAATGTACCTATATATTTTTTTGCTATTCGTTTATAGACATCGAGCTTTTTTTCTTCATTTGAAAGTTCGGTCGGGAATTTTGGCGAATAATAATGCGCTTCGCTATCTTCCGGCTTTTGAGTTTGCGTAGTTTTAGCGATAGCTTGGACCGTCTTCCATTTTTGCCTCTCAGCCAACGCCCTCAATAACTCCTCTTGCGGCAAATCTTTCAAAATATGATCAAATCTATTGAGCCATTCATCTGTTTCTAATTTTGGCATCCCAGCCGACTCCGCATTAATAGTGCTTGCTATTAAAAACATAGTAAGTAAAACGTTTTTTTGTGTACTTCTGATGATGCTCATAATTTTCCTGAAGTTTATAAAAACCTTGCCTCAATAAAATAACAATGTAATCAATCTGCCCTGCAGTATAATACTTTTGAAAAAAAGTTCACGGAAAAACAAACCCACCATTGCGTGCATCATTTTTTTAAAAATCGATAAGATTGCACTCGCTAAATTCTTCTTGTAGGAATAGAAAAGAAAAGATAGGCTCTCACCAAAAAGCAGGAGTAGCAATGAATATGTGGCATACCATGGTTATGGTTATTAATCAAAGTAATATCTATTGCCTCAAGGATATTTTCGAGATTTTCTTTTTTGCCGCCATTATTTTTTCCATCAGCACGTGGCTCAAAAAAGATCGATCGTCGCCTCTTCTTTTTTCCTTTATTGCGTCATGCGTTTTAATGTTGGTTGCTGCGTACGCGCAACTCGATACGATTATGACATTTATTTTGCTCTATAGCCCCGGCATCATAATGCTTTTAATGCTTGCGCACCAACAATCACTGCAAAAACAACTCATCACATTTAAAAAAACACAACCGCTCATGCCTTCGGCGCACGATGATTGGATCGATTTAGTAGTGCGCGCTGCGCTTCATGCTCGCTCCCTTGGAAAATCTTTTTTTTGCATTATTGAGCAGCGAGATGCGCTGCACCCGCTTCTTGAATGTGAACTGCACATTAATGCGCCGCTGCAGCCATCACTCTTACCATTCATGGTTGAAAGCAGTTCGTTTGATCAAAGCTGCGCATTGCTTATTTCTCAATCAGGCATACTTTTTGGCATTAATGCATCATTCAATCCGCATAGTATTCAGCGCACAGCTAATACGCATGATATTCATCATTTTATTGCTAGCGCGGAAATGCTGACGCAAAAAACAGACGCATTAGTACTTATTATGCAACCAGCATCTGCAGGATGCATCGTCGTAGCAAACGGATCGGTGATGGAACAATTAACTACTAAACAAGCTCATTTGTTTTTGAAGCAACAACTGAGCATTGTTCACACGGCACATAAAGTTCAAGGAGATTTATATGAAATTCGTTCAGATAAAACAGGCGTTCACGAGCAACCTCGTTCTTAAAACATTTTCTCTGCTCACCGGATATGCCTTTTGGTATCTTTTAAGCCAATCGCACATGATCGAGCAATCAATCACTATGCCAATTGCATGGTTTGATATTCCTGAAGGAATTAATGTGCAGGCGCCGCAATCGATTACGCTTACGATCGCTGCAAAAAGAAATGTTTTAAAAAAAACGGCGGCACATTTTGATGCAATTCATTTAAGTGCTCGCGATCTTGCTATCGGCACACATCATATTGCCATTACACAAGATAATTTTTTTGTACCAGATGAAGTTAAACTGCTACACTGTTCTCCATCATTAATTTCGGTAAATGTCAGCGCACAGGAACAACCAGCATGAACTCATTTTTTGGCACCGATGGCATTCGCGCGAAAGTAGGAGATGAACCGTTTACGGTCGAAACGTTATTATCGATCGGTTACGCACTTGGCGCGTGGGCAGTGCAGCGCTATGGCCCGACGCCTACGCTTTTGCTTGCGCACGATACGCGCATTTCCTGTTCGCTCGTTAAATCGGTGATCAAAAGTGGTTTATTTTTGCATCCTATCGCGGTGCATGATGCACATGTGCTTACAAGCCCCGCGGTCCTCGCGCTTATGCGCAAACAGCAACAATTTGATGCGGCCATTATGATCTCAGCTTCGCATAATCCCTATTATGATAATGGCATTAAAATTATTGATGCAACAACCGGGAAACTAACCGCTGCTGATGAAAAAGCGCTTTCTGAACTCATTGTTGCACCAAAAGAATTTAATTACTCAGCGCTTGGCACGCAGTACATGATGAATAACGCTATTCAAGAATATCAATCGATAATTACACAGCATTTTGATGCATCACTTCTTGCAGGGAAAAAAATTATTCTTGATTGCGCGCATGGTGCCGCTTCAGCGATAGCACCTGCGATTTTTAGCGCACTTGGCGCGCAGGTGATTACCCTATTTGATCACCCGAACGGCGTTAATATTAATAAACAATGCGGCGCATTGCATACGCAAGCAGTTCAAAAAGCAGTTGTCGATCATCAAGCCGATATGGGATTTGCTTTTGATGGAGATGGAGATCGCGTGATGGCGGTAAATATGTACGGCCAGTTAAAAAATGGTGATGACATCTTAGCGCTCATTTTAAGCCATCCGCTCTATAAAAAAACAAAAATGGTAGTTGGCACCGTCATGACCAATCAAGGCTTTGAAGTGTATCTCAAAGAACGTTCTATCGAATTGTTACGCACCCCGGTTGGCGATAAGTATATTGCAGAGCAATTAACAGCACGAAAACTTCTTCTAGGAGGAGAACCATCGGGCCATATTATTTTGAACGACTATTTACCTACCGGTGACGGCATATTTACTGCATTGCGCGTTGCACAATCGGTTATTCATTCGCAAAATTGGGAAATGAATACGTTCACGAAATTTCCTCAAATTATTATTAATATTCCCGTAAAGAATCGCCGCGATTTATCTGAGCCGCCATTGCGAGATATTATTGAACACACAACGAGTCAATTACACAACGGAAGAATTTTAGTCCGCTACTCAGGAACAGAGCCACTTTTACGCATAATGATCGAGGATGATGATTGCGATCATGCACAAACCCTTGGTAGACTGTTATCACAAACGCTGCAAAAAGAAATTTCATAAATTTCCCCGAATGTTTTACTTACATCGGGTACCAAAATCATAACTTCGATTTATACAAGGGATACCATGGAAAAATCGTTCATTACTCATTTATTCGATTTTTTTAAATCGATTTTCTTTAATGGATTGTTAGTTTTACTACCAATAACGCTCACGATTGCGGTGTTTAATGTCGCTTTCCGATTACTTAAAGGATGGCTGGCGCCGATTTATCGAGTGGAGCCTGCGTATCTGCAATCGATTCCGCATTCAGAAATTATTCTTGTATTCTTGCTTATTTTACTTGTCGGTGCAATTTTTAAACTTTTTTTCCTAAAGAGTTTTTTACATTTTTTAGAATCGATCGTTGCACGCGTTCCACTTTTTAATCCTGTCTATTCTGGAATTAAGCAATTAGTTCAAGCATTCACCGGCCAAGATAAATTGACCTTTCAAAATGTGGTGATGGTTGAATTTCCTCGCGCTGGCGTCTACAGCATTGGATTTTTAACAAGCGAAGTTCCAGCAGAAATTAGCCCCAACAAAGCACAGCGTTTTTACAAAGTATTTATTCCAACAACACCGAACCCGACCACCGGATTTCTTATTGCAGTTCCTGAACAAGAATTACGCACGGTAGATCTTTCGCGGCAAGAAGCGATGAGCCTTATTATTTCTGGCGGCATTATTCAGCCGGATCGATTTTCAAAAAAATAAAATTATTTTTCGCGCGAAAGTTCGTTTTCCATTTTTTCTAACCGCTCCTGAACTGCTCCAGCTTCTCGTTTAAGTTTTTTAATAGCGACGGGGCGTGAGCGACGTTTTATCTGATTGCTCATTTTCTTTATCTGCTGATCAATTGATTGTAGCTGTTCTTTTAATTGCGATATTTCTTTTTGTAAATCGTTTCGATTAAGTCTTTTTTGTAAATGAGCTGCCCCAGCGGTATCTTGTGTCATCAGTATTTTCTGCTCATCTGTTAAAGAGCATTTATTTGTGCAAGATAAAAATAGTATTGCGGTAAAAAATATCTGTTTAGATAACTTTTTTAATGTGTGCTTCATTTTTCTCTCATTGTGATTTTTAATCCACATTTTATACTACACAAGCAAACATTATAATAGTCAAAATTAAAATCAAACTAAAAGCCGAACCGTTTTATGAAAATTCTGACCTACTCATTATTCTTTCTTTTCTCTGCTAATATCTTTTCTATGAATAATCAAAGAAAATTACAACATAAACCACCTAATACTGAAGTACCACAAAGAAAACATCTTTTTTCATTCAACAATCCTGCAGTGCTCGTTGCTCACACGATCTATTTAACTCAGATCGTCGTACTTAAAGAAAATAACGTAATTAATCCGGTTTTAGCGCAAAATATTATAGAAGCTTATGAGAAAGGCTCGAGCGAAGAGCTAACGAAGCCGTACCTTTTTTAGAATATTGATGGTATGCTACTGATCTGGGGGGAATGCATCATTAAGGAGCACTCTATGATGAGCCATTCTTTTCGTTCTCTTCTTTTCATCGCGATAACCTTTACAACACACACAGCTTTAGCACAAAAAGCTTTTATCATCGTGCCGGTTGCAAATGCGATCGGAGCACCAATTAACGATGAATCTGCAATTAACGATTATAATTGCATGTGTGCATCTTGGGGGCCCACAGCGGAAGATAAAATTATTTGCCCGCGTATTCATCAATTTCTTTTCAATGAACAAGTAACCATTATAAAGGAACAAGATGGGCAAGTTCTTGTTGAATCGCCCACCGCTTTTTATGAAGATAAAAATTCAAATGAATCAAATCAGTATTGGACGCTGAAAAAATATGTGATGCCATTTCAAGAACTCAAACGCAGAAACCTTATGGCGTGTCATGTTCCCAAACCGCTGGGCGCACCAACGGCTGCAAGTAAAGATGGGTTAATGATTACTCTCAAATTGCCTTTTTATGATGAAATAACAAATAGAACCTATTCTGCTGGAACACGATTTGTGGCTCTACAGCCACAAGACGATTTTATCGCTTGGGTTTATGATCCAAGCCACCATATTTTTCAAACAATTCATATTCCAGAATCGGTTGTAGCACCGCTCATATATGAAACTAAAGAAGAACAAATCCTAGAATTTGTTAATCTATTATTAAATTGGGCAAAACGAAGTGAAGGCAAAGTGCCTTTTATTTGGGGCGGCGCATCACTCACGCATTTCTACCCACGCTTTCAATTTTCGCTCAAAGAAAAAATGAGCTCTTCCGGAAAAAAAGCGCGTTATTGGTCGATCCACCATCAACTTTATCCGCTTGCAGGTTTTGATACTTCAGGCCTGATACTACGCGCAGCACAAATTTGCCAAATTCCTTATTTTTTCAAAAATACAACGACCGCCCGCACTTATCTAAAAAAGATGAGCGAATATGCTTCATTAAAGAATGGCGATATTTTATGGATTCCAGGAGCATTGCTCGTTATCAGCAGCGTGCGGCATAATAAAGTTATTGCTATTTTAGGCTATCAATTCGGCTACGGCGCATTGAAAGAATTTAAACTAGCAGAACTTTTTGAAGATGTTTCGACGTACCAAGAATTACAAGAGCTTATGGCAAATAAAGACAGATTGATTATGAAAAAAGCTGACGGCTCAGTCGCGCGCGAGATAAAAGAATATCAATTTCTCTCGTTGCGATCATTAAACTAGCTCACATCCGGATTACTTAATATTTAATAATGCTTTGAAAAAAACTTTTTCTCTGTATCCTTTTTGAGAACATTAAACAATACCACCAAAGGGATCTATGAAGAAATATTTATTAATTGCACTGTTAGCTCATTTATCCATCGCACTTCAAGCAATGAATAAAGAATTCTTCACGAAGGAACAGATAGAATTAATCGATAAGCAAACACCTATCGCAGATTTTTTAAATCAATGTTCAATGGGGGAAGCAGTAGATCGTTTCGGATACACACTTTCTACTGAGATTATTCAAGGAAAAAAATTTCATCAATTAGCGCACAAAGAGCAGGGAATTTTTCTACTTCCCATTCAAGAATCGGCGCCTGATTATTTTAAATATACATATAAAGGTGCATCCAATTGGCAGCCGAGATTAATTGTAGAATTTCAACTTTTCGATAAAGCGCTCCACGTTAAATTAGCAAAGCTCCCATGGACTCAACGAATAGCTCCTATGGTTGTCAGTTATGCAGAAAACCCAGATAAATTGCATTATGAAACATGGTTTCGCGCAGTTAAGGGGATCACTGGATTAGCTTTTATAGCTTCGAGCAGCTACGGATTGTTAAAATATTTTTCAGGAGAACCCACCGTTTTGGCAAATCCGATTGTTAGCTTTCCTGCTTTGTATGCCGGTATTTATTTGACGGCAGCAGCTGCAAAGCCCAATGCATCATTCAATAAAAAAATCTTATTTACGAGTGCTCTAGCTCCGGCAGGATCTGGCGTACTTTATCTAGCAAATAACTACCGGCACAAATAATCTGCAAAAGATCTTAAAAAAGCATCGCCTTGAAAAAGCGATGCTTTTTTATTGTTTCCAAGATATTAGCTAAAACCAATTACTTAAATTCGTTTAAAAAGAACTTCAAATAAAAAAGTTCTAATGAAAATGGCTGACCACCTTGCTTGAAAGAGCAATCAACGCGATATAAAAAATCGTGTGCTTGTTGCAATTGCGCAACATTATAATTTTGCCATGCTCCTTTAATAAACATAAATGGCAAACGAAATGCGATTTTTTTTGCTTGCACTTGTTCATTTGCTCGCATTAATTCAATAAATGAAGCGGCACGAAAAAGTTGCTCCGACCAAAACGCGATCCAAAAAATATCCGGGTACGTTTCGCGCAGAAGCTGCCACTGAGAAAAAAAAGATTTTTGATTTCCTGAAAAAAAATGGCCACTGAGCGTAAAAAGTGAACTTTCTCCGGCGATAATCTGCGTTAACCACTTCGTTTGGAAATCGTGCACCATTGGGCGACTCATAATACTTGCATATTGGATGAGCAAGCAACCAGCTTCAACTGCATATGTTTCATGCTGCGTTAAAAGTGCATCAAGATGCTTTGTGTCGGTAGAGCCCATCAAGCAAACTGCGAGCGAGGATAGCTCTTCACGCGTGATTTTTTCTTTAAGTTCGATAATTAATTGTTGATTTGATGAAGATTCAAACAGATCGCTATAAAAAACAATTAAATGCGGCCCACGATAGGAAGAAAGAAACTGAAGCAGCACTTTGTGTCGTTTATTTTCTAGACGACTCAAATCACCCAGCCAATAAAGAACACGTTGCCCTAAAAAACCAACGGAAAGCTCCGCCTTTAAGCTCGCATCTTCCCGCTGCTCAAGATCGAGCATAACGCATTCTAATGCGCTTTGTTGTTTTATTTTTTTGAGTAATGCACTGGAAAAAAGAAGCGGATATTCGGGTGCCTTAAGTGCAAGAATTGCATGATCTTGATAGATCTGCGCCTGATCGATCGTGCGCATAAAAGAGGTAAGATTCATGCAACATCTCTCGTTTAGAAATTTTGCTCGAGAATTTTTTGCCCAAGTGTTTCGGCCGATTTTACATCAGAAACTGGAACGGGGCACAATTCAAAAAGTGTTTGCGTTCCTTGCCAAGCAAGCGCGCTCATCGCTTCTATTTCGTGCCAAGAAAGTGGTTCACGCTCTGCAGTTCCTTGAATCTCAATAATTTTGCCAGATTTAGTGAATACGAAATTGAAATCGGCTGCAACTTTACTATCTTCAGCAAAATCTAAATCTACCAAGCAGTTACCGTTTTGAACACCAACCGATAATGCGGCAATCTCATCGCTCATGATCGGTTCTTTAATCAACTGCTGGGAAAGCCAACGATTTTGTGCAAGGCGAAGTGCAATACTTGCGGCGGTTATACACGCAGCACGCGTACCACCATCAGCTTGTAGCACATCACAATCAACATTGATAGTGCGTTCACCAAGAATAGAGAATTTAATGATAGTGCGTAAAGATCTGCCAATAAGACGAGAAATTTCCACCGAACGTTCATTGCGCTTTGCAGCACTTTCTCGCTCAATACGATTTTTTGTAGACGTGGGTAACAGAGAATAGGAAGCCGTTAGCCAACCTTGCTGCTTGCCTTTAAGAAAATGTGGCACGCCAGAAGATAACGTTACGCCGCAAATGACACGCGTTTTGCCTATTTCAAGTAAAACCGAGCCGTCTGCATAATCAAAAACATTATAAGTAATCCGAGTAGGGCGAACCTGATGAGAAAGCCGCTGATACGAACGATGCATATGCGCGGCCCTCTCTACAGTTTTTTTATTGATCAAGCAATTTTAGACGGATTCTGCCGGTCGCTGGATCGTAATCAACAACTTCTACTTTAACGTCGCTATCGATCGGATATTCACGCTGCAGATCGCGTTGTTTTTCGCGTGGAATCATAGAAATATGTACCAATCCGTCTTGGCCAGGAACCAACTCAACAAAGAGTCCGAATTCAGCAACACGTCTAACTTTGCCTTCGTGGACACTACCCTTCTCGATCAAGCCGCCAAGCAATTTAACCCAGTTAATTGCTTGCTCAACTTTAGCATCAGGGCCACCGTAGATTTTAACCAAGCCATCATCTTCGATATCGATCGTGGTGCCAGTTTTATCGATAATATCACGAATAACTTTGCCACCTGTACCGATAATCGCGCCGATTTTATCGGTTGCAACTTTGAACATAATAACTTTTGGTACTAAATCTGATAATGGATTTGGCGTTGTCATTACTTTTTGCATTTCGCGCAAAATGTGCAAACGACCTTTTTTAGCTTGCTCAAGAGCAGCTTCAAATACTGAGCGCGATAATCCACCTTTGTATTTGATATCCATTTGGATAGCGGTAATACCTTCTTGGGTACCAGCTACTTTAAAATCCATTAATCCGTACGCATCTTCAGTGCCGTTAATATCGGTCAACGCTTGGAATTTACCAGTTGGGCTGCCGAGCAATCCCATAGCAATTCCGCTGACCATTTTGCGAATTGGAACACCGGCATTCATAAGTGCCATTGTTGAACTACAAACAGTTCCCATAGAGGTTGAACCATCTGATTCAAGAACATCAGCTACAACACGAATCGTATAAGGAAATTGTTCTTTATCTGGAAGCATTGGGCTCAGTGCCGATGCAGCTAGATAACCGTGGCCAACTTCGCGGCGACCTGGTCCGCGATTTGGGCGAACTTCACCAGCAGAGAATGATGGAAAGTTATAATGAAGCATGAACGATTTTTCGATCGTATTGCCCATGAGATCTTCAACTTTTTGTTCATCCTGACCGCCACCCATTGTTACGCTTGCAAGAACTTGTGTGCGACCACGTTTGAATAAACCTGATCCGTGTGCAAACGGCAAGAGGCCAACTTCTACTGAAATCTGACGAACTTGATCAAAATCTCGTTCATCAAGACGTTGCCCTTTTTCAAAAATAAGGCGGGTAATTTTTTCTTTAAGAACGTTGTCGTAAACATAATCGACAACTGCCATAGAAACTTTTTTCTCTTGAGCAAGTGGCTCAAAATGTGCTTTTGCTTGATCATAAAGAAGCGACATCACTTGATCACGTTTAATTTTATCAGAGATGAAGCATGCTGAAACTTTATCAGGCGTCAAGAACACTTCAATTTGTTCTTTCCACTCAGCCCATGCAATACCGTCGGCAATGCTTTCTTTCATCACGCCAACTTCACGGCAAATTTCTTCTTGCCATGCAACTTGCTTTTTAATTTTTTCATGTGCTTTGAAAAGAACATCTAGGAATTGCTCTTCAGAAATTTCGCTGGTGCAACCTTCCACCATACAAATACCTTCTGCTGTTCCCGCGACGATAATTTTCACATCAGATTCTTTTGTTTGCGAATAGGTAGGATTAAAAATCCATTCACCATTCACGCGAGCAACTTCCACCGCTCCAACTGGGCCCATGAAAGGGATTTTGGAAATGGTAAGCGCTAACGACATCGCAATGAGAGAAATAGTGTGCGGAGAATGTTCTTTATCAACAGAATAAACGGTTGCCAAACTTTGAATTTGGTTAAAGTAATTTTCCGGAAAGAGTGGACGAATTGCGCGGTCGATAAGACGGCCGGTCAAAATCTCTTTATCGGTAAATCTTCCTTCGCGCTTATAATAGCCACCCGGAATTTTACCTGCAGCAGCAAACTGCTCACGATAATCAACCGTCAATGGTAAAAAGCCTGGAAACTCCGGCGAGGGAGCGGAAACAACGGTTGCCAATATGACGGTACCACCTTGTGCAAACCACACAGCTCCGTCAGCTTGTTGGGCAAATTTGTTGAGGGTTACTTCGTATCCAAACTCTTCTAACCTAAATTTTTTTACCATTTATTTTGACCTTATATCGTTTATAGTAAAGCGATTGTTGAACTTATTATAATTTATCTGAGATTCAAACGTCCGACTAACGCTTTATATTGTTCTTCATCATTGTGCTTAAGATATTCTAAGAATCTACGTCTTTTGTTAACACTCTTAAGCAAACCACGTTTAGATGAATAGTCTTTTTTGTGACTATCAAAGTGCTCTGTCAAACGATTAATATGATCTGTAAGAAGCGCGATTTGAACTTCTGCAGAACCTGTATCGTTTGCATGTTTACGATTTTTTTCAATTATCGAATTTTTTGTAACTTCCGCCATGGATAAACCTTTACTCTAGTTGATCGTTTTACTGGTAGGCGCGAACGGGATTGAACCGTTGACCCTTGCTACGTCAAAGCAATGCTCTACCACTGAGCTACGCGCCTACACGTTATTTTACGATTCTCTTATTCTTTGCATTTCATTCATTTCTTCGATGCGGGCCTGACGTTCAAAATCATGTTCATCGGTACCTAAGTACTTATCTTTGAACTGAACTACGCCAGTACCAGCAGGAATTAATTTACCAATGATTACGTTCTCTTTCAATCCGTACAAGTAATCAACTTGTCCCTCAACTGCCGCAGCAGCTAAGATTTTAGTTGTTTCCTGGAACGAAGCGGCAGAAATAAAGCTTTCTGTATCCAACGATGCAAGGGTCAGACCCATGAGCGTAGGTTTACCTGAAGCAACTTTCTTACCTTCAGCTTGAAGGAGACTGTTGACTGCTTTAAAGTGAATGCGATCAACGCGATCACCTACTAAGAAGTCTGAATCACCTGGTTCAACAATGCGGATTTTACGCAACATTTGTCGAACAATTAATTCAACGTGTCTATCGTTAATATCAACACCTTGCAGCAAATAAATCTCTTGAATCTGATTTACGAGATATTTTTGCAATACTTCAGGGCCCATGATGCGCAAGATATCGTGAAGAACTGGAGTTCCTGTTGTAAGAGGATCGCCAGCGCTTACTTTATCGCCATTCATCACCATAATCTGCTTACCGCGCGGTACAAAATAGTCATGGGTTTCATAACCATTGCTTACCGTCACTTTACGCAAACCACGATGCAAGCCACCAAATACCACTTCACCATCGATATCGGAGATAATAGCTGGGTCTTTCGGTACTCGAGCTTCAAAGAGCTCAGCAATACGCGGCAAACCACTCGCGATATCTTTGGTTTTTGAAATTTCTCGAGGCATTTTCACAAGCACGTCTGCAACACTCACTCGCTGACCATCTTCAACAACAAGATAGGAAGCAGGAGGTAGGTAATACGAGGCTAGTTCATTGCCTTCATCATCAACGATGTTGATTGCAGGTTGATACTTATCATTTTTATGCTCAAGAACAATCTTTGACGATTTATTTGTTGCTTCATCAAAAATATCTTGAACCGTAACATTCTGTACTAAATCAACATATTGTACCTTACCAGCACGCTCCGTTAAGACCACGCGACTGTTTGGATCCCACTCAGCAAGAACGGTACCAACTTTTACTTCTTGTTTATCTTCAACAAGCAATGTGGTGCCATATTCTAGTTCATGCTGTTGCAATTCACGACCATCGGGCGAAGTAACCACCAATCGCGATTTACGGCTCATATTGACCGCTTTACCATCACGATTTTCAAGGGTACGAACACCACGGAGTTGAATAATACCAGCGTGTTTTGTAACAATAGATGACTGTTCACCCGTACCAGAAGCAGTACCACCAAAGTGGAACGTTCTCATGGTCAGCTGTGTACCAGGTTCACCGATCGATTGCGCTGCAATAATACCAACGGTTGTGCCAACGTCTACAAGTCTACCTTTAGAAAGGTCAAGACCGTAGCACATTGAACAAATTCCACGCTTCGCTTGGCACGTAAGCACCGAACGAACCGGTATTTTAGCTACTGCAGAATTTGCAATTTTATCAACATCATCTCTACGTACCAAATCGCCTTGTTTGAAAAGAAGTTGCCCACTTACGCGGTCTTTGATATCGATTGCAACAATACGGCCATACGTTCTGCTTGAGAGAGAAAGAAGCGTGTCTCCACCCTCTTTAAGATCTTCAAGTTCAACATAACCAAGTGATTTACAATCGGCCATCGTAACGACCACGTCTTGCGCAACGTCAACAAGTCTTCTAGTCAAATAACCAGAGTTTGCTGTTTTAAGCGCCGTATCGGACTGACCTTTACGAGCTCCGTGAGTAGATACAAAGTATTCAAAAACGTTTAATCCATCTTTGAAGTTACTCTTTACCGGTGTTTCCATAATTTCGCCCGTTGGAGTAGACATCAATCCACGCATACCAACAAGCTGCTTAATTTGATCCTTAGAACCACGGGCTCCAGAATCAAGCATCATGAAAATCGGGTTAAATGGCTTAAATTCTTTATCTTTATTCAAGAATGCAGAATCGTTTTCTTGCTCTAGATTACGCGTTACTTCTTTTGCAACATCAGCAGTTGCATGTCCCCAAATACTAATAACTTGGTTGTAACGTTCTCTATTGGTGATAACACCATCCATATAAAGATCTTCAATACGCTTAACGCTCTTTTCTGCCTTGCCAACAATCTCATTCTTCTGTTTAGGAACCATGAGGTTTGCAAGAGAGAAAGAAACGCCACTTTGAGTTGCGTAGTAGAAGCCTAATTTCTTAATTCTATCAAGACATTCAACGGTTGCTTGCGTACCAAACTGATAGTAAATACGCTCAACCATTTTGGTCAAATCACTCTTGGCAATAACTTTATTTACCCAATTAAAATCGGCACCAACTGGAAGCGCGTTATAAAGAACGACGCGACCGGTAGTTGTTTCAGCTATTTTACCAGATGCCAGGCGAACTTTAACTTTCGCATGTAATGCTACTTGATCATGCTGATAGGCAGTGATCACTTCTCTCACGCTCGAGAAAGAAAGGCCTTCGCCTTTAGCATTGCAACGCACTTTAGTAATGTAGTGCAAGCCAAGAACCATGTCCTGACTTGGAACCGCGACCGATTTACCATTAGCAGCAGAAAGAATGTTTTTTGTTGAAAGAAGCAATGTTTTTGATTCTTCTTGTGCTTTATCGCTCAATGGAATGTGTACTGCCATTTGGTCACCGTCGAAGTCTGCGTTAAACGCGGCACAAACGAGCGGATGAATTTTAATAGCTTTACCATCGACCAAGATCGGATAAAACGCTTGAATACCTAAACGATGCAGCGTCGGTGCACGATTGAGAAGAACTGGGCGATCTTTTACGACGCCTTCTAGAACATCCCAAATCTCTTGTGCCCCCTCTTCAACCATTCTTTTTGCTATACGAAGGTTTGGCGCTAATTCTCGTTCCATCAAGCCTGCATAAATATACGGCTTGAAAAGCTCAAGTGCCATAATTTTTGGCAAGCCGCAGTGATCCATCTTCAATTCAGGATCAACAACGATCACTGAACGACCAGAATAGTCAACACGTTTACCAAGTAAGTTCTGACGGAAACGACCTTGTTTACCGCGAAGCATTTCGCTCAACGATTTCAAAGGACGGCGATTAGTACCGCGAACCGGTTGTCCACGACGACCATTATCGATCAATGCATCAACCGACTCTTGAAGCATGCGCTTTTCGTTCTTAATAATAACGGACGGCGCTTCAATTTCCATCAAGCGCTGTAGACGAATATTTCTGTTAAGAACACGGCGATAGAGCTCGTTCAAATCTGAACTAGCAAATCTACCACCTTCAAGAGGAACCAATGGGCGCAAATCTGGTGGTAATACAGGCAATACGCCAAATACCATCCATTCAGGTTTAATATCGGCTTGGATGAGACCAGTAAGCACTTTTATTCTGCGCATAATTTTATGACGCAGTGCTACTGAGGTCGCCTTTGCATATTCATGCTTTAGTTTTGCAACTTCAATGTTTAAATCAAAGCCAGAAAGGATCTCTTTTATAGCTTCAGCACCCATATCAGCTTTAAACTCAGTGTCTTCCGGATGAGCTTCCATATAACGCTCATAGTCGCCACTCGTTAAAAGCGTCTTAATTGGGTACGGTGATTTTCCCTGCTTAATAATAATATAAGCATCAAAGTAAATCACACGCTCAAGATCTTTAACCGACATATCAAAAACAAGGCTCAAGTAACTTGGAATCCCTTTAAGGAACCAAATGTGAGCAACTGGCGCTACTAATTCGATGTGCCCCATACGCTCACGGCGAACGCGTGATTGAATTACTTCAACCCCACATTTTTCGCACGTTACACCACGGTGTTTCATTCTCTTATATTTACCGCAGTTGCATTCCCAGTCCTTTACAGGACCGAAAATGCGCGCACAGAAAAGCCCATCGCGTTCAGGCTTTAATGTTCGATAGTTAATCGTTTCTATCTTTTTAACTTCGCCGTAAGAAAGCGAGCGTATCTTCTCTGGCGATGCAAGCCCAAGCTTCATCGCGTTAAAGTGAGTTCCGCTGATATATTCTCTAAAGCGTTCTAAAACCTGATTACTCACTGATTTCCTCCTTGCCAGTCTTAAACAGATCCACTCGCAACCCTACACTTTGGAGTTCTTTGATTAAAACGTTAAACGCTTCTGGCAATCCAGGCTCAGGAATTCTTTCGCCACGTACGATTGCATCGTACACTTTAGGTCTACCGTTAACGTCATCAGATTTATAGGTCAATAACTCTTGCAAGGTATATGCTGCGCCATACGCTTCTAATGCCCACACTTCCATTTCTCCAAGACGCTGGCCACCCATTTGCGCTTTACCGCCAAGAGGCTGTTGCGTAACTAATGAGTATGGCCCGACAGAACGAGCGTGCAACTTATCCTCAACCATGTGGTTCAGTTTCATCATGTAAATTGAACCGACAGTAACTGGCTGATCAAAATATTCGCCAGATCTACCATCAAGCAATCTAAATGAGCCGTTATCCGGCAAGTTTGCATCTTTCAACATTGGTCGAACGTCTAGGTCGAGTGAGGCACCGTCAAACACCGGCGTCTTATAGTGAACCCCTTCTTGCGCTGTTTTTTCAGCCAGTTGGGTAATTCCCTCTTTACCATAAAGTTCTTCGTAAGAAGCAACCAATTCCTTGCCGTAGCATTGTTCAAGTTCTTTTTTCAATACAGCTTCTTGAGCATCTGCAACAAGTACATTGAACTTCTTACCAATTTCGCGGCCCACAAGCCCTAAAGCTGTTTCAAGGATTTGTCCCACGTTCATACGAGATACGATACCGACTGGGTTTAAAACGATATCTACAGGAGTACCGTCTTCCAAGTAAGGCATATCTTCGCGTGGAACAATGATAGAAACCACACCTTTATTACCGTGACGACCAGCAAGTTTATCACCTACTGAAACGTGACGTTTGCTTGCGATATAGACTTTCACCATCTTAATAACACCAGATGGCAATGGGTCTCCGCGTTTCAACTTATTAATGCGTTCTTCTTTCAAACCAATCAAAATACGTTTTTGGTTCTCAAAAGAATGCTGCAAGTGCTCTATTGTTTCATTGATCTTTTTATCTTCAGCACGAAGAACGATCAACTCGTCAAAAAGCAATCCAGCTAACGCTTGTTCATCATATTTCTTATTTTTAACTAACTTAGCAGAAGTTTTATTTGCAGCTTCTACGCCAGCAAGCATTGCTCGAATTTTTTCGCTAATCATAAGCTGTAAAAATTCATTATGCTCACGGAATTCAGCTTCAAGTTTTTCTGTTAACTTCGTAACCATATCTTTGTAGCGCTTATCCTTACGAATACCGCTTCTAGAGAATACTTTTACGTCGATAACAGTACCTTCAACACCAGGCGGTACGCGTAATGAAGTATCACGAACTTCTCGTGATTTCTCACCAAAAATTGCTCGCAATAACTTCTCTTCAGGCGAATATTGAATATCACCTTTGAGTGTTACTTTACCAACTAAGATATCGCCAGCTTTAACGCGAGTACCAACACGTACAATGCCCTCTTCATCTAGGCAAGCCAGTGCATTTTCACTTACGTTTGGAATATCTTTGGTAATTTCTTCAGGCCCAAGCTTGGTGTCTCTTGCATCTACAATGTATTCATCAATATGAACCGATGAAAGTACATCTTGTGCAACTAATCGTTTACTTACAACGATTGCGTCCTCGAAGTTGTATCCGTGCCACGGCATAAATGCTACCAGAAGATTTGTACCGAGCGCTAATTCACCCTCTTTAATCGCTTGCGCATTAGAGAGAATATCGCCTGTTTGAACGCGTTGTCCACGTTTAACGAGTGGCGTATGGTGAATCCAGGTACTGTAGCTTGAACGTTGATATTTTCTTAAATAGTAAACATCAACACCGTTAGCTATCCAATCTTCTGTATTTGCAAAGCCGCTTTCGTCTGCGCGTACTACTATTTTTTCAGAAGAAACGTAATCAACAAGCCCAGGACGACGCGCCATTAAGACAGCGCCTGAAGACTTACAGATTTCTTTCTCCATACCAGTACCAACAAGTGGTGATTGGCATCTAATAATAGGAACCGCTTGACGTTGCATGTTTGATCCCATAAGTGCACGGGTTGCGTCATCGTGCTCTAAGAATGGAATCAAGGCAGTAGAAACAGAAACCAGCTGCTTAGGAGATAAATCGGCGTAATCGATTTTTTGGGGTTCTTCATACAAAAAGTTACCTTCATGACGAGCGACAACTTTTGCACCTTCCCCCTTATTAACATGATGGAAGCCGAAATCTGCCTGTGCAATATACTTATTTTGTTCTTGGAATGCATCCAAGAATATAACTTCGTCTTTAACCTTCGCCTTTTGTACAGGACGATACGCCGTTTCGATAAATCCTAGATCGTTAACCAAAGCATACGTTGCTAACGAAGAAATCAAACCAATAGTTTGACCTTCAGGTGTCTCGATAGGACAAATACGGCCGTAGTGGGAAGTATGTACGTCACGAATTTCGTACGTAGCACGATCTTTCATCACGCCACCGGGCCCGAGGGCAGAAAGACGTCGTTTATGCGCAATTTCAGCTAGTGGATTTGTTTGATCCATAAACTGAGAAAGCTGCCCTGTACCAAAGAATTCACGCAATACAGCACCAAGTGGTTTTATATTGAGCAAATCTTGAGGCATTAAGCCAGTATGTGCATCTTGCGTTCTAAAGCGTTCACGAATGATACGCTCAATGCGCAAGAATCCAACATAAATTTGGTTTGTGAGTAATTCACCAACGAGACGAACGCGACGATTGCCCAAGTGGTCAATGTCATCAAGCTCACCTTCTCCAAGCTCACGCAAATTAATGAGATATTTTACCGTCGCAAAAATATCTTCCTTTGTCAGAACATGAACGTCTTTATTGACGTCAATTCCGAGTTTGCGATTCATACGTATACGGCCGACACGAGTCAGATCATATAAGCGGCTTGAGAATAGCATCGCTTCTAAACGTTCTTTAATTTCTTTAATTGATGAACTATCACCAGGCCAAATTTTAGAATGAAGTTCTTTAAGAGCATCTTCTTCAGAATAGCAACGATCCTGTTGCAATGTCATTGCTACTGTTGGCTGCAATACATAACCAGACGCACTAATTAAATCAAATTCTAATTTTTTTAGTCGGCTGAATTTTTCATAATGTTCTTCTGTAAACGATTGGCCTTGTTCAGCAAGAATCTCACCCGTTTCAGGGTCAACAACATCCGCACCAAAAACACGATTAATCAAACTCGCTTTTTTGAGCAAGACTCTGTCAATTCCCGCTTTCGTAAGCCGCTCAAGAAGAGATTCAGTAACACGAACCCCGATAAATTCATCACCGATTTTATCTGGGAGCATTCCTTTTTCAAGTCGCTGACCAATTAAATTGATATCAACAATTCGATAAAACTCATCTTTTGCAAAATAGACATGATCAAAAGGATAAAAAAGTTTGATAACATTCTCACGAGCAACACCAAGCGCCTGCAAGAAAGTGGTAACCAACATTTTTTTCTTTTTATCAATACGTACATAAAGATGATCGTTGCTATCAAATTCGAAATCAAGCCAAGATCCACGCATTGGAATAATTCGCGCTATGTAATAAGGGCGTCCACGCAAGTCTTTTACTTTTTTACTTTGCGTAAACACCACTCCAGGAGAACGATGCAGCTGACTTACAACAACGCGATCAACGCCATTGATAAGGAAGGTGCCGGTATTACCAACTTTGAAAACACCGTTTTCCTCATATAAATCTGCCATTACTGGCACATCTGCAAAGAAAATATCCTGTTCTTTAATATCGCGAACTACCTTATTTCCAGTTTCATCGACATCCCACGTCATCAACTGAACTTTAATTTTTAATGGCATCGAGAATGTTTGTCCGCTTGAACGGCATTCATCCAAGTTCATAGCCATTTGCACGGTAACACGTGCTAAACAGTTCGAGCACGTCTTATAACGTGCAGTTTTCTTTTTGCAGAATGTACAATGTAACTGATCATCAAGGCGTGAACAATCAGATTTCTTACACGAAGAACAGCTCCATGTATAACGATTTGCAATACCTTTAAGTTTGCCGCATGTACATGACCACTCGCCCAATTCATAGCTTACATATTCAAGAGACATCTTATCTTCGTAATCGATAGGAAAAATATCTCTCAATACTTTTTCAAGCCCAATTAATTGTCTTTCTGCAGGAAGATAATCCAACTGCGCAAAATCATTAAAGGACTTTGATTGTATAGCTATCAAATCGGGAACTGGTACTATATCTTTAATTTTACCAAACGATTTCCGAACGATACCGTTATCCATGCGCATGTTAGACATGCAGCTGTTCCTCCCTATGCAACTCTTTATCAGCTTTTATTGAAAACATGTCCAATAAAATAAACTGATAGCGATTCCAACTTACTACATTCAAAGCGTTTGCTTACGCCAACTCAACTTTAGCGCCAGCTTCTTCTAATGTCTTTTTAGCTTTTTCAGCGTCCGCTTTTGGCATTTCACCTACAGCATATGGCAAAGCTTCAACTGCTGCTTTTGCATCGCCCAATCCAAGATTTGGCAATACTTGACGCAACGCTTTAATTGCTTTGATTTTATCTGTAGCTTCAACGAGCTTAACTTTGTAGCTTGATTTTTCTTCAGCTTTTGCAGCGCCAGCATCAGCTTGTGCAGCAGGTGCAGCAGCGGCAACTGGCATTGCAGCAGAAACACCAAAAGTTGTTTCTAGCGCTTTTACCAATTCGCTCAACTCGAGCACAGATAATTTGCTGATATCTTCTACCAATTTTTCATAAGATTTAGATGCCATAGCATTCCCCAATCTAAGAATAGATTATATAACACACGTAATTACACATTAAAAAGTTGCCTAAGCAGCAGCTTCTTGTTCTTTCTTATCTGCAGCTTGTTGTAATACATAAAGCAAGCGCACCACCATCAGGTTGAGCATCATCACCAATTTTTGTGATGGAGCGTTCAATGTACCACACAAGATAGCAAGCAATACTTCGCGAGGAGGCAATGAAGCGACCGCCTTAATACCCGCAGTAGATATCACTTGATTTTCCAGATAACCAGCTATTAGCTGAAGTTTTTCGTTTTCCTTTGCATAGGTAGATAAAACTTTGGCGATAGCTGGAGAATTTTTCTCAGCGTAGACAAAGGCTATTTGATTTTGCAGATATTGTTTCAATTGTTCAGCTGAAGATCCTTCAGAGATAGCACGCTCCATAAGCGTTACTTTAGCTACCTGCATCGATCCGCCATCTTTGTGCAATTTGCGTCTCAAATCTGTCAATTGAGCAACGGTTAATCCTTTATATCCGACAATAAACGTTGCTTCTTTTTGCAACCCATCTTTCAAAGACTGTATGCTTTGCGCTTTATCTTGGCGATTCATGGTTTTACCTTAATCCATCACTATGCGTTTACAATATCATCCGGGTTAACGCGAATACCAAGTCCCATGGTAGACGTTACCGTAACTTTTTGAATAAATTTGCCCTTTGAAGAAGCTGGCTTAGAAGTACTCAAAGCTCTTATGAAAGCAACGAGATTTTCTTGAAGCTTAGCAGCGTCAAAAGAAACACGACCTATTGAAAAATGCACAAGGCCACTCTTATCGTTTTTGAAAAAGAGGCGTCCCTTTTTTAGATCGTTAATTACCGGAGCTACTTGAAGCGCAACGGTGCCCACCTTCTTGTTTGGTAACAAACCACGAGGCCCGAGGACTTTTGCAAGTTTACCAACCATGCCCATTAGATCGGGTGTTGCAACTGCATATTCAAAATCAAGCCACCCGCCTTCAATTTTTTCTACCAAATCATCCGTACCTACAAAGTCGGCACCAGCTTCTCTTGCAAGATCAGCTTGATCACCTTTTGCAAAAACGACAATGCGAACCTTTTTGCCAACACTATGAGGCAAAACTACTGATCCACGAACGGCTTGTTCGCCTCTTTCAGGATCAATACCAAGGTTCACATGCACATCAACCGATTCATCAAATTTTGCGTGTGCTAATTCTTTAACTTTTGCAAGACCATCTTTGAAAGAAAATACGGTGTCTGTATTAACTTTTTCGCTTGCAGCTATGTATTTTTTACCATGCGTTGCCATAACAAAAACCCAATCTTAATCAAACAATATCAATTCCCATACTACGAGCAGTACCAGCTACGATTTTTTTTGCCTGCTCTACATCAAGTGCGTTGAGATCTGGCATTTTAACCGTTGCGATATCTTCGACATCTTTCCAGGTTAATTTGCCAACTTTTTCAAGATTTGGCTTAGAAGAACCTTTTTCTAGCTTGAGCTTCTTTTTAATGAGAGCTGAAGTTTCAGGCGTCTTAACAATAAAGTCGAACGTCTTATCTTTATAAACAGTAACAACTACCGGAAGGACTTCTCCCTTCAAGTGCGCCGTTTTTGCATTAAACTGCTTGCAGAATTCCATAATCGCCACGCCTTGCTGACCAAGAGCGGAACCAACTGGAGGTGCAGGCGTCGCAGCCCCTGCAGAAACTTTTAACTTAACTTGTGCTTTGACTTCTTTTGCCATTGTACCAACCTACCGTAATCATCGTTTTACTTGATCAAAACCTAATTCAATAGGAGTCATTCGACCAAAAATACTTACCATCAACGTGAGACGCTCATTTGCCTCATCAATTTTCTCGACAACTCCAACAAACCCTGCAAAGGGTCCTTCAGATATATCAACTTCACTTCCAACAACGAAATCACTCTTCTTAGGAACCAAGGCGACCTCGCCTTTCATTTGAGACACTATTCGCCCTATCTCCTTCTGAGATAGCGGCATAGGTTCTTTACCACCTAAAAAGCGAATAACGCGCGGTGTCGCTTGCACCAAACGCATTGTCTCCTGAGACAACTCCATCTCAACAAGGAGGTATCCAGGAAAAAGCTGTTGCTCATCTTTTGCTTCAGTCGAGAACATACTCTTTACCTTAGCAGAGGGGATTAATACGTCACCAAACACATCTTGTTTGCCCGTCTCTTTAATGCGGCGTTCAAGATCTGTTTTAATCGCCTCTTCGTACCCAGCGTAAATTTGAACAACATACCAACGCTTCATGTATTTCCCGATGCGCTAAAAAATTCGCCCAGCGATTTTGTAAAAAATGACATCAATAGAACCTATATAGAGAGCAAAAATGCAAACCAAGATAAGAACTATAATTACTGAGCCAACAAGTTCATTAAAACTCGGCCATGCAATCTTGGCTAGCTCAAGCTGGACTTCCTGCAAAAAACGAACAACACCCTTCATTACACCTCACCTCTTTTGCATGCAAGAGATGCAAAATAAACCTTATTCATCTTGGACACTTTCAGATCTATTCGATCGTTTGGCAGGCCAGGAGGGATTCGAACCCCCAACCCGCAGATTTGGAGTCTGCCGCTCTGCCAATTAGAGCTACTGGCCTCCACAAAAACCTATTTGGTTTCTTTGTGCATCGTATGCTTACGACAATGAGAACAATATTTGCTTAATTGCAAAGAGCCAACTGATCTTTTTCCTGAAACTACTTGCGAATAATTACGCTCTCTGCATTGCTCACATGAAAGGGCAGTAATTACTCGTTTCTTCTTTGCCATATGGTTCTCTTACGTTATGAAACAACTACGACTTTTATTATGGAGCCCGCGACCGGGATTGAACCGGTGACCTCTCCCTTACCAAGGAAGTGCTCTACCACTGAGCTACGTGGGCATACATTTCTCAAACATAGTACTAGGTTAAATAAAAAAAAGGAAAAAAACAACTCGATTTTTATCATTCAACCCTGGTTTAGACGCGTCCCGCATCGCTTTTTAGCATTATGGGACTCGTCAGTTCTTATAAGGAGAGCGATTTTATCAACATCTTCATCGCTTTTTTTTCATTATTAAGCGGACCTAGAGCCGCACTTCGCCAACACTTGATCACGGCTATTAGCTTTTGGATCGGCGCTAATCAGCTCGGGCATCAAAGCTTAGGCGGAATTTGGAGCTGGCGACTGGATTCGAACCAGCGACCTACTGATTACAAATCAGTTGCTCTACCGACTGAGCTACGCCAGCATTACTCTCAAAAAACCAACCCACATTGGACTGATTTTATACTAAATTTCAATTCTTTTGCCAAGTTAATTTCAAAACATTCAGTGAGCTTGACGATTGAGCTGCCCACCTTGGCTCTCAATCGCATCTATTTATATCCATTCTTCTCAGCAACAGTTAGCATCTGCTTTGTGGCTATGAGCTCTGGGTGAAGACTGGCCGCGCCATTCGTAGTTTGCCGAGCCTGAAGGCCCGGATAAACGTAGAATGGAGCGGGAAACGGGGCTCGAACCCGCAACCTACAGCTTGGAAGGCTGTCGCTCTACCAATTGAGCTATTCCCGCATCCTAAATTATTTCAAACTTCATACGCTCGATCTTGAACCCAGGCGCCGCTTATCCTCGCCTTACGGCTTGGCAAGCTCGGACACGCTTCGTTAGGATTGCCTGGCTGCGCCATACGAAGCCTGGGCCAAGTATGGTGGCGAGAGAAGGATTCGAACCTTCGAAGACATAAGCCAACGGATTTACAGTCCGTCCCCTTTGACCGCTCGGGAATCTCGCCTCGAACTGTCAAATAGAGTAGTGATTTTCTTCACACTTTTCAACTTTTATTTTTTTACCGAGCCTACAGCTCTTTATTTCAATGCAAATGAGAAGCAGAAATTAGCGGGCATTGCCTCGCGAATTCTTTTTTATATTTTCAAATATAAAATATTGATAAATGGGTTCTTATTAAATCATACTTATGAGTGATAGCACTATCTGCTAAAAAATCATTTAAAAAGGGCTAAAATCTTATGAAATCACGTATTTCTATGACTCATTTGGCACTACAAACGCTTATTGCCTTGATTACTATCTCATTTGACGGCCAATTAATGGCCGCTCAAGGTGCACCAATATCTTCACGTGTATCAAGTGCGGCTAAAGCGCCCATTCTGGTTCGTAATCAACCGATTCCACGCGCAGCTTTTTTAAAAACCAATATCAAAGAGAATATACCTGTTTATTTAGGTACTGTAACCATCTCAAATAGTTCAGGTTCCCGCTCCCCAAATTTCGCCCTTTCACGTTTTCCCGATTTAGGATTGGTTGGTGGGGCTAACATGCTTGTAAACACTCAAGGGCCGACGCTTGTGGTGCCGGGGCTTTTAGGTCTTAATGATACAGTCCTGAATGATAAAGATCAGATTGTTATCCAATCAACTGTCAATCCATCAAACTATTTTAGCGTAGCAATCAATTACAATAGTGATAAAAATAGCGCAGGCGAATATGTAGGACGCATCTTGACTATTACAGGGACTCTGCCAGCTTCTGCAGGGGCCTCGCCGTGTACAATCCAAGTTAACCTACAAAATCTATTAAGCAGGTTCACCTTTTCAAATACCGGTTTTTACTATGTCGGAGTAAATATTAGTTTCGATCCGTTAGGCAGTTTTCTTAAACTCGATTCTCTCGACATTTCTTGGCTGCAAAATGATGGTGGAAGATTGACGGGTCGTGCTGAACGCATTGTACCAAATCAGCAGTCGCGTTCGATGGATCTTCGGACAGCAAAAATAATGCTAGATTCTGATAATTATTATCAAGATTGCTAGCGATAAACCAATAGTTATTTAAAAGACAGCTCACAATGAATGGCGGGCTGTCTTTTACGTATTCAATTGAATGCCCCAGGAAAGAACGTCAAAAAATCGACAATACCATTCTTGCCACCCAATCACTTCATCTTTTTTATTAATCAAGAAAGCGCCCTATTCAAATAAAACGAAAAATGATTATTCTATTGCCCTTTTTCGTTTATTTTACCCTGCCTGCAGCTCGAGTACTGCAAGGAAATAATGGACAAACACCCATATAAACTACCAACTAGTTTATTTTTTTCAAATATAAAATATTGATTAATAAGTCCTCATTAAATAATACTTATGTATGACAGCATTATTTGCGAGAAACTATTCAAAAGGGTAAAAAACCAATGAAAATGCGTGTTTTAATGAACCGTTGTATATTGAAGGCACTCGTTGCCGTAGTTGCGATCTCATTTGAAGGCCTATTAACTGCTGCCGCCCAAGGCGCCCCAATATCTTCACGTGTATCAAGCGCCGCTAAAGCGCCCATTATGGTTCGCAGCACAGGTATCCCTGCCAATCTTCCACCTGTTGTGAACATTAAGCAGGATATCCCCGTTTACCTGGGCACCGTAACTATAGCCAATAGTGCAAGTGCCCCTAGTTATGCATTATCAACGTTTCCGGACATGGGATTATCAACTGGCCCTAATGTTATTCTAAATACAAAAAACCCTGTGGACAATAAACCTGTTTCTGGCCTGCTCAATCCTGCTGATGCTGCTTTTGGCAACAAAAACCAGATAACTCTACAGTCCACGATTAATCCTTCTAATTATTTTACCATTTCGATGCAATATAATAGCGATAAAAACTCGCTAGGCGAAACTGTCGGAAGACTCCTAACGATTGTTGGTACCATTCCAACCACCGGGGGCTCGGGTACTCCATGCACTATTCAGTTAAATCTTCAGAACTTACTCAATCGGTTAGCATTTTTAATTCCAACGTTTTTTTTCCTTGCAATAAATATTAGCTTCGATACTTCTGGAAGCTTTCTAAACGTAGATTCTGTCGATGTCTGCTGGGTGGAAAATTCCAATAGAGGGGAGTTTCAGCGCCTTGATACTATCTTTGCAAATACCCGCGCGCGATCTCTTGACATGAGAACAATTAGGCTCGATTCCAACATTATGTATAACGATTGCGGATCAAGCACGGGCAATACACCAAAATAGCATCTAATACTATTCAGTTACTTGGCAGCTCACGATTCGTTGTGAGCTGTCGGGCCCATATTCGATTGAGACATCGCAAACATTTTTTTTTAGTAATGGCGCAATCACATCAGGCCATTCGATGAGCGCCCAGCTTTTTGGCGCATAAATGAATTCGTCAAATCCCGCCTGAATAAATTCGTCAATCGATCCTATTCTGTATAAATCAAAATGGTAAAATGTTTCACCATGCTCATTTCTATAGATATTAACATAATTAAAGGTGGGGCTCGTAACCGGCTCTTTAACACCCCATGCGCGTAGCAATTCGCGTATGATTGTTGTTTTTCCCGCACCAAGCGATCCAGAAAATGTAAAGATCGCACAACGGTTTTTGTAGTGTGCCAACCGCTGTACTAAATCAGGCACTGTTTCCAGTGTAAAGGTTTGGTTGAATTTCATATGAAACTTCTTATAGTTTTTTTAATTTTTGAAGACGCCGTTTTTCATTTTTTGCCAAATCTTTTCCAGCCGGCTCACGTGAACTATCTTTGTCATCTTTTTTTGTCGGACGCATCAAACTTCCATAATGCATAAGCTGATCCACATCCGGCTCATCTTTTTTGTCACTTATCTTGATAGCTCTTGTACTACTTGAATCATCTTTTGGTTTTGTTAATGCATCTTTTAAATAGTGAAAAAATTCTTGCGCCGAAATCGTTTCGATACCAAAGCGGCGCGCGGCATTAATAATCTCTCGGTCAGAAGAAACGGTCACGATACCGCCTCCCTTATGGCGCTCACAGTAATTCACAATAAATTCATCCGCGGTTTCTGCTTTTCCAGTATAAATGACGCGCACTGATCCATGCGTTTCTTTATCGGGCAAACCAAGAGGCCCGCCATCAAAAACGAGTACGATCTCCATTTTTTTAAGTGCTGCATAACGTTTTAAAAGAAAAATAAACTGCTCGCGCTCATTTTGGTGGAGCCGAGATTTTTCCACACAGTACTTTAAAACGTTATAGCCATCAATAATAAGTATCATACGCTTTCAAATTTTATTTTATCGTTTTATCTTATAGTAACAGAGTCGAGCTGCATAATACAAACTCCTTTAGTTGCCGTAAGGAAAATCATGTCTGAGCTTATTCAGATGCGTCAGCGCATTAAAGCGGTAGAAACAATAAAAAAAGTAACTCACGCAATGCGTCTTATTTCTATGGCAAGCCACTCAAAAATGCGCGCGCAGCGCTCAATGGTTGAAAATTATCGGCAAGAAATCTCCCGCCTTCTAGCTCTCATTTCCCAAGAGCACCCAACATGGAATTATCCGCTAAAGGGCAATCCTGAAAGCAATCGCGATCTGGCAATCGTCGTCGGCTCCCAAAAAGGATTATGCGGCAACTTCAATAATGCTATTGTTGCTTTTTTTGCGCGGCAATATGAACACGTAGACCCTAAAAATGTGGACACAATCGTAATAGGAAAAAAAGCGGTCGAGCTTCTCTCAAAGCGAGAAGGCCCGACGGTTATGGAACTGCGCGTATTTAACTCTGCAACCATTGCGCATATCATTCAAAAAATTTCGATGTATCTTTCAGCGCATGGAAACGACTATAGATCGATTATCATTTATTATCAGTACCCAAAAACTTTCTTTGCGCAAAAGCCCACTGCCCTCAATTTAGCGCAGCCCTATAACAAGCAACTCGATGAACCGAAGCCTCAGGAAGCTTACCGATTCGAAGCTGATTCCCAAGAACTCCTTTCTTATCTTTCCGCCAAACAAATGGAAATTACGCTTCGCGAAATTCTGGTAAACTCTCTAATTGCTGAACAAGCAGCACGCTTTATAGCGATGGATAGCTCAACGAGAAACGCATCAAACATTTTGGATACGATGCGACTTGATTATAATAAACTCCGCCAAGCAAAAATTACTCGTGAACTGACCGACTTAACGGCAAGCTTTTAAAAGACTCGCCCAGCCTATAAAAACGCTCTTCTATCTTGCATTATTGCCTTCCAGAACTATAATGGAAATGAGCATATTTTCATCTGATACCTCAAAGGAATGCTATCATGATAGTGCGCAGCACCCCCTTGTATGTTTTAATCGTATCTTTAGGTCTTTTTTCAATTCCCGCATCGCCTGAGTACGCAACGGCACGAGATCTTTATCTCAAGTCGTTCAGCACAGAGCAAAATCAACGCATAGAATCACTGGAAGAAATTAAGAAGAAAAATAAAAAATTAACTCTTCAAGTTACTGAACTTTCTGAAGGGGAAAAAAGGAAAATAGCGTTCGATATTTTGAGCAAAAATACGCAACCAGGAACAAAGCAGACAGCGCTTGATGCAACATTTTTGAAAAAAATGGAGATCTTTTGCGGCGGTGAATTAAATTCTGCGCATCTTATAGAAAAAATTAATCACACGCGCACTGTTTTTGGCGAAGCTGCCCTAGCTGCTTTAATTTCAGAGCCAACTTTCGATACAAATATTCTTACTACCCGCCAAGAAGTAGTTAAGCAGCTCATCCATGATAAAAAGCTCATCAAAGAAATTGATGCCATTCTTTGCGAAATCAAAAAATCGGAATCGCTCATGTTTTCATATTGGCAAGATGAAAATCCAGTAAATGAGGAACTATTTAAAAAGGTTTATTATCCAGAACAAGTTTCGTGGTTAAATACAAACGCTACAGCTCTAGAGGCGACTGTACAAATGCGTAATGCATTGACCGCCATAATGATTAATATTTTTCCTATTTATGCGGTTGAAGTTGCAGCTATTGCCAAATATCAGCAAGCTGCGGCATTTGGTGAGCCTATTTCAAAGTTGGAGGCTGTTCGTCAGGGAATCCTCGCAATTAATCCCAGTAACATTAAATATGCATTCAATCTACTAGCCGAGCTACCTACTCAAACAAAAGCAACTCTTGTCGGCGCTGGTGGCGTAATGGTGGGTCTGCTTGGTTATAGTAGCTACAAAACTTTTGATGACACAAAACTCAACAATAATATTGCACGCCATCTACAAACAAAACTTATTGATGTTGCAACATATATTAATTCTTTGAGCAAACTTTCAAATCTTCTCAATCAACATTCAGAAAATCCCGTTTTTGAATCAATTCGCGAATCATTATCTACTAAAAACAATTTAAGCGCACACGCAGAGAAGCTTAAATCTTTCTTGATGAAAAATACCTTCACCGGTAAAGCATCGTTCTTTTCGTTAACAGGTAGAGTATTAGCCGCACATCAACTTATGAAAGAAGTCAAAGAAGAATTTGGGCAAGCGATGTCCGCTGCCGGCTATTTGGACGCATACCTTTCCATAGCAAAATTATATCTCGCACACGAATCGAGTCGCGTTCAGTATTCTTTTGCATCATTTGTTGAGGCAGATAAACCATATCTTCACATTACAGATCTTTGGAATCCATTTGTCAGCGCAGATGTTGTTGTTACCAACGACCTAACGCTTGGTACGGAAACACTTCCGAACAACATGATTCTTACTGGTCCAAATACTGGTGGAAAATCAACTGTCATCAAAGGCGTTATCATCAATCTTTTGCTAGCGCAAACAATCGGCATTGTTCCAGCCAAACAGTTAGTAATAACACCGTTTGTTAACATAAATTGTTATTTAAATATTACTGATGATATTGCAACAGGAACTTCATTATTTAAAGCGGAAGTAATTCGCGCAAAAACACTCATCGAATCGATTAGAAAGCTGAGCAAGCACGAATTTAGCTTCACGATTATGGATGAAGTTTTTAGCGGTACGTCGCCAAAAGAAGGCGAAGAAACCGCCTATCTTTTTGCTAAAGAACTGAGCAAATTTGATAATAGCATGACGTGCATTGCAACGCATTATCATCGACTTACAGAACTTGAAAACGAAAAGTTTAAAAATTATCAAGTTACGGTTTATAAATCAGAAGATGGTTCATTCGTCCGCCCATTTAAACTAGAAGAAGGTAAATCGACTATAAATATAGCGTTCGATTTATTAGAGCAAGAAGGAATTTTCAGCTCTGGTTTGTAAAATTAATACATAAAACATAATCAAAAAAATAGGCTAGACAAAAAAAGTCTAGCCTATTTTTTTACGGAATATTGTCGTTATTTTCTTTTCTGCTTTATCTGATTCATCGTCGTTTGGTAATACTGATTTTGTGCCGAAGATTACGTGAGCACTAGAATTTAAAAAGATTAGCGAAAAAAAAGGGTTTTTTTGTTGAACTGCTGCTAAGTTTATTTGTACAATTCTCCTAATTAAAGGAGTATTCGATGATAAGCGCAATTTTAAAATCTTGGATCGATTCCGTTTCTATTTTTTTGCCTCATAATTTTAAAAAGTTTGTCTATCAGACGATGGAAACTTTTGCAGCATCAATGCGGCCATTTTGGACTTATATAGGTTGGCTTGTCGCACTTGAAATTATGCTCTTGTTACTCGCGGTTTATTCAAAAAACACTGTTCAAGAACGTGGTATTGACCCTCAATCCGGCTTTGCTTTCCCCTATTCATTATTTGCAGTTTCGAGTGTAACTTTTTTTGTTATATGTTTTTACATTGTCAATTTTTATCTGTTTGTAGCTGTTAGGCAAACAAAACAAGAAAAAAATGGTCGCTATTTTTTGTCATACGCTTGGCATCTTGTTACATATTATTTTGTAGAGAGGTTATTTGTTGGCTTAACTCAGGCCGTTTCAACGCTTACGCCATACGTTTCCTCGTACATTGGAAAAGATCTCACCAAATATTCATCTATGTCGATCCATATATTCGTTAAGGCTATTTTTTTCTTTTTTACCTTTTTCTTGCTTGAAAATAAAAAGCTCGGAGGCGAGATTATTCAAAAGGCTTTTTATGATGCATTTAAATTTACGGTAAAAAATCTTCCTATTTGCATACTTTACCCTCTGCTATTGATGTTCAGCGCAGAAACTCTTTTGCGATATTCAGACTCTTATGCGCTTATTATTATTTTTGTGCTCGGCGAAACATTAGTACTTCAACTCGTTGTTTCATCTGCAGCTGTATTTTATAAGCAATTTTCTCGACAGTAAAATGATAAAGAACAGGATAGACCAAACAGTCTAGCCTGTTTCTTTTGATGAACTATGTAACTATTCTCCACTGCTCATTAATGCAATTTTTGCGCCGAGAGTTACTAATTTTTTTTCTAATGCTTGGTAGCCTCTTCGCCAATGGTGAATTCCCGTAATCATCGTTGATCCTTTTGCAGCAAGTCCTGCAATCACCAATGCACACGAAGCGCGAATATCGGATGCAATTACATTTGTTCCATAAAGTTCTTCAACGCCGGTAATCAATGCGCGATCGCCATTTACTGCAATTTGTGCGCCCATTTTTTGAAGTTCACGAACATGAAGAAAACGATTTTCGTATACCGTTTCATGTACTTCACTTTTACCTTGTGCCAAGCAAAGTGCAGCCATCATTGGTGCTTGTAAATCGGTAGGAAATCCTGGATAAGGAGAAGTTCTAAATGAAACTGCCTGAGGATGTCGCGTTGCAATAAGCGAAATGCCAATGCCATTTTTACCAACTTCAATGTGATGCCCCATTTCTTGTAGTTTGAGTAAAAAAACTTCCATGTCGGTAGCGACTGCCTGCGGCAAACTCAGCGAACCGCCAGCAATTGCTCCTGCAAGTAGTAAGCTGCCCGCTTCAAGGCGATCCGGAATAACCGTATGCTCAACCGGGCGCAATTGTGAAACACCTTCAATTTCAATAGTTGCTGGTGCGTGGATAGTGATGCGTGCTCCCATGGAACGCAAAATTGAAATCAGATCGTTTACTTCAGGTTCAAGGGCTGCATTAATAATGCGCGTTGTTCCAGGAACCAGCACTGCTAGCATTAAAAGATTTTCTGTAGCGCCAACACTCGGATAATCAAGAATCAGCGTTGCAGATTTGAGATGAGAAACATGCGCACGCAGATATTCGCCTTCAACTTCAAGCTGCACTCCCATTTTTGCGAAATTTTTCAAATGATAATCGATCGGACGCGCTCCAATTAAGCAGCCTCCTGGAAGCGCAATATCTGCACGGCCAAAACGAGCAAGCAATGGCCCCATCACCAAAACAGACGCTCGCATTTTTTTCATAATTGCTGCCGGCACTTGAAACGTACGGATAAAACTCGTGTCGACTTCGAGCATATTCAGTTCAGGATAAAAGGTAACCTCAGCTCCAAGCTCTTCAAGAAGCGTAACCATTTGAATAACATCTGCAGAGCACGGAACATTTTTAAGAACAGATTTTCCCTCTGCAAGAATAAGCGACGCCATAATAACGAGCACCGCGTTTTTTGCTCCCACAAGCGAAACTTCGCCCTGCAGCTCTAATGATTGCTCGACAGCAATATAATCTGCTTCCGCTTTGCCGGAAAAATAGCGTGCTTCGATCGTATGCCATTCATGCGAAGCAAATAATTGTTTACCGATCACGATACTCATGCGAGCCCCTTGAATTCAAACTAAAAAAAATTGGTACTTATCTTAACGCAAAAAAAAAATTACTCTAATAAAAAAAGTTAAATTTTTTTCAATACGAAAGCATTATGCTATGACACCATATAAAAGTCACGAAACGAAGGGGACGTTAGAAGTTATTTGCGGCCCAATGTTTTCCGGAAAATCTGAAGAACTCATACGGCGCATTAAACGAGCCCAGTATGCAAAACTTTCAATAGCAGTTTTTAAACATCAGTTTGACAATCGAACAACCATTGAGCATATCGCATCGCACGACGGCTCGCGCATTGCAGGCACTCCAATCGATCATCCTGAGAAAATGTTGGATGTCATTCCTGCATCTACAAAAGTAATCGCTATAGATGAAGTACAGTTTTTTCCGATTGAAATGGTAAACGTCATATGCAAACTCGTTGATGAAGGAAAGCGCGTCATTGCTGCGGGGCTCGATCTTGATTTCAAACGTCGCCCATTTGGCTGCATGCCAATTTTACTTGCAATTGCTGATCACGTGACCAAACTCAAAGCAATTTGCATGGATTGCGGATGCGAAGCACATTTCACGCAGCGACTTGTAGACGGAAAACCTGCGCAATACAATGATCCATTGGTTTTGGTTGGCGCACAAGAAAATTACCAAGCACGCTGCCGCGATTGTCATAGCATTGATGAACAGCCGCCATATTAAAATCCCCAAAAAGCTGAAGCTTTTGTGGGGACCCCCGATAGAACATAAGCTCCTTGTAAAAAATAATCGATTGCGAAATAAAAATGGCAAAACAAAAAATAGAGTTTAATTGCGCAAGTTGCGGCTACCGGCCACCTAAATGGGTTGGATGCTGCCCATCATGCAAAGAATGGGATTCAATTTCTGAAATGAAACCATCATTTACTGCAAAAGAAGCTCTTTTTGTTAAATCCACGGCAAAGCTCACCTCGCTCGATCAAGTCTCGCTCGAGTTTCAAGAACGCATGAATTCGGGCATTGACGAATGGGATCGCGTACTTGGCGGCGGCATTATGCCTGGATCGTTTCTCATCTTAACGGGAGATCCTGGTATTGGAAAATCGACCCTCTTGCTACAAATTGCGCACGCGCTTGCAAACAGGCACCGCGTAATTTATATTTCATCGGAAGAATCACTTGAACAAGTACGTTTGCGCGCCGATCGGCTAAATTGCTTGAATACACAACTTATGTGCTCCGATCATGCACAGCTTGAATCGATCATTGAACTGAGCGAAGAGCACAAACCTGATATTGTAATTATCGATTCTATCCAAAATTGTTATTCGGCCGATAGCCAAGTACTTCCTGGAAGTATTGGGCAACTGCGCGAATCAGGATTTCGCCTTATGCGCTTGGCGAAAGAAAATAAATGCGCCGTCATTTTAACCGGCCATATTACTAAAGAAGGCACTATTGCTGGGCCTAAAATGCTTGAGCATATGGTCGACGCAGTATTTTATTTACAAGGAGAAGATCGCTGGCAAACGCGCATCTTACGCGCGGTGAAAAATCGGTTTGGATCGATCGGGGAACTAGGTTTTTTTGAAATGCACGAAAATGGTTTACAGGAAGTTCGCAATATTAATCAACAGCTTCTGGAGGAGGCTTCTTATTCTCCCGGCTCTGCATTAATAAGCTACTTAGAAGGATCACGACCACTGCTTCTGGAGCTGCAAGCACTGTTAGTTCCGACCAAGTTTGGCATACCCCAACGCGTTGTCTCTGGCGTGGATCAAAAACAGGTTGTATTAATGGCCGCAATTTTAGAAAAATATTTGCGGATCAACCTGAACGCTCAAGATATTTTTTTCAAAGTTGGCGGCGGCTTTAAAATAAAAGAAAGCGGCATTGATTTAGGAATAGCACTTGCAATTCTTTCTAGCTATTTTCAAAAACCGCTCCCAGAAAAATCTATCATATTAGGTGAAATAAATTTAACTGGTCAAATCAAGCCGATCAACCAAATTGCCATGCATCTTAATGAGGCTCATAAATTTGGCATTCAAACGCTCGTCGTTGCACGCACCCAAAAAATCGATATTCCATTCCGGTCGGTGATAAGATTAGATTCGGTTTATCAGCTTGTAGAATTATTTAATGATTAATTTGGATACGCTGGGAAACTAGAAGCCACCAACAATAATAAAAGTGACAAATGAGAAAAATAGATACATAATTGCTTTAAATTAGCGCACTCATTTATTATTGGAAAATTTTTATGAAAAATTTATTTTATTATCCTCTCTGCTTTGCACTGGCACTTTTTGTAAACAGCAATGCCTTTGGAATGGACTCATTATCATTGCAATTAAAAAAAGTTGGCTTGAACGAAACACCTTCATTTAAAAAGACAAAAAAACCAAATGATGAAAAAAAAGCAAAGCGAGTTTTTTCTAGAGAGTTCAATAAAATAAAAAACGATCTTACTGATAAAAATGCATCTCCAATAAAAGAAAAGCTTTCCGAATTAATAAAGTTTAGTCGCAAGCATAAATTGTATACAGAAAGAGTCGTAGCAAGTGGTCGTCTTTGCAATCTAAATATCCTGACCGCAAAATCAGATCCTACGTCTCAAAGTAATCCCTCATAAACGAATATACCCATTTGCATCATAATAGTACTATACTAAAGTAACTACCTATAAGTATTTTAACTTCAAGCGCGGCCATGAATATTTTAAAAGTTGTATTATTTGTTCAGTATTTTATATTCTCATCCTTAAAGCTCTGCGCCGTTCAGCGATTACTTGAACACAAACTCTTAGATTTACAAAACAAGCAAGAACCTATTATAGCAAATATAGATTTCCATCATCAGCGTCGCCAACGCATACCGCTTAATACCAAAGAAGAAATAGAACAGTTTAAAGCTGAATGTGTTAATCTGGCAAAAGAAGCAAGTAGAGCCAATAGTTCAGATATTGCTCGGAAAGCAAAGGCAATCAAAAATACTATTTTTCTCCAACGTCAACGTTTGTATAAAAAGCGCAAATAGATTTTCCATCTATCCTATTAGTTATAATACTTTTATACTTAAACTTCCTTCTGTATAACTTATTAAAAAAAGGAAGTTATGAGCTCAACCCGCGTTTGGTCACGCACCCCATTATTTTGGATAACATTAACCTTACTTTGTTTGAGCGGCTTATTATTTGCCTATCATTTTTTTCCTAAGGCATTTGCCATCCTCAATATCCGCATCACTATGAATCGTGAACAAGCGCTTGAAAAAGCGGCCGCTCTTGATCGCATTCATCAATGGGGGCCGGAAAATTATCAGGCAGCAGTTGCATTTAAAACTGATGACGAAACAAAAAATTTTATTGAGCTCGAAGGCGGCGGGACACAACGGTTAAATGAAATTATTAAAGAAAAATGGTACACCCCCTATTATTGGATTGTGCGCCATTTTAAAGAATTTGATGCGCACGAAACCGAAATTCTTTTTACACCTGAGGGAACTTTCTACGGCATGTCCGAAAAACTTCCTGAAGATGCGCCGGGATCCGCACTCGCGCCACAACAAGCGTTAGCAATCGCACGAGAAAACGCGCTTAATTGGCAGATAGATTTGAGCTCGTATACTTTCGCACAATCCTCACAAGAGATGAGACCAAATGGGCGCATCGATCATCAGTTTGTTTATGATCGCATCGGCCATTCGGTTAACGGAGCTCCTTTTCAACTGCATCTTGGCGTCAGTGGCGATCGATTGACAGAAATTAAATATCAGATCAAGGTCCCTGAAAGTTTTAAGCGTCGTTATGAACATATGCGTTCAGCAAATAATATTATTGCGTTCGGTGCGCTTTTTTTGATCTGTATTCTTTATTTAGGAATCGGTTGCCTTGCAGGGCTTGCATTTCTTCTTGCGCGTCATTCGCTTCTCTGGAGACCAGCGCTTGCTGCGGGCTTTTTGGTGGCACTCCTGCAATCGTTTAACACCCTCAATGAGCTTCCCCTTGCTTGGATAGAATATGAAACAGCACTCAGCAAAACATCCTTTTTCGTTCATCTTTTTATCTCTCTTTTTGCAAGCCTTTTAATATATACCGGATTACTTACTCTCGTATTTGCTATCGCAGAAGGATTAACACGCTACGCTTTTGGCTACCATCTCAAACTATGGTCGATGTGGAAAAATGAAAATGCTTCGTCGATCCAAGTGCTGGGTAGAACCCTTGGTGGCTACCTCATAATTGGCGTAGATATTGCTTATGTTACTGCAGCATATGCTTTCACAACTCGCTATCTAGGTTGGTGGACACCTGCTGAAATGCTTTTCAACCCCAATATTTTAGCCACTTATTTTCCTTGGTTTAGTGCACTTTCGCAAGCATTTATGGCTGGATTCATGGAAGAATGCCTTTTTCGCGCAATCCCTCTAGCGGGTGCGGCATTGCTTGGCTCCTATTTTCGACGACGAAATCTTTTTATCGCACTTGGTTTTATTATACAAGTATTGATTTTTGGCGCAGGCCATGCGAATTATCCGCAACAACCCGCCTATGCGCGCGTTGTTGAGCTGATATTTTCATCATCACTTTTTGGTGGAATTTATTTGATTTATGGCTTGCTCCCAAGCATTCTATCGCATGTTATCTTTGATGTTTTCTGGATGGCTTTACCCCTTTTTATCTCAACCGGGCCCGGAACGCTTATCAACAAAGCGCTTGTAATTATTATCTCATCGATTCCACTCATCATCGTACTTTATGCACGGTTTAAAAATGGCACATTCACTCAAGCGCCTGCAACTGCCTATAATAAATCTCTTCAACCTGAGCCTAAACAAAAAGATGATGAATTTTTTATCCCTGAAGAAGAACCTCTTCGCGGAATTTCTGGAAAAGAAATTCGCTTTCTTGCATTATTTGGCATCATCGCAATGGTGGGTTGGCTTTTCCTTACCCCATTTAAACAACAGAATTTTCCTTTAGAAACACGAAAAGCTGAAGCACTAAATTCCGCATCTTCTATGCTAACGGAACGTGGCTTTTCGCTTTCAAATCCACCGTGGCAATCGCTTATTAATACTCATGGAGACACAGATGAGCACGATAGGTTTGTGATCCAAAAGAATGGAAAAGATGTGTACATGAATTTGCTTGGCTCTTATATCACGCCAGCCTCTTGGAGATTGCGGTTTGCACAGTTTGAGGGAGATATAGCAGAACGTTCAGAAGAGTTCGGCATTCTTGTTGAAGGCTCTGGAAAAATAAGAGAATTTGATCACGTTCTACCCGAAGCTCGGCCCGGAGCTTCTCTTAGTGAATCATCTGCACGAAAAAAAGCGCACGAAATCATTAGAAATGAATTTAATCTAGATCCTGCAAAATTAAATGAAATATCCGCAGTCTCAAAAAAACACCCAACGCGCGTAGATTGGATATTTACGTTCAAAGATCCTCATGTTCTGCTAAATGATGGCGAAGCGCGCGTTAAAATCTCTCTTGCGGGAGACGAATTTTCAAATGCGGAACGCTTTATATTTATTCCAGAACAATGGCAACGCGCAGAAAAACAATATACAACGGTAATAAGAATTATCGGCATGATCTGCAGCTTATTTGCGCTTATTTGTTTAGGTTTCTTTATGATCTTGCTCGTAAGAAATTGGCGCCGCCTTGCATTTTCATCAACGATCTTTTTTGTTTTTTCTGTTTTACTAGCACTAAAAGCGCTCGTGCAATCGATCAATATTTGGCCACTCATTACCGCCTGCTTTCAAACTAGCGAGCCATATTTACATCAAGCAATCAGATCAGGTGGTTGGCTCATGCTGCAAATTATTTCCCAAGGATTATATTATGGCGCTGGTGCAGCTCTTGCAACTACAAGAACCCTCAATAAACACACGCAAAAATCGATTACCATTTTTATTGGCGTCTGCTGCGGTTTGATATTAAGCGCAATGGGATCCCTTGCTCTTGCATTAGCGCCCACTTTTAAACCTCTCTGGGCAGACTATACTCACGCTGCATCACTGATTCCTAGCATAGGATTTGCGCTCACCATGTTCACCGGATACGTTTCAGCGACGATAATATTTTTACTCATCACCCGCTTTGCTGATCTAGTAACAGCACAATGGAAACAACGCTCGCTTGCTGGGCTCATTCTAATCGTGCTTCTTATTTTCTGTATTAATGGTTTATCGATCGAATCAATTGGCACATGGCTTCTGCCAAGCTTACTGGTTGGCGGCGCTACTGCAGCTCTGTATTACGTTATCATCAGACACATTCGCAATTCCATTCCCATTATCACTGGAACAATAACAATTTTGGCAATCGCACAACAAGCAGCATTTCATGCATACCCAGGAGTTTTGCTCGGCGCGGCGCTAGCGATTCTTCTCATCGGAATGCTTGCTTACTGGTGGGAAGAAAATTTATAATTAATTACACATAGAATATGGTTAAATTAATTATAAAAGGTTGAGCGATGAAATATTTAGTAAAATATGCAATTTTCTTAGCCGCACTTATAGCTTCAACAAGTTCAAGTAATGCAATGGTATGGGATCTGCCTGCCGGGCAAGAAGACGAAAAAAAAGTAATTCAAGATGCAAAAGAATTTATTGCAATGGTTCCTCACGAACAAGTTTTCCCCTATTCTCGCTATAAAAAAATAGTTGTCTCTCTAAATGCTTTTTGGCCGAAGTCCGCACAAGAACTTATTGATCTGCATGCAACTATGCTTGGCAAATTAGCTGAAATGGGTATCGATATGGATGCAAAAACTGCAAAAGAGATGATTATCAATGCAGGGCAATCGCTTGCAGAATTGAAAGCCCCAAAAGCGCCGTACACCCCGGAACTAGATGATGCACAAGAGCTTCTAAAAGAAAGAATTGGAATTGTAAACGCTTCAATTATTCTCTTTTCAAAAACAGCGAGCACAAGCGAACTGAATGATATTATCAATACGCTGACAAAAATGGCAGAAAAGCCTGTGCGCTCAAAAGATATTAAGCTCATTAATAAACGATTAGCATACGCATATAATCGCTTAATTAAAGCATACGAAAAAGAAGGAAAGAAGGATTTTGCACAAGCGAAAGCCATAGATGCTCAAAAAGCTATCAAAGCAATGGGAAATAATTTAGATACAAATAGTAGCGGCTATAAAGCACTCTTAAAGACGTTGAATGAATATGGCATAAAATAACTTTTCCGATTAGGATATAAAAAAATATATTAAAAAAGGGATATATTTATGCGAAAATTAATGAGCGTCTTCATTTTATCGATTTGGACGGTAGCGCTGTCGGGCATGGGCCATCAGCCAGAATCTCCAAAAGAATCAATTGCAGTAGCGACAGAACATTTTCATAAAACAGTTGTCGCAAAACATACCAACCTGACTCCTATAAACAAATGTTGGGACAGCACGAATGCTTTGCGTCCCGATGTAGATCCCCAACTTATCATTCTCGCTCGAGCAGAATTGGGAGACGAAGAATTTAATAACCGTTTTGCTGCAACATTAAAAAAACTGGATGAATAATTATCATATAGTTTCACGCTCACGCTCGTTTTTTGAATCAGGTCAAACCCGCTGTCTGTGTTTTCGTTTAAATTCGCTTCAAAAACTCAAGTCCGCTCTAACGGAAAATAAACAATTGCTTCTTGCGGCACTTCATGCTGATTTAAATAAATCAAAGCATGAAACATGGGAAAGCGAAATCGAAATCTGCCTGAAGGAAATAGACTTTCATTGCAACTATTTGACTTGTTGGGCTGCAGAAAAACGAGTTAAAACGCCAGTTGTTTTTTTCCCTACCGCAAGCATGATTATTGCAGAACCCAAAGGCGTAGTATTAATTATGAGCCCTTGGAATTTCCCAATCGCTTTAACCATAATGCCACTCGTTGGTGCAATAAGTGCAGGAAATTGCGCAATCTTAAAACCTTCGGAGTTTTCACCAGCAACATCGGAAGCGCTTGCAAAACTCATTTCCTCAACATTTGATCCTGGATACATATCAGTCGTTCAGGCAGATGCATCAAGAGCGCAAGATTTGGTTACTCTACCATTTGATCACATTTTTTTTACCGGCAGCACTCGCGTCGGCAAACTTGTAATGAGCGCGGCCGCACAAAATCTAACGCCCTTAACTCTTGAATTGGGTGGTTGCAACCCATGCATTGTTGATAAGGAAATAGACATAGAAATTGCAGCGCGAAGAATCGTTTGGGCTAAATTCTATAATGCTGGACAAAGCTGCTTAGCTCCAAATTATCTGCTTGTCGATCAGCAAATTGAAGAGCCATTTATTCACGAGATGAAAGCTATCATGAAAGAATGGTATCAAGATGCAAAATATCCATTTGCACGTATTGTAAATCAATTTCATTTTGAGCGTCTTGATAAACTTTTGGAAACACAAACTATTGTTGCTGGAGGCGATGCACAAAAAATCTCATTGCTGATTGAACCTACCCTAACCAAAACGACATTTGTAGATCCAATCGTTCATGAAGAAATTTTTGGGCCTGTATTGCCCATTATATCGTATAACAAAATTGATATGATTCTTGAAAAACTAAAAACAATGCCTAAACCGCTTGCTTGCTATTTTTTCAGCAAAAGCAAACGATTGCAAAATCACATTATTAATAATGTATGCGCTGGAAGCATCTGTATTAATGATGCCATAGTACAATATGCAAATCTTCATCTGCCATTTGGCGGAGTCGGTGCAAGCGGCTTTGGCTCATACCATGGCAAAAAAAGCTTTGAATCGTTCACTCATTATAAATCGGTAATGAGACGCTCATTTTGGTTTGATTGGCAGTGGCGATATCAACAATAGCCAAACTCAATTATAAAAATAAAAACGACTACCTGGCGGGATAGCGTAGGGCGCGTTTGTTGAGCTAGTCTGAGAATCATTTTTCGTACTTTGTATATCCGCCGGAGATTTTTGTTGTGTGGAAGCAATTGGTCTTTGATTATTCGATATTCTTTCTGGTTGCGTACTGCTTTGATTAATCATTGGAAAAATTGTTTGAACAAACGCAAAAGCCCAAAAAACAAAAATAGAGAATCGCATCGGCACTTCTATATTATTATATAAAATAAAGAGTTGTTTTACACTAAAAGTATCGTACCGGCTAATTACCCATTTGTCGACCAACCAATTACAGTTTAGCGCTAAGGTTTTTTTTCCTTGATTGAACTCTATTCATCCGTGAATAGAGCTTTTCCTTAGAGCTATTAGCTTGCTTTAATATGATGCTTTCTGCTTCGTTATTTTCATCTTTATCATCTCTCTTTTCTCGATATTTTATTTCAGCATCATCGTTCATGGTTCCCTGCACTCCTACAGCAAAACCAATCATTGTTTTTTGCATATTCATCGCTTCAAGAGAAAGTGAACAAATCATAAATGCTAGCCCATATTTCTTCATATGCTTCTCCTTTTTTCTTAAGTATATGAAAATTAGGCCGCAACTGAGAACAAAAATAGCACTTCTTTAAATCAGTTTGTCTTTATTGCTTCATTTAGCATTTTGAGATAATCGTTTTTTCGGTCATCTGAAATAAAAGCTGAAACAAATGAATTCCTAGCGCAGGCTATTATATCTTCCCGAGAGAGACCTCCCTCATTATATGCCATTCCATAGTTATCAAGTAATTCCGCCCCGAAGAAAACTGGATCATCAGAATTAATTGAAACCATAAGCCCGGCATCTAGCATTCTTTTAAGCGGATGCGCGTCAATTGTTGGAAAAATTCCGGTTTTAATATTGGAAATCGGGCAAACGGTAAGCGGAATGCGCCTCTTTATCAATTCTGCAACTAATTTTTCGTCTTGAATGCATCGCACTCCATGATCAATTCGATCCGCTTTCAGCAAATCAATTGTCTGCCAAATATTTTCAGGCCCGGCATTCTCTCCTACATGCGCTGTCGTTCGATAGCCAAGTTCTCGCGCGTAGTTAAATGCTTTCATAAATTTAGTTGGCGGATTGCTCGCTTCATACGAAGCTAAACCGATCGCAATAATTTTGTCTTTGTACGGAATTGAAAGCTTTAATGTATTTAAAGCAACCGCCTCATCAAGATGGCGCAAAAGGCACAAGATCATATTGGTCGTAATACCAATATCGCGCCGCGCATCAACAAACGCTTCATAAATGCCGTTAACAATAATGCCAGGATTAATTGCGCGAGGTAAATAGGTGTCAAAATCGAATGTCATTTCAAGATGAAGAACTCCTTGGGCATGGACTCGTTTTGCATACGCATATGCAACATCATAAAAATCTTGCTCGGTGTGCATAATTGAAGTCAGGCTTCTATACGCTCTCGCAAACTCATCATAATTGGTGAACTTAAACGCAGCGGATACTTCATCCACTGTTTTATAAGGCAGTTTCAACTTATTCCGGTCTGCAATAATAAACATTAATTCTGGAGCTAGCGTCCCCTCTAGATGAACATGCAGTTCAGCTTTGGGTAATTGAGCTAAAAAAGAATCCATCTTCACCTACTTTATTCGTAATCTTTTATTCATAGATACCTGTTTTCTAGCTTCTTTAACACATTCAACTAATAATTCGGGGGCATGCTTTTCTGATTCGCCCAAAATGTTATGTTTAATTAAAATTTCTCTCGACTCTTCTGGTATTTCATAATCTTGATTGTAGCAGGAAGCAATAAGATGCTGCAGCGCATTTTTTTTAATACTATTTTTGCTTGCGCGCCAAAATTTTATTGTTGCCAAGCAATTTTTATAATGTTCTTTCATTTCTTTTCTAACAAATAAGCTTGGATCTTCCATTGAAAAAATACTAAAAGGGAACAGTAAAAAAATTACAAATAAAAGCTTCATACGCATTCTCATAGTTAAACATGTACGAAATAGATTTCTCAATAATTTAGCAGAAATTAATCAGAATACACAAAATCAGCGCGATCAATGTTTTTCCATAAAAAAGAGCCGAGTTATTACTCGGCCCTAAAACGTTTTAAATCACTTATTTTATATCGAAATTTCTGAAGTATTGTTAATCCATTGATTTGCCTAGTGAGGTCCTTGGTCATTTGGCAAGATCGCTTCTTTCATCATTGCTGCAGCTATTGGATCGATAGAGCTTTCGCCTTCAAGTAGAAATCCTTTTTCTTGTAATAATTCTTTTGCAGGACTTGGCACTTGATATTCTAAATCATCACATGCTGCCTGCAAATGCTCCAGAGCTTGAAAATTAAGCGGTTCTTCTGGATTCTTAAGCTCATTGTAGGCCTTTGACAGATCAACATATAAAGCTAAGTATTCGTTTTTTATAGCTAATTTTTCTTCCTCAGTTTGCTCTTGAGGCTGTTCCATAGCCAAAATACTGCTCATTCCTGCTAAAATAATTAAGCCTTGAAATAATAATTTTTTCATAAAACCCCTAATAAAAACTCAATTGATAATACTAAAATTAGATATTATTTTTTTAATTGTCCTAATATTTCGAGTGCGTCAATTGCTTCTGATTCTTTCTTTTGTTTTGCGGCCGCTTTGAGCATTATTTCTCGAACATGAGGCGCAACCTTTTTTTGCGCTGAATTTACTAATTTCTTTTTTGCAAGTTGCACTGAGTTAACTTCAGTAATTGTATAATTTTCATCTTTTACCGATTTATTAAATTCATAGCGAATATTATTGGCAATTGACGGGGACCACTCTGCTTCGATTTCTTTAAGGGCTTCAAATATCTCAAGCGTGGCCAGAGTTTCAACATCTTCTAGTGCTGCCTGAAATTTCTTATCATTCTCCATTGCCACAACAGGGCCCGTCATAACCAAATATATTAATCCACTAAACAATAGCTTTTTCATAAAAACCCCTAATGAAAATAAATTAAAAAAATTATTTAGCATTTATTGCCAAATACCAATACCCATGACAATTGTATCTGAAGAAAAAACAATCTGCAAACGGATCATGACAATCCATTGCATAAAGAAGTCGCCATATTTTAGCTGTTTTGATCATTCAAAATAGTTGCTCGAACGATTGTTGCAACTTCAGCGGCGACTTTTTTCTCACCTGCTTGAATCAAATTTTTTTCCGTTAGGATTTTGATGATATTTGGATCCTCAACCTCTGCACCTGGATGACGACATACATCATAAAAGGTATTAACCGCAGTTAAATTCAGCGGATTGGAAGCATCGTCTTGAAGACTGTGGATCGTTGCAGAAACCGCTATAATCTGTTCAAGGTTCATACCATCAATTTCGGTTTCCTGCATACAATTTGAGTGATTCGCAACTAAGATTACCAGCAAAGAAAACAACAGTATTTTGTTCATGATTTGCTCCTTTCGTAAATTAAAAAAACAACTAAAATGGGGAGCTGAAAAATTTAACTATGTATGTAAATATAAAAATTAACATAGATGACACAATGGAAAACGCGAAATGGATTTGACGAATTAGTGCATACGATCGTAAAATAAAAAAATGATCCTTAAAAAAAGAAAACCCCGACTTTTACATCGAGGTTTTCTAAAATTTACCCTGGCAGTATCTACTTTCCCAGGCCGTTACCAGCCAAGTATCATCGACGTTGCAATCTTAACTTCCGTGTTCGGGATGGGAACGGGTGTGACCCTGCAACTATCCCCACCAGGAAACTTTTACAATCTATCAAAATTTTTTCTTGTGCATTGCTATAAGTGATCTAAGCTTATCGGTAGAATTTACAGAACATTATTACCGAGATTATTTGAGCGTGATTAAAACATTCGATCTATTAGTACTGGTTAGCTGAACGCATTACTGCGCTTACACACCCAGCCTATCAACCTTGTAGTCTTCAAGGGATCTTATGACTAACCGAAGTTAGTCGGGGTATCTTATCTTGAGGCGAGTTTCCCACTTAGATGCTTTCAGCGGTTATCTCTTACAAACCTAGCTACCCAACGTTGCTTTTGTTAAACAATTGGAACACCAGAGGTTCGCCCATCCCGGTCCTCTCGTACTAGGGACAGCTCCTCTCAAATACCCTACGCCCACGACGGATAAGGACCGACCTGTCTTACGACGGTCTGAACCCAGGTCACGTACCGCTTTAATTGGCGAACAGCCAAACCCTTGGGACCTTCTCCAGCCCCAGGATGCGATGATCCGACATCGAGGTGCCAAACCTACTCGTCGATGAGGACTCTCAGAGGAGATCAGCCTGTTATCCCCGGCGTACCTTTTATCCGTTTAGCAATGGCCCTTCCATTCGGAACCACTGGATCACTAAGTCCTGCTTTCGCACCTGCTCGACTTGTTTGTCTCGCAGTCAAGCTCCCTTATGCCTTTACGCTCTACCAACGATTTCTATTCGTTTTGAGGGAACCTTCGAACGCCTCCGTTACATTTTGGGAGGCGACCACCCCAGTCAAACTACCCGCCTGACATTGTCTTTCACCCGGATTACGGAATGAAGTTAGATCTTCAAACTAATCAGGGCGGTATTTCAACGACGACTCCGCTAAAGCTAGCGCCTTAGCATCAAAGTCTCCCGCCTATCCTACACAAATCAATCCAAAAATCAATGTCAAGTTATAGTAAAGGTGCACGGGGTCTTTCCGTCCTGTCGCGGGAAGCAGGCATTTTCACCTGCACTACAAATTCACTGAGTATATCATTAAGACAGCGCCCAACTCGTTACGCCATTCATGCGGGTCAGAATTTACCTGACAAGGGATTTCGCTACCTTAGGACCGTTATAGTTACGGCCGCCGTTTACTGGGGCTTCAATTCAACGCTTCACGCTTACGCGTTAACATCTCTTATTAACCGTCCAGCACTGGGCAGGCGTCAGACAATATACTTCCTCTTACGAGTTTGCATTGCCCTGTGTTTTTGTTAAACAGTCGGCTGGGCCTCTTTGTTGAAGCCTGCTCTTGCCTCTTAAATCAGTGATTTAATAACAAGAGAGGCACTCCTTATCCCGAAGTTACGGAGCCATTTTGCCGAGTTCCTTAATGATACTTATCTCAACGCCTGAGCATTTTCAGCCCGTCTACCTGTGTCGGTTTGCGGTACGATCACGCATTTAGCTCGCTAGAGGTTTTTCTAGTCAGTGTGGGATCAGTCGAATACATTTTTTCCTAAGAATCAATATACCCATAACACCTCAGAGGTTTTAGTACTGCGGATTTACCTACAATACACTCCTAAATGCTTAGCTTGGCAATCCTTAATCCAAGTCAACCTGCCCTACTGCGTCACCCCATCGCTCAAACGCTAGTGCGCGGTGCAGGAATATTTAACCTGCTTTCCATCGCCTACTCCAACTGGCCTCGGCTTAGGTATCGACTAACCCTGAGTGGATGAACCGTTCTCACGGAAACCTTAGACTTACGGCGAACAGGAATTTCACCTATTTTTTCGTTACTTATACCAACATTCTCACTTCTTTGATCAACGACACCTGTCCTTACGGTCAAGCTTGTATCTATCAAAGAACGCTCCCCTACCCCACATAAATAAACCGGAGTTTATTTATGAGCCATAGCTTCGGTAGTTCGTTTAGCCCCGATCGTTTTTCAGCGCAAAAACACTTGACCAGTGAGCTGTTACGCTTTCTTTAAATGATGGCTGCTTCTAAGCCAACATCCTGGCTGTCTGTGTATTTTCACTTCTTTTACCACTTAACGAACATTTTGGGACCTTAGCTGATGGTCTGGGCTGTTTCCCTCTCGACTATGAAGCTTATCCCCCACAGTCTGTCTCCTGTCTTCTGATTTGCATGGCATTCAGAGTTAGTAAAATCCCGGTACGCTTGCGCGCCCAAAGACTAAACTGTGCTTTACCACCACACAAAATCCAACAAGGCTATACCTAAATATATTTCGGGGAGAACCAGCTATTTCCCAGCTTGATTAGCCTTTCACTCCTACCCACACCTCATCCGAGAAGTTTTCAACCTTCACCGGTTCGGCCCTCCATCTCATTTTACTGAGATTTCAGCCTGGACATAGGTAGCTCGCTAGGTTTCGGGTCTATCCCACGTTACTAACGCCCTATTCAGACTCGCTTTCGCTACGGCTCCGCTCTTAAAAGCTTAACCTTGCAACGTAAGAATAACTCGTTGGCTCATTATGCAAAAGGTACGTAGTTGCGCGTACGTATACATCGCTTCTACCGATTGTAGACAATTGGTTTCAGATTCTATTTCACTCCCCTTCCGGGGTTCTTTTCACCTTTCCCTCGCGGTACTTGTTCACTATCGGTCATTAGGTAGTATTTAGCCTTACCCCATGGTCGGGGCAGATTCCTACAGAATTTCACGTGCTCTGCAGTACTTGGGAACATAAACTACTATGTTTGTAAATTTCTGTTTACGAGGCTTTCACTCTCTGTGGCTGCCCTTTCCAAGACAATTCAACTAAGTTTACAAACTCTAGCTCGAAGACTGTGATCTTCGAACATTCATGCCCCGCTACTCCTTTATCGCAACGCGCACAGGCTATTACACGATAAAAGTTTAGGCTCTTCCCATTTCGCTCACCACTACTAAGGGAATCACGTTGTTTTCTTTTCCTAGCACTACTTAGATGTTTCAGTTCATGCCGTTCGCCTTTTTGCCCTATATATTCAGACAAAAATACTTTGGTTTTACCAAAGTGGGTTTCCCCATTCGGATACCTCCGGATCAACATTTGATTGACAACTCCCCGGAGCTTATGGCAGCCTTCCGCCTCCTTCATCGCCTCCTAATACCAAGGCATCCACCAATTGCCCTATTTCAATTAATCACAAATTTAATTACTCGATAAGTAAAATTCCTGTTGTGAATTCTATCAATAAGCTTAGATCACGTATATTTCAAAGAACACAAGAAACTTTTTATATTTATTCAGTCAAAACCCAAATCTTAATGGTGGAGATGAGCGGATTCGAACCGCTGACCTTCCGCGTGCAAAACGGACGCTCTACCAACTGAGCTACATCCCCAAACTGGTGCCGTTTATGCTCACAATAGAATAACTATTTTTAAATAATTTACTAGAACTATTTTTGTTGTTTTTCTATTGTTATCAGAGGTTTTTCACTCCCAGCAGAATTAATTACTGGTGGGCCTAAGTCGAGTTGAACGACTGACCTCCCCGTTATCAGCAGGGCGCTCTAACCACCTGAGCTATAGGCCCGCTTCCTATAGTAAGATTATTTTTAGTGCTTACAAGTTTTTGCGACACCTTAAATTGCACACCTAAATGCATATATAAAATGTCGGAGTTGCATAACAAAACCGACAGGTATTTAATCTCCCTCGAAAGGAGGTGATCCAGCCGCAGGTTCTCCTACAGCTACCTTGTTACGACTTCACCCCAATCACTCCTCATACCTTAAACATCCGCCTCCCTTACGGGTTAGCTAAGATGGCTTTGGGTACAAACAGCTTTCGTGGTGTGACGGGCGGTGTGTACAAGGCCCGAGAACGTATTCACCGCGCCGTTCTGATGCGCGATTACTAGCGATTTCAACTTCATGAGGTCGAGTTGCAGACCTCAATCTGAACTTAGACCAGTTTTATGGGATTTGCTCCACCTTGCGGTATCGCTGCCCTTTGTACTGGCCATTGTAACACGTGTGTCGCCCTAGACATAAGGGCCATGAGGACTTGACGTCATTCCCACCTTCCTCCTGGTTTCCCAGGCAGTCCCACCAGAGTGCTTTCTTTCGAAGTGGCAACTGGCGGCAAGAGTTGCGCTCGTTAGAGGACTTAACCAAACATCTCACGACACGAGCTGACGACAGCCATGCAGCACCTGTGAAATTGTCTTGACCGAAGCCAAGAAGATCGTATTTCTACGACTGTCAAAAACATGTCAAGCCTAGGTAAGGTTCCTCGCGTAGTGTCGAATTAAACCACATGTTCCACCGCTTGTGCGGACCCCCGTCAATTCCTTTGAGTTTTAGTCTTGCGACCGTAATCCCCAGGCGGATCACTTATCGCGTTAGCTACGACACTAATATTGCAAAGCAACATTAACGTCCAGTGATCATCGTTTACGGCGTGGACTACCAGGGTATCTAATCCTGTTTGCTCCCCACGCTTTCGTGCCTCAACGTCAGGTATGAGCCAAGAAGCTGCCTTCGCCATCGGTGTTCCTCTCGAGATCTACGCATTTTACCGCTACTCCGAGAATTCCACTTCTCTCTCTCACCCTCAAGCGCGCCAGTTTCTACCGCAGATCCTCAGTTAGGCCGAGGAATTTAACAGTTGACTTAGCATGCCGTCTACGCACCCTTTACGCCCAATAATTCCGAATAACGCTTGCACCCCTCGTATTACCGCGGCTGCTGGCACGAGATTAGCCATTGCTTTCTCTAATGGTACCGTCATCCTCTATCTGTATTAGAAATAGAGATTTCTTCCCACTTAACAGAAGTTTACAATCCGAAGACCGTCATCCTTCACGCGGCGTCGCTGCTTCAGGCTTTCGCCCATTGAGCAAGATTCCTCACTGCTGCCTCCCGTAGGAGTCTGGACCGTGTCTAAGTTCCAGTGTGGCCGTACACCCTCTCAGGCCGGCTAACCATCATCGCCTTGGTAGGCCATTACCCTACCAACTAGCTAATAGTACGCAGGCTCATCTTTCAGCGACAGCAAAGAGGCCGCCTTTCTCCCCGTAGGGACGTATGCAGTATTAACCTCGATTTCTCGAGGGTATTCCTCACTGAAAGGTAGATTCCCACGCGTTACTCACCCGTTTGCCGCTTTACTCACTCCCGAAGGAGCTTTCTCGCTCGACTTGCATGTGTTAGGCACGCCGCCAGCGTTTATTCTGAGCCAGGATCAAACTCTCCATCACAAAAATTGTGTATGAAAAGAGCGTCGCAAAAACTTGTAAGCAAATTTTTGGGTTTCTCGTGAATTTCAAAGAAATTATGATTTTTTGTTTTTTCGCTTTAGCTACGACGTTTTGTTGTCGTTGCTTGCTACTTGTTATTTCAAATACAAGAGAAATTATACCGGTATTACGTCATAAGTCAACACTTTTTCCGAAACTTTTTATAAATTTTTTATATATTTATTCGATAAATTTCAAAACGACGTCCCAGAGCTCATTATTGATGATGTGAAATTATAATATTTTTTAACTCTTTTAATGCTTTTTCAAAAAAATCGTTAAGAATATGGTGCTGATAGAGCCTATTTTCTTGTTCTTGTGCTAGTTCTCTTTGAGCCAACGCCAAACGGAGCTCGATTTCTTCCTGAGTTTCTGTGCTTCGTAGCCGAAGCCGTTCTTCAAGGACTTGCATATTTGCCGTATGGACCCATGTAAGAATCGCTTCAGGGATCTCCTGTTTCAGCCGCTGGGCCCCAGATCTATCAACTACCGCAATAAACGAGCTCCCCGAGGCTAAGTGATCAATCAGTAGGCGCGCTGTGCCATAATAGGCACCATAAGCACCGCTCCACTCCAAGAAAAACTGTTCGTCGATCTTCTGCTCAAACTCTTGATTCGATAAAAAATGATAATCGACCCCCGGCATTTCATTGAAGCGAGGGCTTTTACTGGTATAGGTAATGAGCCGCGCAATAGAATGCTCCATCGGCAGTTGCTTAATGAGCGCATTAACAAGTGTCGTTTTACCCGCACCCGATGGTGCCGAAACAATAAAAAGCTTCCCGGTTTTTTTTTCTGATCCCAAAGCAGAACCCCTTAATAGAGAAAAATTACCTATATAGGTAATTATATCATTAATAGATAGCACCGACAAACAACTGTCGACCAACCTGTGGGGGCTCAGAGAATTTTCTGCTATAATATTAGTTATAACATAAGGATGCCCATGCTCATTGATGAACTACGCGAGAAACTAAAATCTATTGAACCGGATCTTGAAACAATTAAGACCTACTGGAAAAACTCAAGTATCGAGAACGAGTTTCAAAAACTCACCACTCAAACTGAGCAAACAGATTTCTGGCAAAATCCAGATCAAGCCACCATTTTAAAAAGCTTACAACGGCTCAAAACGCAGCGAGAACTCTATCATTCCATAATAAATAGCCATAAAGACCTTTTGGAGATGATCGAACTTTTTGCAAATGATGAATCTGAATTAGCAAATATAGCGCGAGATGTTGGCGGCTTAGTAAAATCGGTTGGTAAATTCAAAATAGATCTCCTTCTTAATAATCCTGAAGATTCATCTAATGCTTTCTTAAATATTAATGCGGGCGCAGGCGGTACCGAATCGCAAGATTGGGCAAATATGCTTTTGCGCATGTATTTAAGGTTTTGCGAGCGAGAAGGTTTCGATGCAGAAGTTCTTGATATGCAGCCGGGAGAAGCTGCAGGAATAAAATCTGCAACATTGTTTATTAAAGGAAAGCATGCATATGGACTCTTTAAAGCGGAGCAAGGAATCCATCGCCTCGTGCGCATATCTCCTTATGATGCAAATAAACGCCGACATACTTCATTTGCCGGCGTAAGTGCAACGCCCGAAGTTCCTGAAGTTGCGATTGAAATCGATGCAGGCGATTTGCGAATTGATACGTATCGCGCAGGAGGAGCAGGAGGCCAGCACGTCAATAAAACAGAATCTGCGGTACGCATCACCCACATCCCAACCAATACCGTCGTTGCGTGCCAGACGCAGCGCTCTCAGGGCCAAAATAAGGATACGGCAATGAAGATGCTTAAAGCAAAATTAGCGCAAAAACAAAAAGAAGAACAAGAAGCAAAAGCTGCATCGGTAGAAAAAAAGAAAATTGAATGGGGATCGCAAATCAGATCGTATGTATTGCATCCCTATAAAATGGTTAAAGATCATCGCACCGATCTTGAATCACCTCAACCAGATTTAGTACTTGATGGCGACATCATGGAATTTATTGAGAAATATTTGCTGTTTGCAGCAACGTAATAAAAAAGGGGAGCTTTTTACTCCCCTTTTTCTTTGGTGCGATTCTTTTGGAAAGTACTCGGTTATTTTTGGTACCCCTGAATAACTTGCTTCATTAGATCGATCGTTTGTTTCTGATTTTTTTCTGCATACTCCAGCACCTTTTCGATACTTTTTGTCATAGAGATAATTAAATCGGTACCTTGAGTATTACTATTCGAGTCATCATAAGATCTTTCAATAACTGAAGCCGGCACAACCCGCTCATTAACTTCTCTTGCAGGAATGTAGCGTGGCTCTTGAGTCGCTTGCATTACTGGATCTTGAATAGCCTGCTTTTCAGCTTGCGCGGCTAAGCGATCTTGCGCTGATGCGGGTAACATTGGTAATTTTGCAGCAATAGGTTTTTTTATGCGATATTCTATCTGTGCAGGTTGAATATCATAAGAATTGTTTTGCGAAAGATTTTTTTCAGATGAAGCAGCAACATTCTTGATGTGCATTTGAGCATCGTCGATAAGTTGACCATAGAATGCTTTTTTGTTGGCAGTCATTGCCATTTTTTGTTCCTGATATTCTTGGAAAGCTGCTCGTTGGGCTTCTTTTTTTGCTTGAATCACTTGGGCTTTGTGTTCAGCGGATAAACGCTCTTGCTCTCTTCGCTCTGCCAACCTTTGCTCTCTTGCCATTCTTAATTCTTGTTCCGCTTTAATGCGCTCGGCACGTTGCATATCTTTTTGCATTTGTCGCTCTGCCGCAACTTTTGCTTTTTCTTGATCACGCGCCAGGCGTGCCATTAAATACGGATTTTCAGTATTATTATTTTTCATTTTTCTTGCTTGCACAATTTGCATCGCACGTTCTCGAGAACTTCCGCTCATTGCCGTTTTATTATGCACTAACGATGCCGTTTCGTTTTCTTTTTGCAAAAAGATCATTTCTTCTTTTTTATTTTTCAATTCTAACTGCGCCAATCGCATTTGCTCTTCGTGGCGTGCGTTTTCTACTTCTTTTTGCACAAGAGCTAACTGCCGCTCATGTTCTTTGCGAAGCTGTGCTAAATGTTTTTCTTGTCTTTCAGCTTCCATTCTCTCTTGTTTGCGCAAAGCCGCAATTCGATTTTCCTCTTGCATCTTTTCACGCTCAGAAACTCTTTGAGCAAGTTTCATTTGATTCTGATGTTCTTTTTCTATCTGCGCTAACCGTTGAGTTTCATTGCGAGCTTCCATCTCTTGTTGCTTGCGCATTGCTTGCAGGCGATTTTCCTGCCGCATTCTTTCCTGCTCAGAAGCTTTTTGAGCAAGCTTCATTTGATTCTGATGCTCTTTTTCCATCTGCGCCAATCGTTGTTTTTCAGCGCGCACTTCCATCTCTTGCTGTTTGCGCATCACGACCATTCGCTTTTCTTCTTGATTTCTTGTTTGATCAACTTGGCTGGAACGAATTAATGATCTTCTTTCTTGCCTTTTTTGCAAACCGGTAGCAAGCGCTCGCTGCTCTTTGCGCTTACGTATCATTGCTTGTGCGCGTTCGCGACTGGTAGATCGAGCGTGAGTGGTTAGTTCAACCTTAGGCTCGCATACTCGTGTCTTATCCATTTCTACTTGCGCAAGATTGTCACTAGATTGATTCATTTGACTTTGAACAACTATTTGTTCATTTGCTTTATCTTCTTCTAATAAAGCCAACCGTTGTTCTTTTTTTAGTGAATCGAGTTGACTCGCATTATTTTTAACCAACTCTATTTTTTCTTGATCGTGGCGCATTGCCGCAATTCTTTGTTCTTCTTGGATGCGTTTTTTTTCCACCTCAAACTCTGCCAGCATTCTGCTCTGCTCTTTTTCATATTCTAATTTTGCCAGCCTTTTTTCCTCATTCAGCCTTGCTTGCATCTCTTCTTTTTGCGCTAACAAAATTTCTTGCTGCTTTTTCTTTGCAAGATCGGCCAAACGATTCTCTTCCATTTTGCGCTCTTGATCTGCTTGTTTTTGCGCAAGCATCATTGCATGCGCGCGTTCTTGTTCTAGTTTTGCTATGCGCGCTGTTTCTTTTTGTCGCTCTTGCATTTCTTGCTGCTGAATAACGAGCATTTTCTTTTCATGCTCGTTACGAAGTGCAAGCAATCGCTTTTCTTCTTGAGCCTTCTCTCGCTCAATCTCTTTTTGCGTTATCATCATCTGATGCTGATGTTCTTTTTCTGCTTGAGCCAATCGCTGTTGTTCTAAGCGCGCTTGTTTTTGGCTTTCTTTTTCTAACACAATGAGTGCTTTTTCTTTCGCTTTTTCCAGAAGCGCTAATCTTTTCTCTTCCTGTAATAACTCACGCTCTGCTGCTTGTCGTGTTGCAAGTTCTATTTTCTCTTGCTCGTTGCGCAATGCAGCAAGTTTATGTTCCTCTTGTATGCGTTTTTTTTCATCTTCAAGTTGCGCTGCCATCTGCTCTTTTTCTTTTTCTCGTGCGAGCGCTGCTAACTGCTTCTCTTGCTCAACTTTTCTTTTCAGCTCTTCTTTTTGTGCGAGTAAAAGTTCTCTGTGTTTTCGTTGTTCATTATTCGCAATGCGTTGTTCTTCCGCTCTTCTTTCCCGCTCCGCCTGCTTTTGGTTTAAAACAAGCACTCGTTGGCGCTCTTTCTCTGCTTGCGCTAGACGCGCAGCTTCATTCTGACGATCGCGCATTGCTTGCAGTTGCATATCCGTCATCTTTTTTTCGTGCTCTTTACGCATCGCCATCACACGATTTTCTTCTTCGATTCTTATTCTCTCAGCCTCTTTTTGCGCTAAAAGGTTAGCTTTCTGTTTTTCGATTTCCAGCTGCGCCAATCGTTTCTCTTCTTGGAGTTTTGCCCGCATCTCTTCTTTTTGTGCTAATAAAATCTCTTGCTGCTTTTTCTTTTCAAGATCGGCCAAACGTTTTTCTTCTATTTTGCGCTCTTGATCCAGCCGCTTTTGCGCAATCATCATCACGCGCTCACGCTCTTGTTCTAATTTAGCTAAGTGAGCTGTTTCTTTTTCGCGCTCCCGCATTTCTTTTTGTTGCATCGCTATCAATTGCTTTTCGTACTCTTTGCGCATTACGAGCATGCGATTCTCTTCTTCAATTCTTACTCGTTCAGCCTCTTTTTGCGCTAAAAGTGCCGCTTCTTCTTTTGCTATCGCTAATTGCGCCAATCGTTTCTCTTCCTGAAGTCTCGCTTGCATCTCTTTTTTTTGCGCTAACAAAATCTCTTGCTGCTGTTTTTTAGCAAGATCAGCCAAACGCCTCTCTTCTATTTTGCGCTCTCGATCTGCGTGCTTTTTTGCAAACATCATTGCACGCTCACGTTCTTGTTCTAATTTTGCCAACCGAGCAGTTTCTTTTTCACGCTCTCGCATTTCTTGCTGCTGCATAACCATGAGTTGCTTTTCATTCTCTTTGCGCAATGCAATCACTCGATTCTCTTCTTCAATTCTTACCCGTTCAGCCTCTTTTTGCGCTAAAAGTGCCGCTGCTTCTCTTGCCGTTGCCAATTGCGCCAACCGCTTCTCTTCCAGAAGTTTTGCACGCATCTCTTCTTTTTGCGCTAACAAAGTCTCATTGTGCATTTTTTGGGCGAGAGCAGCTAAGCGCTTTTCTTCCATTCTGCGTTCTTGATCCGCTTGCTTTTGCGCAACCATCATCGCGCGCTCACGTTCTTGTTCTAATTTAGCCAAGCGGGCAGTTTCTTTTTCACGCTCTCGCATTTCTTGCTGCTGCATAACCATAAGTTGCTTTTCATGTTCTTTGCGCAATGCAATCACTCGATTCTCTTCCTCTATTCTTACTCGCTCAGCCTCTTTTTGCGCTAAAAGTGCGGCCGCTTCTCTTGCTATCGTTAACTCCGCCATTCGTTTCTCTTCTTGTAGCCTTGCACGCATCTCTTCTTTTTGTGCTAACAAAATCTCATCGTGTCTTTTTTTAGCAAGGTCAGCTAACCGTTTTTCTTCTACTTTGCGTTCTTGATCCGCTTGCTTTTTTGCAATCATCATTGCGCGCTCGCGCTCTTGTTCTAATTTTGCCAAACGAGCAATTTCCTTCTCGCGCTCCCGTGCTTCTTTTTGTTGCATCGCTATCAATTGCTTTTCATGCTCTTTGCGCAATGTAAGCACCCGGTTTTCTTCTTCAGTGCGTATTCTCTCCGCTTCTTTTTGCGCTGAAAGTGCCGCTGCCTCTTTTGCTATTGCTAACTCTGCCACTCGTTTCTCTTCTTCAAGCCTTGCACGTATCTCTTCTTTTTGTGCTAGCAGAATTTCTTGCTGCTGTTTTTTTGCAAGATCAGCTAAGCGTTTTTCTTCCATTTTGCATTCTTGTTCTGCTTGCTTTTTTGCAACCATCATTGCGCGCTCGCGCTCTTGCTCTAATTTTGCCAAACGAGCAGTTTCTTTCTCTCGTTCTCGCATTTCTTTTTGCTGCATCGCTATCAATTGTTTTTCATGCTCTTTGCGCAATGCAATCACTCGATTCTCTTCCTCTAGTCTTATCCGCTCCGCTTCTTTGTGCGCTAAAAGAGCTGCACGCTCTTTTTCTACTTCCAGTTGCGCCAACCGCTTTTCTTCTTGCAGTTTTGCACGCATCTCTTCTTTTTGTGCTAGTAGAATCTCTTGTTGCTGCTTTTGAGCAAGATCCGCTAAACGCTTCTCTTCCATTCTGCGCTCTTGTTCTACTTGCTTTTGCGCAAGCATCATTGCATGCGTACGTTCTTGTTCTAATTTTGCCAAGCGAGCTATTTCTTTTTCTCGCTCTCGTAATTCTTTTTGTTGCATAACTACAAGCTGCTTTTCATGTTCTTTGCGCAAGGCAAGTACGCGATTTTCTTCTTCGATCCTTATTCGCTCAGCTTCTTTATGTGCTAAAAGAACTGCGCGCTCTTTTTCTATTTGCAGCTGCGCCAATCGTTTCTCTTCTTGAAGCTTTGCTCTCATCTCTTCTTTTTGCGCTAACAAAACTTCTTGCTCTTTTTTCTTGGCAAGTTCAGCTAGACGTTTTTCTTCAGCTTTGCGCAATTGCTCATCTTGTTTTTGTGCAAGAAGCGAAGTTTTAATGCGTTCTCGTTCTATTTGTGCGCACCTCGCTTCCTCTTTTTGCCGTTCGCGCAACTCTTGTTCTTGCAAAGCAAGCATTTTTTTCTCGTGCTCTTTACGCAAAGCAAGCACTCGTTGTTGCTCTTCTATACGAATTCGCTCCGCTTCTTTTTGAGCAACAACTAATTCTTTTTCTCTATCGAATTTGAGCTGCGCCAATCTTTTTTCTTCAGCTTTTTTTTCCTGAAGCTCTTTCTGCTGCACAATAAGCATTTCTTTTTGGCGATCTTTTTCAAGCTGAGCAATTTTTGCCGCTTCTTTTTGCTTTTCACGCGCTTCTTGTTGTTGCATTGCAACTATTTTTTTCTCATGTTCTTTACGGAGAGCAATTATTCTATTTTCTTCTTGGATTCGTAAGCGCTCCGCTTCTTTTTGAGCTAAAGTAATAGCTTTTTCTTTCTCTTGCTTAAGTTGTGCTAATTGCCTCTCTTTTTGGATTGCTTCGTTTCGGGCAAGCAGGGCCTCTTTTTGTGCTTTGCTTGCTATCTGTGCTTCTCGTTGAGCTCGCAATTTTTCTTCTCGTTCTTTTTGCTCTTGCATCGCAATAAGTTTTTTTTCTTGCTCCATCTTCAGTGCGATAATTCGTTTTTCTTCTTCTTGCTTTTCTCGCACCATTTCTCTCTGAGTCATTAAAATAATTTGTTGATCACGCTTTTTTCGTTCTGAAATTTTTGTTTCTTCAATTTTTCTGGCAGCTTCTATTTGCTTTTGCATCTGCTCAGCTTGCTGACTCGCTAAAAGCATCTTTTGCTCTGTCTCTTTTTTGGCAATCCGTTCCTGCTTTTCTTGGAAAGCTTTTTTCTGTTCCAATTTTTTTTGCGCAAGCATGCGAATTCGTTCTTGTTCACGCTCTTGGTGTACTAGTCGTTGCTCTTGTTCTTCTTTGCGGCGTATTTCTTCTTTTTGATGGGCGATAAGAGCGTCTCTTTTTTGTTGCTCTCTTTGTGCACACGCTCGTTGCTCTGCGTCTCGCTCTTGCTGCTGTTTTTTAATAGCGAGAGCCACTGCCTGTTCACGCTCTCTATTAAGCTGAGCTGCCACACGTGCATCTTCTTGTTTTCGACGCTCTTGCTGTTGCCTTTCGGCTAGCATTCGCCTCTCATCTTCTTTTTGCTTTGCTAAAAGTTGGCGTTTTTCTTCTAAGATCTTTTGCTGTGCTAATTTATTAATTTTTTCTTTTCGGCGTTCAAGCTCCGCCAGTTCTCGTTTTTGCTGGTCTCTTTTTTTTGCTTCTTCTTGTTGCTGCATCATCATTTGCTGCTGGCGCTCTTGCTTAGCAAGTGCCAAACGTTTTTTTTCCGCTTCCTTTTCAGACGCTTCACGCTTGAGAGCAATTGCTAACGCATCATCACTTTTGGTTGCCAATTGAGCACAGACTGGCGCCTGACGCATTAGCACGGCCAGCGACAATGCTCCATAACTCATCAACAATAGCTTTTTCATAAACAAATCCCCTTTTTATCGCACATCATACCATTGAATCATCTTCAATGTTTCACAATGCAAGGGATTTATTCAATAGTTTTAAATTTAAATGCTATTGTAAGTATATTATCAAATTAAATACGCGATATCGTGAATAGACCGCAAAAAATAAAGCTACCGTGCGTCTTAGATTTGAAATTATCTACATTAATGTTTTTGCAAGTTCCGTAATAGAATTCGCAGCAAAGACACCAGACCAGAATGGTTCCCAGTCTTCGCGATCTTTTACCATGAACGAAAGACATCCGCCAATAATCAATCCGATAGAATAGGTAAATGGCATTAATAAACCACCCAGCACCAGCATCGGATTCAATTTACATTTTTTAAGAATCAATCCAAAAATCCCACCGATAATTAAAACAAGCCAATTAAAATGAGAAACATTAATTAATAATGCGCGCGCTTGACCTCGTTGTGCCACCAAGGGTTCTCCGCCTAATCCGAATTTATGCACAAGGAGCCACATAATAACGCCAGCTGCAATTGAACTCACGACAAGACCAAGGATTTGAAACCAACGCAAAGTGGTACGATTTATTCCAGCCATTTGCCCCATTTTTCTGCCAAAGAGAACATCGGTAGCAACACCGCCACAAAGTTCCACAAACGTTGCTATTACTGTTACGCGCAATGGATCCACACCAAAGAGAAATAATGCTGGCACCATAACAAACGTCGCAAACCGGCCCAATTGCGCCAAACCAATTTTTCCTGCGATCACCACGATTTGGTATGCACAAACAAATGAGAGAATAATTAAATACAATTGTGAGAGCGCTGAAAAATGTACAGCACTCAAATAACCAATCACTAAAATTAAGGTAAGAAATGCTTGAATCATATGAGAACGCTGTTGCAATGGCGCAAAAAGTTCCATGTCCATCGATTTACGCGGACCCCCATCTCTTAATTTTCTAAACCATCCTCGCAGCATTTTCGGCAAATCAAAAAAACTTTGTACTGCGCCAACCGCTACTAATCCACTGCCAAATGCAAGTAAAAAATCGGGCCCAGAAATAGTTGGGAAAAATAAATTGTTAATTGGCTCCATTAAACCAATACGAGCAATTGCGCCAACAATTAATGGTATTGCAATTACATGCCCCGTAATAAAACCGATAGCTAAAAGCATCGGCAGTACATCGAAACGTAACTGAATAAGCGGAATCGTCACTGGCCCCAACGCATATTGTTTTGTGAGCGTGACACCCGAAGCCAAAACCGCTCTAAAAAGCCACGTGCCGCCATGAAGCGCGGTAAATATAAAGGTCGAGCATGCGCCGATAGCAAGCTCAAGCGCTTTGCGCGCCTGATTTTGTGCCGCAATCATTTTATATACCAACTGGCCAATCGGAAACGGCAGCTCATCTTTAACAATTAGATTGTGTTCGAGTAAGTCGGCAATCAATAGGCCAAAACTTCCCCCGGCTAATGAAAGCCCCGCGACAAGCGCGACAAAATAAAAGGGGCTAGCCATCCAACCACCAAAAAAAGATTGATCAAGAAAGTAGAGAGTTGGAAACGAAAACGAAAGCGCGGTTGCTAAAATACCACCAATAGATCCGCCGGCGGTTACCAATGCCAATCCATCTGAATACTGCTTGCCGCGCAAACCGATCAAATGAACTAAAAAAGTACCTATAAGTACCAGGGTCGGCGCAATCCACGGGCCAATGGGAGTAGCAAGTGCTATGTAACTCATTACACCTGTTGAAAAAATAGATAGACAAATAGTAATTATAACAAGGCCAATATTCATGCAATGTCCTCTTCCAATATAAAAAGTACCCCTGAAATCTAACATATATGGGCAAAAGCGCTACTCTCCTTTTTTGGCAAAAGCCACTAAATTTGATAGTATAGTAGAATCGTTATTACATAATGGGTTATGGGGGATTTATGAAATCATTACTATTTTTTTCTGTATTGTCGATCAGCTGCTCGATGATGACACGCAGTATGGCTGAAGATATCGGTTGTAATAACCAAGGTTTAAAAAAAAATGTCTGCGCTAGAGAAGACTACGGCGGTACAATTTGGCTAGAAGTTAAATCAACAGATCATAGTTCAACAATATACAATTTTACTATGGCTAACGAGATCCCCCTTATGCGTTCTTATTTTCAAAAATTAGGGCTTGTTAATGAAGATGGCACAATAAATGATTGCGTCTGCCATGTGATAATAAATAAGGAAAAATATGAATAACAAATTTTTATTAACCGCATTATTGGCACTGTCAATTTTGCCTCATTATTGCTTTACGCAAGAAAACCAAGATAATGAAATTAAGATATCGACAGATCAAGAAAAAGTATTAAACGTACTTATTGGTATCAATCAAACGTGTATTCAAAGAATTTCTGACGTACCACAAGTCACCATTAACCGCGTCGTAGAAGCTGTCAAAGAGGCAACACACCAAGATTTATTGAAGCCTCTTTTTCATATTTATCGTTTATGCGTTGATTCGCTTGTAAAAGACCAACAAGACGTTACGATCTTGCCAGATCCAATCTTCCTTCCTCACGATATTTGGGCTACACTTATTGAAGAAGGCTTTAAGCGCGACCTATGGACACTTAATGGCATAGCTCCTGCCCAGGTGCGCGATATCTTCTTAGCCTGTTACATCCCTTTTGGATTGCAACACTATGCAATTGTCGACCTTTCGCAACTAAACCGAGAACTCGCTCTGATTGAAAACAACTAAAGGACGATCATGAAAAAACTTTTAATTCTTTCGCTCATTTTTGCTTCTCAGCAAATCTACTGCGCAGCTACCAAGCTTCAAAATGGAAAGCGAATCGATCTTGTACGTTTTGATATCGTATGCTCCATTTTGGAAAAACTGCAAACTAAACATCCTGAACTACTCCAAGAGCTTTATTCTCTTATCAAAGAAACGCGCAGCAAAACAAAATGCTTTATTACTCCAGAACTTGCTGAAAAATTAACACTCGTTTTGAGTGAAATTGCAGATAATGAATTTGTTCTTTGGAGTGATAAGGGAGTTATTTACCCTGACGTGCGCCATCTTATTAAAGCTGCATGCAAGGCAAATGCCGGCGGCGCAATTGAAGTACGAACGCCGATTACTAAATCTTAATCTTAACTGATAGATAAACCATGCTTTTAATTGTTCTGATGTACGCCCTTTTTGCAGGAACCTTCTCGTTAGGAAAAGTACTTGCTTGCTATTCACAACCGATTTTCTTGGTTGGGATTCGCATGTTTTTAGCAGGAAGTTTTCTGATGGCTTACGAGTTTATGCAGCATGGATCAAATTGGCGCTTCGATAGAAAACACACGTGGTATTATGTTCAAATTATTTTATTCACGACGTATATTCCATATAGTCTTCGCTTTTGGGCGTTGCGAAGCGAAATGACCGCTTCAAAAGCGTGCCTTCTTTATAATTTATCCCCCTTCATGACCTATATTTTTTCATACTTTCTGTATTCAGAAAAAGTAACGATCAAAAAAATCATCGGGTTGATAATTGGCTTTATCGGTTTTTTACCAACTGTGTTACCGGCAATCAAATCTGAACATGGGCAAACAGCATTTCTCTCATTACCAGAAATTGCAATCTTATGCTCCGTCGCCTGTTTGAGCTACGGATGGATTATGATTCATCGCCTCGTTAAATTTCATAACTATGAAGCGACGACGATTAATAGTATGAGTATGTTCTGCGGTGGTTTACTTGCGCTTATTACTTCCTGGCTTTTTGAATCGGGCGAAGCGGCAATTGAAGTAGGCCATGTTGGTACATTTCTACTGATTCTAGCGGTAGTTATTATCGTTAGTAATCTGCTTTGCCACAATTTGTACGTGACCCTCTTAAAAACGTATAGCCCGACATTTCTATCGTTTGCAAGTTTTCTTTCCCCTCTTTTTGCCGCGCTTTACGGTTGGCTGTTCTTGAGCGAACCAACGCCTTGGACATTCTGGGCCACAGCGGTTTGTGTACTAACGGGGCTTGCAATATTCTATCACGATGAACTTTATGGCAATGTACCAATAAATAAACCTGCGCTTACGCAAGAATTGGAACCCGCATAGTCACACAGACTCCAATAGTACGAATTTAGTTTTCTTAAAAGATGAAAAATATTCCAACTTTTCCATGTACAATTTAAAGAGAAGTATTTTCATGAACCTCCAGTTTTCACCAAAGATATTATTAGCAGTTTCTCTTCTCACCTCATTAAGCTCGTGCTCGATCACTACAGATCATTATTCTGAAGCAACAGAGGATATATCGCCAATACATCAACCACTCGTTAATGAAAATCGACAAGTTTCGCCGGTGTTATTAGAATTATTAAATGAATTGCACGTCGAGCACACTGGAAATTTAGAAGGCATTGTTGCTGCTACGCAGAAAAAATTCTTACGACCTGCTGGCAAAGAGCGCTGGGAAATCGTGGATATTTATAAAGATGCGCATCCGGAAAAAATTAGAAGTATTATAGAAAAAATTGGACTTATTCATCAACACGCGCCAGAACAAAAAGAGTACGCGTATGCCCTCTTGCTTGGAGCTACCGTTCAACGAATGACCGATCGATTATTGTATCTGCTAGAGCTATCGCAAAAAAATATTATACCAGAAAAAATAATAGTCTTAGTTGGCGCTCGTCCATTGGATCCCAATATTGAAAACAGTTCAGCGATTATTACTGCTCTTAACAAATTACCATTAAAAAACGCGGTCGTAGAAAAAGATCTTGAAATTAAAACTGAAGCACAAGCCGCGCGACTTATTTTTGAAAAAGTGGCATTATCCGGACAATTAAAAAAAACAACAATTTCCATAGTGGAAACTCCAATGCAACAAAAAAATGATGGCTCGATTGTGCGCCCCACAACTGCCGATACCATCAATCAATGGTTAAAGGAAAACCCAACACCTGGCAAAGTCTTGGCAATTTCTAATCAACCATTTATAGGATATCAAAACGCAGTTTTGCAAACCCATCTGCCAAAATCATTCATTATTGAAACCGTGGGCGAACGAGCTGATGAAAAAACAACATTAGCCGTATACTTGGATAACTTAGCCCGCTGGCTTTACCAAGAAGAAAAAAGATTAGCTACCGATAACAATTGAATTAAGAAATATATTTATTCGCTCCCGATATTCATGCGGCTTATCAGTAAAGATTCTTGCATGGCCTGATCCAGAGACAACCCACAACTCTTTTGGTGCGGTGATTTCTTGATAAATTCTATGAGCATTTTCGATCGGCACTGTTTCATCATCTTCGGAATGAATCATGAGCACCGGAATTTTAAGTTGACGAGCAGAAGCGATCGAATCAACTTCAGTTAAATTGAAATTGCGCAATCGTTCTAAAAATTTTCTGCCAACTATACTAAAAGGAAAATGTGGCAATTTATAACGATGCGTTAGCATACGGTGTACTTGTTCATCCAAGCGCGCAAAAGGTGCATCCAGAATAATTACATCGCACAAATTCGATTCAACCGCAGCGCAAAGCAGTGTTACCGCTCCCATGGAAACACCAATACCAATAATAGGAAAATTCTCAGTTTCCTCATTGTTTTTTAGAAACTGCAATGCTGCAATAACATCATTTTTTTCATAGTAACCGATGCTCGAATGCTCCCCTTTACTTTCTCCATGAGCACGATAATCAAAAAGGAGAATGTTATCATTTGGAAACATGAGAGCGAATCGATGCATTCTTTCTTTGGCCATACGGTATCCGTGACAAACAAGAATATTTTTCTTTGCTTGCGGTCGCGTAAGCAGCAACCCAGAAATTTTAATTGAATCTGTTGTAACAAATGAAATTGGCTTTGCTTGAAAAATGTTAAGAAGCACATTGTTAAAAAGAGCATGCTCTTCTTTTCTGCGAGCAGGATATTCCGGCCGATTTGTATGCCGGTACAGCATTATGCAAAGCAAAGCAGATAGTAATAACGTTGCGATAACCAAAAAGATAGGAAAAATTCTGAGAAATTTGAAAACTTTATTTCGATTCATAGCACCCTCTTGGGCACTACTATACTGATTCAATACTATCGCCCGCTAGAAAATGCATATGCAGATGAGGAACATGCTGGAATCTTCCACTATTAATCGCTAGCTTAAATGAAGTGTTGCCAATCTTTTCAGAAAGCGTACGCACCATACCAAACATTTTACCAGCAAGCTCTTGATCGTTCAGCGAAAGAACATTTGAGATGTGTTTTTTTGGAATAATTAAATAGTGAATTGGCGCTTTAGGATAAAGATCTTTCAATACAACCAAATCTTTAGTTTCTGCAATAAACTCGGATGGGATTTCTTTTGAAATAATTTTACAAAAGATGCAGGAATCGAATGCCATAGAAAAACCTTAAGAATTAATGTTTAATGCCGTAATATTCTTCAATTTTAGCGCGCAATAATGTTTGTCGATTTTTACTTCCTTTTTTTACTGACTCTAGCATTGCCACGCTTTTTTGAACGTCATCGGGAGCGTCCACAAAAGTATTTATCACTTTTGCCCCAATCGCTACTTTATCAAAAAGAGGAAGCGCATCAACCACTTCTTTTGATTCGTAAAGAAGCTGTACAGCAGTATCACCACCAATCAATGCAGAGGCTTTACTTGCAACTCCCGCGGTCGCCGTTTTTATTCCTGTAGTAATCGCTGTTGCTTTTGCAGCAACGACAGTTCCAGGAAGTAAAACTGGTGCACATATTAAAAACGCACCTGTTGCCCCAATCACTACAACTACGCCTATAACAATTTTTGTTCCTGTGGCCATTCCTGTTTGATTTTGAGGAGGATGAGACCGCGATGCAGGAAGTTCGTCCATTACAGCATTGAATTCAGCATTAAATTTACTTAAAGGCTCAAAACCAGAGACTGCCGCATAGAAATCTGAAACTTTTTCGCAATTATATGGCAGCTGATTTTTTTCACGAAAATTATAAGCATTTTGAGAAACACATTTAATGAGCTCTTCTTCCGCTTTTTTAATTTCGCTGCCTCGATCATTAAAACGTTTTATTAATTGCTGCGATTCGGTTGGGTGCACGAAGCCAAGTGTCATATATCCTATATTGTATCCAGCTCTGGCGACTTCGATTCCACTTTGAATAGGATTAATGGCATCAATCGCGTAATCCATATCGAAATATCCTATAGACGCAGGCTTTGTAATCTCGATTCCATATCGAGTATTATCTATTGGCTCGATGGTTTGAGCAATGCTGATTAGTTGAAAGCTTGCTGAGCACAATAACCAAATTATGCGTAATTTATACTTATCTATTATTTTTGCTGAATGCATACGTAATCTTGTCTAATGCCTCTTGCCCTGCGACCGCTGCATAAAAATCACTTAACACCTCACATGCTCGAGGCAAGCCGTTGTGCTCTTTTTCACCTTTTTTATTTTTCACCAAACAACGATTTAATTCATCTTCAGCATCTAAGAGTTCTAAATTCTTTACAACTAATCGTTTGCGAAGTTTGGTTTCAGGACTTGGCGAAATAGAATCTTGAACAAAACTGATAAATTCATAACCAGATTTCATTATGTAAATAGTGGTTCCCGCGACAGTGATGACTTTAAATGCTGTCTCTGCTTTTTCCTTTAAGTCTCGAAATATTTCATTGTTTTCTTTTTGAGCGTCACCTATTTTATGAAGTCCAGCAGCGCATTGTTCAGTGTTTTGAACTATTTCTTTTTTTAGTGCAAGTTCTTGCTCAATACTTCTTTGCTCGTCGATATTTTTTCTCTCCTTTGAATGCCAAATATCGTCCGCTAAATTAATAATTTTTTTTACTGCGTCAAATATAATTTCCCCCGCAGAACAATGCGATTCGATTGGAAATGCGAGCAAAACAAAAAAGAATATCTTTTTCATCACAAAAATCCTTTGATTTTTTAGCTATTTTATTATTTTCTTACCTAAGCTGGCAATTTCTCTCATTATGATTTCCCATCGCTTAAGCAGTTCTTTCAAGGAAACTAATTCACAGCCATATCTGATTAGAAAATATTTTAGTACATCTATATCTTTATCAAAGAGCCGATCATCTTCGCTAAATAAAAAATTAGTTGCTATAAATTTCTTATCTTTGCCTTGCATCGCTTCCAAGCTCTCAAAAAAATCCCGACACTCTTTTTCTATAATTGAACTTATTTCTCGGCTATCAAATTTCTTCTCTTCATCAATTTTCTTTAATTCTTTTTCTTTTTGATCAAAAACAACTACGATCTGGTCACGGATACGCTTTTCCATAAAACTTATCAGTTGCTCTTTTTCAATAATTTCATCGTTCAAAGCATGTAACTGTTGTTCTTTTTCTTTCAGCTCAATGATTTTTTTATCATCTTTTGCATTAATAGAAACAACGAGAAATACCATCAACAACGCTGCTGTGTATCTTTTGATCATAAAACTTCCTAGTGTTTTTGTGCTCAACCATAAATAAGTAATTCGGCCTCTTATACTTATTTATTATCATTGAATGCATATTTAATTTTGTTTAATGCTTCATATCCCGCTACTGCTGCATAAAAATCGCCCACTTCGCCGCAGGCCCTCGGCAGTCCATTATTCTCTCTTGCACCATTTTCATTATTCGCTAAACAGCGATTCAATTCTCTTTCTGCTCGAAGGTTTTCCAAATTTCGGGTGGTCAATTCTTTGCGAAGCTCAGTTTCAGGATTTGATGAAATAGAATCACAGACAAAATCTACTAACTGATACACAGATTTAATTATTACAATACTACTCGCTACCATATTAATAGCCTTGTAGATGTTTTCCACTTTATTCGTGTCGTCTGCATTGGAGGTAAAAACTAAGAAGCTCATTAACAATGCTGTGAAACATTTTCTTATCATAAAGAACGTCCTAATTGGCTTTGTGTTTCGTAAACAAAAAATTAAAACAGATCCGATCAATATAATATAAAAAAAGCTTAGAGATTACTACCGCTGAATCGCAGTATTGAAAGAGAGAAAGATATTAAGATAGGTCAATATAGAATATATCGTGAATAGATCTTTAGAATTGATTGCCCTACTTCGCTCGTTCGAGCTTCGAAGGGCATACTTCGCTTCAATTTGCCTCTGATTGCTTATTGCAATCCATAAAAACTGGCCCGCCATAAGAAGCCTTGGCGAAGTATGGTGCCGGAAGTCGGACTCGAACCGACATGGTGTTAAACACCGCGGGATTTTGAGTCCCGTGCGTCTACCAATTCCGCCATCCCGGCACACTGAATAAAGAGTACCTAAAAAAACTAAGCCGGTCAACGCAAAATCGTGCTATTAACAGGTCTACTTCAGGAAATAATCATCGAAAGATCAAAAAGTGGAATATAAATTGCCACAATAAGCGCAAGAACCAGAAACGCGAGCACCATCATAAGAACTGGTTGAAAAAGAGCAGTGATCAGCGACAACTGACGGTTCACCTTTTCTTGATAAAGCTCAGCGCTTTTTATTAATAATAGACCGAGATTGCTTGATTGTTCACCAACGGAAACCAAACCACAAATCTCGGGCGAAAAAAGACCGCAATCTTCTAAGGCCTGACTGAGCGATTTTCCGTGATTTACATTCTCTTCAACGCTCATGAGCTCATACGCTATCCATCGGTTTTTTACGGCACTGCGCGCAATTTCAAGCGCGTACGCAATGCGCACTTTTCCAGAAACCAGCAGGCCAACTGCATAAAGATAAGAAGCTGCATTATTTTGGCGCACTAATGCACCAACGAACGGTATATTAAATATAATTTTACTGCTTTGAGGAATGCGGCGTATCGCATATCTAAAAATCAAAGCGAATAATACAAATGAAGAAAGAATCAGCGCTCCACCAAAACTGGTGAGAAGCGAACTGATAGCGATCATAATGCGTGTTATTTGCGGCAGCTCATGCCCTGCGCTGATAAATAATGAACTAATAGTCGGCACGATGCCAATCATGATAAAAATTACGATGAGGATAAAAGTCCCGAGTGTAATGAGCGGCACTAATGCCGCGCTTCGTAATTTTTTATAAAAGGCATCGCGAGATTCTGCATAGGCTGCGATCATCTCGAGTGCTTGCGCTAATTTACCCGATTCGTGGCCAGCTTTAATCATCTGGATCGAAACGTAATCAAAAATACCTGCCGATTCTAGAGCGTTTGCTATTGGAGTACCGTGCTGTACCTCTATGCTAATATCTTCAAGTAATTCGCGAAATGAACTATGCGCCGTTTGCAATGCAAGTAACCCGATGGCGCGATCAATATAAACGCCAGAACCGACAAGAATCGCGAGTTGTCTAAAGAAATTGATTTTCACCGCAATGGTAATGCGCTGCATAAACGATTGTTTCTTCAATCGAGCGTTCATTAATCCAATATCTTTATGCAAAAGCTGTTCATCAAGATCGCGTAAACTCCGCGCTCTTAAAACCCCTCGTAAAACACGACCATCAAGCGCTACGCCAGCCCATTTAAAATACGGCATGTTGCTCCCCTTGCTCGAGCCCTAATTTTTTATACACTTCTTGCATCGTCCACGTTCCTTCAAGCGAAAGCTTTTTGTTCCTGCTTGTAAAACCCGAAACGAGGCTCACCTGATTCTTTGCTAAACCCATTCGAGCTGCCACCAATCCGATAAGTTCTTCATTGGCTTTTCCCTTTTCAGCTTGGTTTTTTAAATAGCATTTGAGCTTGCCAGATTTATCCCTTATTAAGCGCTGAGTTCCTGATGCGGGTATCACTTTGATCTCAATAATAAATGCCATAAAACTCCAGCTTGAAAGAACGCCATAATATGGGTAAAATCATATAAGACTCTTGCATTAAATAGCAAATCATTTATCCTTGTTGCATGTTGAAATATGGCTCGCATGCACGATGGAGAGATGGCTGAGTGGTCTAAAGCGCTTGCCTGCTAAGCAAGAGCTCCAGAAATGGGGCGCGAGGGTTCGAATCCCTCTCTCTCCGCCAGTCTTCGCTTATCCACGGCATTTACCTCGGCGAGCGATACCTAGCACAGCAAGCTTCATCGGTGAGCTGTATTTTTGAAATTACACTGAAATTATACGCGCCTATAGCTCAACTGGACAGAGCGTCAGACTACGGATCTGAAGGTTAGAGGTTCGACTCCTCTTAGGCGCACCAGTCTTCGCTTATCCAGGGCTTCCGCCTTGGCAAGCTTCGCCTGGCGCTGCCAGTCTTCGCGCTCTGAAGATGGCAACGAATTTGAAATTATTATGTGGAGAGATGGCAGAGCGGTCTAATGCGGCGGTCTTGAAAACCGTTATCCTGAGAGATCGGGATCGAGGGTTCGAATCCCTCTCTCTCCTCCAGTCTCAGCCCTAAAGGGCTACGCCTGGCACGGCCAGCTAAATGCGGAGACTGCCCGGCATAGCCTTTCGCGACGACGGGCTAATCTGACTTTTCTCTACGTTAATCAAAAATAAAAACATCATCATATCTTCTGTTCAACAAAATAATTTATCTACTGTATCTTATTTTATTTATCTTGGTATCCCATTAAAATGGGCTTTAAATCTTTGGACAATTAAAGAGAAGAAATCCTCATGAAAAAAATAGTTATTATAGTAATGATCGTTTTAGCAAACCGTATTAGTGGAATGGAAAAAAAGGTTACTGAAACTGATCTAGTTTCTTTTGCCGAAAAAAACCTGAAACAAATGGCTCAGATTAATCAAGGCATTCAACTTATTGAAATCATTAAAAGTGTTGGTACCGATACAACTGAGTCAAAAAAAACAACTAAGAAAACATATCGAGTAGTAAGAAATCCGCAGACTGAAATTGCAGAATCAACGCATTCTATACGAAACAAAACCAGATTCAATACGGACGGCTCAGTTGAGTATCATGCCGCTCTCGAATTATATAAAAGCACATTACCAGACGAAAAGAAAAAAATATTAGAACAAGAACATGAAGAAGAAGATACACTTCTGGGATTATATAACATCGATTGCGCAAATGAATCGTTCACTCCAGAAAAAGAAGAGACAGCTGCGGTAGTTGATTCTAGTGAAAAAATCGAAGAACAAAATAAGATCGACGGTAAATAATGAATACTCAAGCTATCATTTCTGAACTTCATAACGATCTCCTTAAAAATAGCGATCCTGTGCGCCGCGAGCAAGCCAAACGATTTTTTAAAGAAGAGGTTAATCATCTTGGCGTTGCCGTTCCAGTTGTTCGTAAAATTTCTGCAGCGCATTTTTCAGAAGTTAAGCATCTTGATAAAAAAGAAATTTTTCAGATTTGTGAAAAATTACTAAAAAAAGAACAAGAATTTCAAATTATCGCATTTGACTGGCTCAATAAAATAAGAAAAAAATTTGAACCGTCTGATTTTGAATTCTTTCAATATTGCCTTGAGAACTATGTATCCAACTGGGCATCATGCGATGATTTCTGCGCGCATGCGCTTGGTTTTTTTCTTTATAAGTTTCCTCAGTTTTTACCAAAATTAAAAATATGGGCGCGCTCTGAAAACAGATGGATGCGCCGCGCAAGTGCCGTTTCTCTTATTTATTCGCTGCGTAAAGATTTTTATTTAGAAGATGCTTTTGAGTTAGCCACAATTTTACTCGAAGATAAAGATGATCTTGTGCAAAAAGGCTACGGCTGGATGCTTAAAGAAGCAACTAAAACAAGACAAAAAGAAGTCTTCACCTTTGTCATGAATCACAAAGCGAAAATGCCCCGCACTGCCCTCCGTTATTCAATTGAAAAACTCCCTTCGGCAATGAAGCAAGAAGCGATGAGATAAATCTCTCAATATGATAAAAGCCTTCGCTAAAATTATTTAATTTTATTGCTGCTTTCTTTATAGTGATCCCAAAAAGGACACTTCTATGAAGCGATTAATTTTACTATTAATTACGATTTTTTTTCCAGCCAATGCATCGGCGTACTTAAAGCTTTCAGTTTTAGATTCGCAACAACAATCAAATGAAATAACTCTTTCTGAACAAGATTCGAAACTATTAATCAAATTTTCACAAGTAATCGAAAATTTAGTAGGCGATATTGATTCCAAAACGCAATCAGCTTCTATCCCTTTACCTTTTTCTAAGCGACAACTTGACCTTATTTTGAGTTTCCTCAAATTTGAAAATGAAAAAGATGAAAAGCTGGTACATCGTGCTTCTCAATTGCCTCTAGAAACTATTGAATCTCTTTTGATCAATTCTGATTACTTGGGCATAGAGTCTCTTCAAACTATTTTTGAGAGAGCATTAGCAAGAAAGATTACAAGCCCAACAGAATTAAAAAAATTCTTGCGTGATCCTTCATATATAAAAAGCTTACGACTCCCCGACGTGTTAAGAAAAAGCCTTACGCAGGAAGTTACCAAACAAGCATGGGAGAATATGCTTCCCATGTTATCATCTCTGAAAGTAGAGAATAAGATTATAGCTCATGAAGGCGGTGAAGTTTTAAGCCTTGAAGCAACGGGTAATAAACTTTGTGCGAGCGTAGCCGATGGAAAAATTAGAATTTTAAATCTACAAACAGGAAAATCATCTACATTAACGACAAATCCCTCAGATTTCTCTGCACTCGTATGTAAAAATCCGTTCGCTTATTCTAGTGATGAATCAGGAACAATAACCGTTTGGGATTTAGAAAAATTAGCGAAACTTCAAGAATTGAAAAAGCATTCTTGGGCAGTTTTAGCATTAACATTGAATAATGATGGCACCTTTCTTTTTTCTTCAGGTAAGGATCACGCTCTTAATAAATGGGATACCAAAACAGGAAAACTAATAGCTACGCTTGAAACACCAAAAGAATATGCTTGGGCATTAGTCGCAAACGATCCCCTTTTGTTTATAGGATTATCAGATGGCGCCATTAAAGCGTATGATTTCATAAATGATGCACCCGCTTATGAGTTAAAAGGGCATGCCAAACGAATATCAAAACTTATTTTTGATCAAAGCAAAAAAATTCTTTTTTCTGCCGATGCCGCAGGAATAATCTGCGCATGGGATCTTGAAAAAAAAGAACCATTTTTTAGATCTTCAAATCATGACAAAGAAATTAATACCCTTGCGCATGCAACTGATGGCTTTCTTTTTTCTGGTGGCCAAGATGGAACCATTCGGCTCTGGGATGATAAAACAGGCCAATTGCTCTTCACTATTGCAAGCGTAACCCCTCGTATGATTTCTGGGCTAGCACTTCAAGATAATAATCTATTAATTTCTGGCTCTTTTGATAAAACAATTCGCCGCTGGAATCTGCAATCTTTAAAAAAAACCATCCATTCTTTGCGCAATAATTTGACGTTGGAGCAAGCGCTCATGCTTGTTGCACCGGAGACTATAGATTTCAAAAAATATCCCCATCTATTAAGCTCATTTAAGAATTTGGATGAAGAGATTCAATGTCTGGCTATAGAATCAAAGCATGTTTTGCCCCCAAATCTTTCATGGAGCGCCCCAGTTTTGACCGGTTATCAGTTCTTAAAATCAATTTTTGGTAATAAATAGTTGAATCGAATCAACCCACAGAAATACTAAGAGCCTTTTTTACAAGAATCGCAAAACGTGTTAGCATTTTATTAAGTTTAATATATAAACCTTAGGGACTTTTTTATGATCAACTATCTTTCACATCTTACGATTTTAGTAAAAAACCAGGACGAAGCGCTTAAATTTTACACCGAAAAAATTGGTTTTGAAAAACATACCGATGCTCAATTTGGGCAAATGCGTTGGTTAACGTTAAATCCAAAAGGAAGCCAGAATTTAGAGTTTGCTTTAATGCTTCCTGAATCACAAGAAGATTTAGCTCTGGTTGGCAAACAGGGTGGTTCTTTTCCACTCGCTTGCATGATTACCGATAACTGCAAAAAGGATTACCAAGAAATGAAATCTCGAGGCGTTGAGTTTATTATGGAACCAACCACCGAAGAGTGGGGAACGCAAGCTGTTTTTAAAGATCTTTATGGAAATATGTTTAATATGGTCGAATTACCAAAATAATGGATTTATCTTTTTTTATTAAAGGAATTATTATTGGAGCTGCAATCGCGTTTCCGGTAGGACCTATCGGAATTTTGTGCTTGCGAAGATTGTTGATTCAAGGCCCCCTTATGGGAATAGCTTCAGGATTTGGTGCAGCGACTGCGGATGTTGTTTTTGCAGTTGCTGCACTTTTGAGTCTTGGGTTTTTGTCGGCTCATCTAACACAGTTTGCTTTTGCCATACGGCTTTCAAGTAGCATTCTCTTATCAATTTTAGGAATCGTCATCTTATCATCTAAGCCGCCGCAAGCGATGCAGTCGAAAAGTCCGCTCAATATTTTGGAATCGTACGTTACTACATTTTTCCTCACACTCGCCAACCCTATTATTATTCTTACGCTTATTTTTCTCTTTGCTGCAGTCGGCATTGATCATGAACTTGATCGCACGAGCGAACTTATTTTAACTGCAAGTGGTGTATTCATCGGATCGGCTATTTGGTGGATTGTGCTTGGCATACTTGCCGCTTATTTTCAACCTAAAATTAAAGCCTCTACATTCAGGCGTATCAATCAATTTTCAGGAATTGGCATTATGAGCTTTGGCATTCTTTCACTCATCAAACTTATTTTGAAATAAGATCATTTTTTAGAAAACAAACCGCTCATACTGCAGAGCTCATATCTCGTATTTTTACCAAATGTCTTTTTTACCGCCAATAAATCGGGCTCCTTCAATACGCACCATTCTATTCTTGTATTGCTTGTGTTCAGAAGCTTCGTTTCAATTAAATTATTAACATCTGCCATTTTTAATTTATTTATTGATCCATCATTTAAAACGTTTTCGCCCACGTCAAAAAGAAAATATTTCTTATGAAACGAGCTACTTACAAGAGCAGCAATAAAATACCACGCGTCGTTTTTTACAATAGCCGGTTGATCTTTTGTTTCTTTATTCGTTTCCCCCAAGACTGTTAACTGCTTGGCAATAATTGGAGTGATTTCCACCTCGCTAATAACAGCTTTACCTGTAGTGGCAATGAGCAAAAAGATAATTGCACTATGAATGTGGTGTTTAGCCATATATTTTCCCTTTCTCTAGCATGTAAGTATGCATCGAATAAATGCACATCTCTATTTTTTTGATAGCTTTTATTCATGCGCGCAAATCATTTTCTGTTTGAAATAACAACTTGCTCAATTTATCGCTAATGTTTATACTACAACTATTATGCATTTATTTTCTGCGGGGGAACGGTATGTTAAAGAAAATCGGTATTTTCGTGGCTGTGTTGTTTTGCGTTGCATTCGGAGCAATTCTATTGCACAGACGGTACACGAAACAAAATCAAAACAGCCTAGGTACCATAGCTGAATATCCCCTACAAACAAAAACCGAATCTTGCGAGCCCGAAAAAATAGAATCAGAATTTATTCGCGGCAACGCTTCAGTTGGATTTTGTTCTGCAGCATGCCAAATCGCTCCCACGTATCTTCAAACAAAAGGAACCATACCAGTATGGCTCCATGGTTTTCTTTTGCGCACCGGCCCCGGCCTTTTTGAAGTGGGTGGTAATACTTTTAAATACTGGTTTGATGGTTTTGCACTCTTACAATCGTTCAAGTTTGATAAAGGAACAGTTCAGTATGCCAGCAAATTCTTACAAAGCGATTACTATAAAGGCGCTATGAAAAGTGGCAAGCTCCCCGTTCAGGAAGAAAAAAAATCATCATTCTTTTCAAAGATGGGCGCATTGCTTGCAAAACGAGAACCGTACGATAACGGCAACATTAATATCATGAAACTTGGCAACCAATTTGTTGCGCTCACAGAATCAACTTTTCCGGTTGCATTCAATCCTATAACATTAGAAACGTATGAATTCGATGATTTTGATGATGATTTAGATGGGCATGTAGTAACACCACACCCGATTATTGATCCGCAAACCGGAAATTCATTTAATGTGCTGACACAATTTGGCACAACGAGTTATTACCATGTTTACTCAATTGCACCAAACAGCACGAAGCGCGTAATAATTGCTTCAATTGAAGCAAAACAGCCTTCCTATTTGCATGGGCTTTCCATTACCCAAAACTATATTGTGCTCACGCTCACGCCGTTCGTAGTTAATCCACCAGATCTGCTCTTTGCAATTAAACCATTTCTTGATTACTTTTCTTGGAAGCCAGAGCTGGGCACGACGTTTATTATTATAGATCGAGCAACAGGGCGAATTATCGATTCTATGAAAGCAGAACCTTTTTTTGTTCTCAATCAGGTAAACGCTTTTGAAAAAAATAATGAGATTAATCTTGATATGATTGTTTATCCTGATGCAGGAATCATGAAAGCGACAACTATTGAACATTTGAGAAATCGTCCCGAGTCGTTTGGTGAACGATCTCAACTTACTCGTTTTATCATCAATTTAAAAACCAAAAATGTCACAAAGACAGTTCTTGGAGAAAGTTCAATAGAATTGCCACGCATTAACCCGTTCTTTAAAACGAAACACTATAGATATATTTACGGCATGGGAGCTGGATTTTCAAGTATTCAGAAAATAGATACCGAGAGCGATCGAATCATTGAATGGAAAGAAAACGGTTGCTGCCCAACCGAGCCAGTTTTCATTCCACGTCCTCATGAAAAAAAAGAGGATGATGGTGTGATAATCGCACAAGTGCTCGATACGATCAATTGCACTTCATTTATATTGATACTCGATGCACATAATTTACACGAAATAGGACGTGCTCAATTGCCGAGCATAGTACCATTTAGTTTACATGGCCTTTATAGCCAGGCTTAATATTTAGAAAGGATTTTATGATATTTAACAAAGCACTTATTCTTTTTGCGTGCCTGTTGCCATTTTCAATGTATGCGTCGGTCGATTGGCATCCTATTGCAGATCAAATCGCGCATACACACACGGGCGATTCAAGTTTCAATACGCAGCATGATATATGGATAGGCTCGCATCTTTATACTATTCGTGTAAAACAAGAACCAGTAGTGCAATGTACGATAAATGATACGTACGTCAATGTTCTTGAAAAGACTGTTGAAATTTTAGAAGGCGGTATTGTTATTGAACGAATGACGATACAAAATAACGTGGTAAAAAATTATTCGCGCCATTCGGTGTTCAGTAAATTCGCCTATGGAATTGTTTGGGGACTCTGCGCTCGCTTTGCGTTGCAATTCTTTTTTAACGATAACACAATAAGCCCTGAAGCTAAAGGCTGGATTGCCGGCGCTTACGGCTTTGGTGCTGCATTATCGCTGGATTAATATAATTTGTTTAATTTGTCGCTAGAGAGGGTAATTTTTAAACCCTCTCTTTTTTATTGCTTTTTTTTAGAAAATTGCACTAACGTAGTAAAGATTTAACAAAAAAAGGAGTTACTATGCTATTGGATTGGGTTGTAATTTTTCTGATTCTTGCAATTATCGCAGCGGTTTTTGGATTCGGTGGCTTTGCAGCTGATTTTGCTGGCATAGCAAAAATCTTGTTCGGCCTATTTATAATCCTCTTTGTTTTCTCACTTCTTCATAGAATGATGTACGGCCGCCCACCTCAAGGAATGTAATTCCCTTACGTATCTTGGATGCTTTCTAGCGCCATGATTATTGGATAAAAAAAAGAAGCAGAACGATGCATAAGCTGTTCTGCTTCTTTTAATTTTCTTATGCAAAACTTATGGTTTTTGCATTCGACAAACAACGTTAAAAACTAGGCAAATTACTTATTATTTTGCCAGTCGTTTTTGTTACCTTGTTTTTCGTATTGTTTATTTTGGTCGTGGCCTTGTTTCTTTTGTTGATCTTGGTTAGAAACATTACCTTGTTGACCTTGAGAAGATCCGTGTTTTTCTTTTTGACCTTGGTGCTTTGGATCTTGAACGTTACCTTTTTTGTCATTCCAATTGTTATTGTTATTATTGTGACTCATTGTATTTCCTTTTTTTATAAAAACATATTAATATAGTAAGCTAAATTTAGCGGTACGGGTTTCTGCCGTATGCGCCTTTTCCTTTAGCCTTAACCGCTTTTTTTGTAGTTTTACGTGCTGTAGCTTTTTTAGCGGTTTTCTTTTTGCTGTGAGTATGGTGAGCCTTTTTTCGTTTATTGGTATGTCCCAACAACAAGTCTAAAAGACTGTACTCGTGTTTTTTACGAGTCGATTTTTTTTTGTGTGCCATAAGAGTATCTCCTTTGTTAAACTATAGTTCTCAAGAGTTCTTTGTTTATAAGATTACATTTTTTATATTTCTAATAATGTTATTAAGAACTATTTTAAGCTTAACAATTATGTTCTTTTCCAATCAACACTATTACTAAATGAAATGTATAAAAATTGGCAAACAAGCAAAAACATGGCTATTTACCAGAGAAATAGGCGCTAAAAAAAAGGCCCACCGATAAAGGCGGGCCGTGATAATCGACAAATGTGATAGCAAATTACTCTTCGCGCTTGCTACCCATGACTCTCAATAAGAAAAGGAATAGGTTGAGAAAATCAAGATACATCGTTAAAGCGCCAATTAAAGCCGCTTTGTGTTCAACATCTCCTTGGCCAACCAAAGCATATCCCATCTGCTTAATCTTTTGGCTATCGTACGCCGCAAGCAGCGTAAAGAGGCCAACGCCAATAAGCGAGATGATATAATCAAATTGGGCACTTTTTAAGAAGAAATTGATCAACATAGCAATAATCATGCCAAAAAGAGCCATACGGCCTACTGAACCAATAGATGTTAAATCACTTTGGGTAAAGTAACCATAGAGAGCCATCACAGCAAATGTTGCAGCTGCGACGCCAAACGCTAGATAGATTGAAGTTGCTGTATAGATATAGAAAATTGAAGCAAGCGTAGCACCTGTCAGTACCGAATAACTAACAAATGCGCCGATCGCCATAGGCAAACTCATGCGCATAACCCAACCACTCAATGCAATTACGAGTGCAAATTGAGCTATTATTAAGCCAAAAAACAGAATCTGATTGCCAAATATAGCTCTAAAGAGCGTTGGTGATTGAAATATTGCGTACGATGTGCCCGCAGTTAGCGCAAGCCCTGCTGCCATCCAGCCATATACTTTATACATAAAGTCGGCTATTGATCCGCTCATAGAATAATTACGTTGAAACATAGCTTTCCTCCTTAACAAAAATTTCCATGTAACGATTTCATTCTACGAAAAAAAGGCATTCTAGGCAACAGCCCCCACCTGGAAGACGCGAGAAACACAGTGAAAATTTAGGGTTTGGCATGCACCTCCATAAAAATGCAAGTATCTTGTTTGCCAAGAAAGCGAGTGATATAATCAAAAAACATTCTAAAAAATCATTTTTAATGAGGGATAACAATATGCCAGTTTTAATAACAAAAGATAATTTTGAACAAGAAGTAACTCAATCCAAATTGCCTATTATTATTGATGTTTTTGCAACATGGTGTGGACCTTGCCAATACATGGCTCCAATATTTGATCAGCTAGAAAAGGAACTTGGCGCTTCATACAAATTCACAAAACTCAATGTCGATGAATCTCGAGAGCTCGCTATACAATATGGCGTCACTTCAATTCCAACCTTTGTTTTTATAAAAGATGGCCAAATAAAAGGCAAAGAAACTGGAAGCATCAGCAAAGAAGATTTGATTAAAAAAATAAATACCTATTTCAAATAGTCGCAGCAATTAACAAAAATACAGGGTATGCCAAAAAAGCGTACCCTTTTTTCCAAATTAAATAATTTCTAATTGAAAAATAATAACAAAAAATACCCCGTTTCTTGAGGGTATGCGGTTTCCATTTTTGATCGCTATGTTATACTTTCTAATGGGTTAGAATCAGTTCTAATCGATAATGGAGGTTATCATGCAATTCAAGTTTTTCATCCTTTCTTTAATACTTTCACTTTCATCTGTGCAAACGTATCTCAATGCTGTGCAATTGGCGCGGTTGCAGGTAGAGGAATTTCCGTTAGCTAACGGGCAGCCTCTTACTGGATATGGCGAAGGCGAAAATATTATCGATCAGAATAACAATTTTTACACCGTAGTTATTCGCGTAGAAGCTACGGAAACAAATCCGCTTGAAACCTTGTATCTAAAAAGAAATACATCACGCGAATGCACTGAGATGCTACATCTTCATAATGCCCCTAAATATGTGCGAATAAAGCAACGGCTTATTCATGAAGGCGTAAGAGCACCTGAAATTACTGAAATCACTCCCGTAACGGATGAGGAGGTTTTTCGTGCTCGCTATGAACAAATCCGATCACGATTAGGAAAAATCGGAAAAGAATTCAAATTATCTGATGGTGAGCTTTTTACACTGATTAAAGCAACAGTAAATGATGATACGTATATCGAAACATACTGGAAAGAAGCTGATGCTGTTTATCATAAGAATAGATCCTTTTTCAAGTATGATCAGATTGAACACCGTGCTCGATTGAATCCTAATCCAAAAGAAGATGTTGTCGATGAGAAATTAAGTACGCACTGGCGTAAAAAAAATCTCGCTCTTGCAACGGCGTGTGGAGTCGCTGTGGTTTATGCATTCGGGAATTTCTGGGCAAAGAGATAACATCTCCATAAGAAAAATAGTGTTCAAAAGGGAAGACATAAAAAGTCTTCCCTTTTTTTATAAAATCATTTTATGCATAAATATCAATCGTAAAAAACTATTGCATTCCACCTTAGTCAGAAAGTATCGTCAGAATTATCCAAACTCATTAAAGGAGAATTTTCATGGCCGCTACTTTTAATAAAAAGGGATACGATAACGCAGTTCGCTTAATTAAAGCTGGAGAAATTTCTACATTTGATGCTAATTGGAATGAAGAAAAACCAACGCAAGATGAAGTTGTTCGCTTTATCAATACACATTTTATGAGTGAATATGGATTATGGTTTTTAGGAACCGATAGCAAATTCCCTGCCGACGCAAAAGAGCATTATATTTATCCGTACGGCGATTTGAAAACAGTTCAACGATGCGCGATAGTCGATACGATGGAAAAAGCAAAAAAAAATAACGATGCTCAAATAGCAAACTCTGCAAAAGAACTCCTTGCCATGGTAGATAAGAATAAATAACGCCAGCCACAGAGCCGATATTATGGACTTCCATGCCGCAGATTTGTCATCTTATTAATGGTGTAACAAAATCTTGCAATGGGGGCACCATATGGTCAAACGACTTTTATGGTTTCTAGGGGCGTTAATACTATTTTCCTACTGCGGCAGAACAAAAACAGACGATTCTATTTCGCATGGCTATCTGCCTCATATCAGCGAGGGGCAAATTGTTTCATTAGCCAATAAATCTGAATGTGAAAAATATACGATTGTTTTAATTGAGCGGACACCGGGACAGACACATTTATTGGAGCCTCAAAATGACGCCATCAACATCTACTTAAGACCAACGCACCCTAATGCAAAGTACGCATTAGGAACTCTCAACTACAATGGGCAAAACCCAATGGTCACGTTTAATGCTGAAACAACAGGAACAGATGTAGTCAGCAAAAGAAAAAATCAGTTCAATCGCCGGCAAAAGGCTTTTCAAGAAAATATTAAAATCCCTTATTGGATTAATAACGAATGCTATTTTTTGCATTCTGCTCAAATTCCTCAAGAAGGAATAGCGACCGCTACCTATAAAAAAGAAAATTGGTTTTCCACCCAATGGGTTAAACAATGTGCGACCAACGAGCCTCCAGCTAATTATGAGCCAGTTTTTGAAACTGAATGGAAAATATATCACAAAAGAAAAATTCTTCTGACCAGTTCTACTCTGGCAGTTTCAACAGCAATCGGTGTTTATCTATTTTATAAAAAAGCATTGGATTCAATTTTTTTCTAGCAAGGCCCGCGGATGAAAATTAAATATTTTTTTTCAATAATTATGATTGCTTCATGCTCATTGCCACTAGTAAGTGCTCCATATGAAATTTCTCTCGAGGCTGGAAAACACGCACTAATGTTGAGCGAAGGCGACGTATTTGTCGATTCTCATGAAAAAAAACGTTACGAAATTGTTTCAATCGAAGATTGCCAGAGCGCAGAGGGAACAAGATTTTTAGTGTGTCGATTAATAGATTCCAGCCTTTCTCTCCACAAAAAATATAAAAATATAGAACAAGGCCCCAAAACCATTACCTCCATTAAACCTGTAGATTCTCTTGAAGCGTTCATGAGCAGATTCATAGAACTCAATCTCCGGAAAAATTACACGGGAGAAAATTTTATCATAAAGGGAGTTCCTTATACGTTGACTGAAGTTAAAATAGATGAAAAAACCCTCGATCGAACGAGACCTGGAGACGAGGATAAGAAAAAAGAAGAAATGAAGGAACTACAAAGCAAAAGACTATTTCCAAAAGATAAGTTCATCCGCGCAGATTACCTGCGCACTAGATTCTTTTGCGATGATCGCGTTATACAGTTCGCTTCTAATAATCCGCCATCCAATTATGAAACGGTAAGTGAACGATATCAAAGAAATTACCATTGGAAACGCATAATTCCCACAATAATAGCAGCAACAGCATTTACCGCTGCTGCATATTCTTTTTATAGAAAAATAAAACGAGCTAGAGGCTAAAATCACTTTTTTCGTGGGCGCCAGGGAAACATCGCATTTGTTCGTTTTGCATAAGCGAGAAATTCGGGGTTATTTGCAAACGACTTTTCTGCAAGCGGCACACCCGAAACAAGCCGCAAAAGAAGGGTAATTGTTACGGGACTAATAATTGCAGTCCATCCTAAATAAACGGGAAGTGTAATTAAAAAAATTGCCCACCACATAATACTTTCACCAAAATAGTTCGGATGCCGCGTATAATGCCAAAGCCCTTCTTGCATGATATGGCTTCTCTTTTTTTGACTGCGCAGAAATTTAGCCAATTGATAATCGCCAACGGCTTCCCAAAACATACCAAAGGCCCAAATACATACTGAAATCCAATCGAGCCAACGCAATGAAACAACTGGGGTGCTATTTACCAGCATGATAGGATACCCTATCACTAGCATTAGAAGCCCTTGTAGCATAAAAACATAAAAAAACGCATAGAGCGCTTGGTGCTTGCCCCATTTTTTTCGCCATAGCGCATAGCGCTCGTCTTCATCTTTATTGCGCGAACGCTTGAAAATATAATATGAGATGCGAACAGCCCAAATAAATACAAGCATTGAAATAAGAAATGCTCGCCCGGATCTGGCATAATGATAAAGAACTACTACTGAGCACATTGCCAGTAAAGCCATCGCACACGAACTTATCCTGTAAAAATTTGCATACTTCTTAGATAATAAGAAAAATAGGCAAATAAACAGCGCGACTAAAAATAAAAATGCTGCGTACAGATGAAACTTAGTCGACGCAATTGCTATAATTATAAATCCAATACCCCAACCAATATCTGCAATGCCGTTATTATGTTCTCGTTGAGCAATTAACCATAGAAAACTCATGTAGAGAAATACAAAAACACATTGAACCAGGAAGATCCACATAGTGCAAACCTCGGCAACTTGTGAAAGCTTATTGATTTAAGTTTTTAACCGAACGCCAATTGAGCAAACGTCCTTCAACAAGTGATTGATCTTGCTCACCAGTATAAACAACAATGCCATTCGATTGCATTGCGTGGCTCACCTTGTACCAGTGCATCAGTTTTTTAAAAGCTTGTGGCGAATAACTTTCGCTCGCGATAATCTCCATTGGCAAAACACCAGTAGATTTACTTACAAGGCATTCCACTTCATGGCCCGCTTTATCTTTCCAGAATGAGACGTTTCCTTTTTTACCAGCGCCAAACGCTTGTTTGTACAAATCAGAAATAACAAACGATTCAATAATTGCTTCACGCAATGGATGCTGTTTTAATTGTTCAGGTGTAGAAATACGCAAAAGAGAACACGTAATTGCCGGCTCAATAAAATAAAGTTTTGGGCTTTTTATAATTCGTTTTCCGTATGCTTGTTCATGTGGTGGCAATAAAAAAATAAGTTGTGTGAGTTCAAGCAACTCAATCCACGCCTTTGCTGTATGAATAGTAATATCGCATGCTCGGCGCAGTGATGAATAATTTACTGGTTGGCCAAGAGATTGTTCTGCGCAAAGTTCCATGAAGCGATAAAAAATCGTGTCGTTATGCAAACTTTTTGCCACACGAACATCTTGCTCAGTATAATTACGAACATAGGTTGTGTACCACTCAGGAATATCCCCTTCCCGCTGAGCCGCGGGAAATCCTCCACGAATAATAGCATCATCCACCGACTGCGGCAGAACTTGAGACATTTCCCGTTCCGTGATTGAAAGTGGCCAAAGTGTATATGTTTTTGATCGAGAACCAAAAAGCTCCTCTACCAACGTTGTGTGGTGGCGAAGCAAGCTCGTTGTTACTATAATTTTTTTGCCTTCTGGAAGCTCATACGTTCGTATCGCATCGATAATTGCAGGCGCATACTCACAATCATCTACAATCATTCCCTCGCCTTTTGAAAGCGCATCACGAATAAAAAATTCAGGATTTTTAAGAGCTTGTTGGCGCGGCTGCAATTCTCGCAATGAAAAATATGCAAAATGAGGTGCAACTGTTTTGACCAAGGTTGTTTTTCCAACAAAACGTGGCCCTTTGATACAAATTATTGAATAATTCGGCAAATCAATTTTTAACGTAGATTCTATGGTTCTTTTAAACACGGCATTCTCCTTTGGCATTTTGTATAGCCTAGTAATCTTTGTGGGTAATATTCAATAATTTGCCGTTGCCATCTCGATAAATTTTAAATAACGCGTATACTATAATAGTATTTATTTTTGAACTTTAGGAATCGCTCGTGAGTAATTGCTTTTTTAGAAATATCTGCCTGTTTATAAAAATGAGCACCATAACACTTCTTGCTCAAGCCAGCTTTCAGGATTTTATCCACTTAGCAAAAAAGCAAATAAATTTGGATCATTTACAAAAAAAATATTATCGAGAACAATTTATTTTACCATACAAATCTGAAATTCCATGCGCCGGAAAAAAATTGTGGATTAATAAAATAAATGGTAAAAAATACGTCACAATACCTATCGAAAAACCGTATAAATTGGAATTAATGTTTCCCTGTAGTAACATCGAAGACTTTGATGTTGCCAAATTTGGCAACATCAAATTTCAAAATCCAAGTGTATCTGAAGACGTCACCCCTTGGTATTGGAGTTATATACCTGATTTTATTCTTATACCAATGATCTTTCTAACCTCTCCGGGAGAGCCAGTGATCCGTTCACAAAAAAGAGACCAACTCGATTAATGGTTAAAACTCGTGGTACGCACTAAAGTGAACGCGCGTCGCCTCTTCACCTTTGCGTCGATCGAGCTTAAAGCCCCAATCAACTTTAATTGGCGTTGGGCGCAAGACGCGCAGCCCTAAACCAACAGCATGCCGATAGCTAAAATGATTGTTTCTCAAATTAGCCGGAGAAATTTGCGCCGCATCAAGCGTATCCCAACCAGCACCACCATCATAGAAAATGCCGCCCTTCATAGAAAAGTCTGCTGAGATTGGAAAAATCAATTCTGCGTTAATCCAGAATGCTTTTGTGGCGCCCAATGGATTAGATTTGCCGGCCAAGCCAGGGACAATCCATTGCGGCCCTATCTCGCCAAACTCAAACCCGCGCACCGATGCCGGACCGCCAATATTATACAATTCCCGATAGGGAACAGTTCTGTGTTTAAATGGCGCAATAAGACCAAGATGACCATGCAAACAGAATACCAAACTGCGCTCATCGATAAGTGGTGTGTACCAGCTCACATCAAAATCTGCCTTAAAGAATCCAAATCCATGGAGCGGCGTATCAATTGCATGCGTCGTTCTGCTAGGAAAAACAGTTTTTGTTAACATTTGCCATTGGTACCCGTTGCTTGGATGAACCGGATGATTACGAACATCTTTTGTTACGTTTAAAGCATAGCCAATAAATGTGCCACTTTGAAACCGTCGATTGATGATCCCTTGCAGCTCATCTTTCTGCGCTTGATTGATAAAGTTAGTACGCTGGTCAACCGCGGTATTGGTATAACGCACATCCTCTACAATAAGTCTGTTGATCCAAAGTGAATCAAATGCACGATGAGAAACAAATCCAAGATTAAATGCACCGCCTACGATATTTTCATGAATAGATGATTTTTCTAGAAAGAAGAAATCGCTATATGAGGTTCGCTTGGTAAAAATATCTATCCCAGCATGAATTGGTCTATCGAAAAGCCACGGCTGCGTTAAATTAAAATTAAAGTTAACTTCCCGTTTTGCATATTCGCCGCTGAGCGCAAACTGAATTCCTTTACCAAATAAATTCGAATCCGAAAGTGCAGCGCGTAATGATAGCGATTCAATAGGAGATGAAACATCGCGCGGCGAACCACCAAAACCAAGATTCATTTCGGCACGGCCGGTTTTCACTTCTTTCACCATCAAATCAAGCGATGCTCTATCTTTTCCTAAACGATTAATTTTCCAGTTGACGCCATTTCGCTGATCAAAGTAGCCAAGCAGTTCAACGCGCTGTTTGGAATCGTCCATCCCTTTGGTTGTGAGAATACCACCTTCTTGAAGTAACAATTGCCGACGAATAATTTTATCTTCAGTTTTTTCATTACCACGAATGTTGATGCTATCAAGGGTAACTTGTGAGCCAAGCTCCGTATAAAACGCAACGCTCACCGTTTTTGTTTCTTCATTCGGTTTAACTGATGGTTCAATATCGGCGTAAATATAGCCAAAATCGCCCCACAATAATCGAAGCCCTTCAATCGTCTCGCGAATTTTTTCTTTTGAATAAAGGTCGCATTCTTTAATTGGCAAACGCGACTTTAAAAATTCTTCCGAGATAAGATCATTTCCTGGAACAGAAATATCGGATATCGTATAGAGATCGCCTTCTTGAATATAGTAGGTAACCATAACTTCTTCTTGAGCTGCATCCGCTTGCACCTGCGCGTTTACTACACGCGCATTCAGAAAACCATTACTTTGATAATAGTTCTCGATAACTTGCTTATCAGCTTCGATCATATCGGGCTGATAACTTCCTGCGCGATCCATAAATCCAAGAATCCAATCTTCGCGTGTGTAAATTAAACTGCGTAATTTTTTATCAGTAACAGACTCATTTCCTGAAAAGAAAATTCGTTTAACAAGCGTTTTACTATTTTCTTGAATAGTAAAACGAACACACGCAGCGCCATCCACTGGCTGCAATTGCGCAGTTACCTGTGCATTGTGATAATCTTTGTCGCGATAGAGTTTTTTAATGATCGCAATGTATCGGGGCAAATCCATTTCATCAATGCTCGTTATTTTAGAAAAATTAATTTTCTTTTCTATTTCCTTGAGCGTTAAATGTTTATTGCCTTGAAATTCAAACCCCGCAAGTTTCAATTTCTCTTGCACCACGATAAAAAGATCTACTTCTTGGCTGCCGACCGGCTCACCATAAAGCTGCACATTTTTAAAATAATTAAGGTCGTTAACATTTTTAATAAGAGTATTGGTTTTTCGAGGATCAAATCGCTGACCTTCATGATAGGGAATGCGACTTACAATCGCTTGTGAAGGAACGGAAAAATTTCCCTCAACTGTAATTGATCTAATGATACGATCGGCCAGCGGTACTGGCGCAGGCGCAACTACCGCGGCAGTTATTTCATCTTCATCTTCGTAGTCGTCGTCAGATTCATTCTCCGCGTATTGATTATCGGATAATTCATCTTGATTTGCTGGTACAGATTGCATCGCAGCCAACGAAAATGGAAGGTTTCCACCACCGATAAATAAAATAATAAAGAGCCACAAAACACTCGCTCGTCGTGCAGACATCATGTATACGCTCCTGATTTGTTTGAAGGCGGACCTTTAAAAAGATCGTTTTTATAGAATACCTTTTTTTCTTAAATTGACCAGAGGAGCTGTTTTTTTCTACACTAAATTTCAGTAAGTGCCGATGGACCTTTCAAACGAATGAAAAATAGTATGATACAGCTTTATTCAACTCTTTCGACTCGAAAAGAAACTATAAGCCCGCTACAAGAAGGCAAAATTAAACTTTATGTGTGCGGTATCACGCCCTACGACAATCCACACATTGGCCACGGCAGAGTTTTTGTTACGTTTGATCTCTTGTATCGGCTCTTAAAAACAATTGGCTTGGATGTTACGTATTGCAGAAATTTTACCGATATCGATGATAAGCTGCTCAAAAAAGCGGAAACCGAATTTGGCGACCCTCTGCGCTATCATGAAATCGCTCAGCGTTACATTGCATCATTTAATCGAGATATGAAAGCACTTAATCTAGATACGCCATCTCACGAGCCGTTGGTTACTAAAACAATTCCTGAAATTATCGATTTTGTCGCACAATTAGTTGAGCAAAAAAAAGCGTATGCGATCGATGGCGATGTGTATTTTCGAATCAATAGTTTCCCATCCTACGGAAAACTTTCTAAACAAAAATTAGATGAATTACGAGCTGGAGCGCGCGTTGAGATAAACGATAAAAAAGAGGACCCGCTCGATTTTGCATTATGGAAAGGCGAGAAAGAAGGAACTTTTTGGGAAAGCCCGTGGGGTTATGGTCGGCCAGGTTGGCATATTGAATGTTCAGCAATGGCGCTCAAATATTTGGGAGAGCAAATAGATATTCATGGCGGCGGCGCAGATTTAATTTTTCCTCATCATGAAAATGAAATAGCTCAAACAGAAAGTTTAACCAGAAAACCGTTTTCAACTATTTGGAGCCATTGCGCATTTGTTCGAGTAAATAATGAAAAAATGTCCAAATCGCTCGGCAATTTTTTCACGCTCAACGATATATTCCAGCAATTTGATCCGATGGTAATTAGATATTATTATGCGATTCATCACTATCGAACACCGCTTGATTTCTCCTTTAATGATATTCAAGCAGCCCAGAAAGCGTATCAAAAAATATGTCTTTTCTTTGCGCACACAGAGGTGAAAAAAAATAGTCCTATCGATCGTGAGAATGCAACGCTTAAAAAAATGCTTACATTTCTCTACGACGATTTAAATACGCCCGGAATGTTTGGCGTTCTTTTCACTTTCATGCAATCAAAACCAAATGCGCACGAAAAAGCTGCCATTAAACAATTTTTAGTAAACGGATTGGGATTAACGCTTGAACCACTTCCAGAAAAAACGATCCAAATAACACCAGAAATTCAAAAGCTTCTTGATGACCGAGAAAAAGCACGCGAAGAAAAAAATTGGAAACGTGCCGACGAACTGCGTGCACAGTTAATTTCTCTGGGTGTCGATCTTCACGATAAAAAAAGCAAGGAAATCAAATGACGACAACTCAAATGCCGCGCGCACCACAACAAAACTTTTCACCGATTGTTCGCGTTGGCGTTGGCGTGCTTATTTTCAATAACGGAAAACTTCTTTTAGGCAAAAGAAAAAATGCGCACGGCAGCGGCACGTGGAGCCCGCCAGGCGGACATCTAGAATTTGGGGAAACGCCTTTTGAATGTGCCAGTCGAGAAGTGCTTGAAGAAACGGGGCTCACGATTAAAGAAATTATTGCCGGCCCTTATACCAACGATTTTTTTGAGCTTGAACAAAAGCACTATATTACGCTTTTCATGATCGGTGAGTATGCTGGCGGTGAACCAAAGGTTTTAGAGCCAAATAAATGTGAAGAATGGCAATGGTTTGATATAAACGAACTACCAAAACCATTATTTTTGCCGATGGTTAACCTTAATTTTTCTCTTATAAACCCTATTAACTAGCGGCTAAAGTTTTTATCCATATCTAATGAGATCTAATAGATAACAAGTTTTTTGATTTAATTCAATTTTAATATTTATTGCTATTCTGCATTATTAATTGATAAACTCTTAAAAGAATACCGGTTTAACAGGAATATATTATGCAAAAGAAATTCAGTTCTTTATTCTTGATTTTATGTTTATTGTCCACAAGTTCACTCTTTTCAATGGAATCAAACTCTGATGAAGAGGAGACCGGCAGTGATATCGAGCAAATGGCAATAACCCTAAATTACGGTGGCTTATCTGAAAAAGATCAGGACCTTATGGATGCAGTTGTAGCCGGAGAACCGAGCGAAATTCGCACTGCAATTCTAGCGGGCGCAGACCCGAATTCTTTTTATCATAATCCTTTAGCATTCGCCTTCAAAACAGCAAATTCAGATCTAGCTACCTTTCTAAAAAAACACGGGGCCTCAGCTGATACGCCAATTGCTGGCGATGCTACGCTAAGAGAACTGATGAAAAACACACCGAGCCAAAATGCTCTTAAAAGATTCAATGAGATGTTTAATAACCATTAACGTTAATACAGCACAAAGAATCTGCCGCATTTTTTACATGCAAACTATGATTCCTTCCGCAGTTATTAAAACTTCGTAAATCTAAACTCCGTATAATTGCTAAGATATCTTGCCGATTGATATAATTTATCAGGTAATAAAAAATGGAGATAAAAATGAAGAAACTTATTCTTATCAGTTCAGTAGTTCTTTTTGGTTTTTACTGCTTATATCAAAAATCGGCACACTCAATGGAGTACAGTTCCGATGAAGATGCACCAAGCGATGTGGAAATTTTCCCATTTTATCAAGCGTATGCTGATTTTACAGAAAGTGAGACCGATCTTTCTAACTCAGTGAGGAATAGTAGGCGTGATGGCATTATCAAAGCAGTTCAAGATGGCGCAGATCCAAATCAGTTTTATGATAATGCACTTTCATGGGCAATAACTAATAACGACTTAGAGCTCGCAAAATTTCTCTCAGATAAGGGTGCAACAATAAAGCAACCAATTTATGGCAACGTAACGCTCATTGAGCTTATTAAAAATATTAAAAGTGATGAAATAAGAAAAGAGTTTGAAACGTTGTTTAAAAAATATTTATGAATGAGCCCTATTAAGAAGCACCACGTATATCGGGCTTGTTAGTGCGTGCGCGCCACAATAGAATCCGCTTGATTTTCCGAATTCGGCCAGCATTTTTTTTGCTTCATTCATACTGATCATCTTTGCATTTTTCTCTTCGGGATTTTTCCAGAAATGCCATCGGGTTGGCACATGCCATGGATTAAATTCTAAAATAATTAATAAACCATTTGGCGTAAGAACACGCATCATTTCGCGCAAAAGATTTTTTTGCGAGTCAGTTTTTAAATGATGAAAAACGTATGCAGCATAAACGCAATCAACGCTCGCATCTTCAAATGGCAATCGATCATCGCAGGTAAAAAAATGCATTTCGGGAAATTCTTTTTGCGCATTTTCAATGGCGGTCTTATCGCGATCCACACCAATCACCTTTGACTCCCATAAAATATCTTGCACATAATGCGTGATCATCCCATTCCCGCATCCGACATCCAAGATTTTTTTGGGATCATTTGTGTGCGCAGAGATTAACTCTTTTATTCGTTGCGCTGTCCACTGCGCTAGTTCAATCTGGTGATCACTCGAATGCATTTACGCGTGTTTTTTCTTGAGTGTTGGAAATAAAATGACATCTTTGATCGAAGTGGTATTGGTAAGAAGCATTACAAGGCGATCGATGCCAATGCCGACTCCAACGGTGGGCGGCAGTGCATATTCGAGCGCTTGAATATAATCAGCATCATATTGATGCGCTTCTTCATCGCCCGCTTTGTGCGCCTCAAGCTGTTGCTTGAATCTATCTGCTTGATCAAATGGATCGTTTAACTCATTAAATCCGTTACTAATTTCCATACCACCAATGAAAAGTTCATAGCGCGCTGCAACAGCAGGATTTTCAGAATCGCGCTTTGCAAGAGGAGAAATTTCGATCGGATATTCGGTGATAAACGTTGGCTGAATTAACATTGGCTCAACAACTTTTTCAAACAATGCATAAAACTTAACCGCATTTGATGCGTTTTGAGCTAATTTAATTCCATGCTTTTTTAATAATTCATTAAGTACCGCATCCGTACATTGAGCGTCGGTCAATTGTTCAGCATCGAGCACCGATTGTTTAACCGAAATTCTTTTGAACGGTTTTCCAAAATCGATGACGTGATCCCCAAAACGAACTTCTAGCGTACCACATGCAAACTCAACCGCGGAGCGTAAAAGTTGTTCAACAAATTCCATAATATAAAGATAATTATGGTGAGCCATATAAAATTCAAGCATCGTAAATTCAGGGTTATGGCGCGTTGATACACCCTCATTTCTGAAATTGCGATTTATTTCATATACCCGCTCAAAGCCGCCAACAACTAATCTTTTTAAATAGAGTTCAGGCGCGATGCGTAAATAGAAATCATCGCCCAGCGCATTATGATGCGTAATAAACGGGCGAGCGGCCGCGCCGCCAGCGATCGGATGAAGCATGGGAGTTTCCACTTCCATGAATCCGTGCGCATCAAGAAAATTACGTACCGATTTTAAAATGCCGGTTCTTCGAATGAACTTTTCGCGACTTTCGGGATTACTAATCAAATCCAAATAGCGTTGGCGATAGCGTACTTCAACGTCGGTGAGCCCATGAAATTTTTCTGGCAAAGGATGCAAACATTTACTGAGCAGTTTAAACGATTTTACTTCTAAGGTAATTTCACCCATCTTGGTGCGAAACGCAGGCCCTGTAGCCCATAAAATATCGCCAATATCGATCATGTGCTTAAAAAATTCAAATTGCTCAGCGCCCACATGTTCATCTTTGAGATAAATTTGCATTTTCGCGGTACGATCCTGAAGATGTGCAAAAATAGTTTTACCATGTGATCGAATAGAAACGAGGCGTCCGGCAATCGTATAAGTTGGTTTTTGATCGTGATGCCCAAAATGCTTAAGTATTAATTCGCAGGTATCGGTAACATGTTGTGCAGCAGGCCACGGTTCAATCCCCTGCTTTCTTAGCGCCTCAACTTTTTGCGCACGAATCTTCGATTCCCCACTTAATTCCAATCTTTGTTGCCCTAAAGAATTGGCTTTATAAATTTCCAAAGGTGGCAAATTTGGTTCTTCCGGTTCTTGTAGCGACTCAAAAAATGCATCGTCAGTGTTAATTTCAGATGTCTCCTTATCAAGAAAGGCGTATCTTACTTTCCCGCCACAATACTTTTGTAACAGCCAAGCCAATTCATTAATGGCAGCTGCAATAATTTTTTGGTTTGCAGGGGGCAGGCCCTCTAGAACAAAAAGTGCATCTTCGGAATCTTCGGACAATTTAACTCTATCTGCTTCGCGCCAATTCCATTTGCAACAAACGGCTCCTTTGCCATCCTTATAAAAGATCTCACCTAGCTCGGGCTTATAGGCTTCGGTTTGACCAAGAATCCTAATAGGTTGTTCGTTTTCTCCTGCTATTGTAAGTTCCATATCTCCGTCAATTTTCTTTAAATCTTCACCGCCAGCAGGCAACAAATATTTAAACGAAATAGCATTATAGAGATCAACTAGTGGATTGATTGATTTTATTTCTCCCCCTTTTGCCACTCGCATTGAGATCGCCTCGATGGAGCTAAGATATTTTTTGGGATTCGCACCAAATTTTTTAAAGGCATCTCGCCACACGGTAATAAATGGATGATGTTCAATTTGATCTGCAGTTAAGTTCATTCGCAACTTCTGCTGGGTTTCTGCAAGAAATTCTCGCGCCTTTGTTTGGGCTTCACTTTGTTTGAGTCCGGTAGCGACTATTAATCCTACTTTGAGATCTGGAAACTGTGTAAAAATACGTCTATCAATTTTGAAAAGCATATATATTTAACACCATCATTTTGTGTGACATAATATATTGGAATATACTATAAAACAGATTTTTCTGCACGCTAGTTTTTTATTAATGGGCATATTTTCTATTTGTTTAATCTCTTTAAAAACCGGCTCCACCTAGATAAGCTGGTATCAAAATAGAAAGGTCTGCTCAGTGAAAAAAAGAACTTTTATCGCTTTTTTTGTAGGTGTCCATCTTACCTTTATCGTCCTTCTGATTCATAAGCAGAGTCTTTTCATCAGCCTTTCTTTTGAAAAACAGCGTCTTGAAAAACAAAAACTGGAATTGCTCCAGGAAAAAGATACCCTTTCTCAAGAGCTGTTTGCTCTCAACAATAAATCTGATATCAAAAAATTTGCTACCGAGCAGCTCAATATGAAACAACTTGCACTGGGTAGCCTCATAACAGGCACGCAGCATGAATAAACGGTACACCTTTCGAGCGGGTCTTGTTTTTCTTTTTTTTTGTTTTTTGTACCTCGCGATTGCGTGCAATTTATATTTGATACAAATCAAACAACGTGATTTTTTTAGTAACCTCGCGCAACAACAATACACACTTTCAATCACAACCCATCCGCCCCGCGCACTTATTCTAGATCGTGCAGGAGTCCCGCTTACTATAAATAAAGAAAGTATTTCGGCGTTTATTGAACCGTCTAAAATAACAAACATTGCACCGTTGGAAAGATTTCTAAAAAAAGAGTTTCCGCAAAGCTTAGAACGCTTAAAAGCGCATAGAGACGCACAATTTTTATTCATAAAAAGAAAATTGAGCCCTGAGCAACGAGCTGCGATCGAACAAAATGAACAAACGGATATTCAATTTATGAAAGAACCACACCGTTGGTATCCTATGGAATCGATGGGCCACATTATCGGCATTACCGATATTGATAATCATGGCCTCTTTGGTATTGAATCGCTCTTTAATAATCGTTTGGCAGGATTGCCATCAACATTCGCCCTCCAAAAAGATGCGCGTTCCGGTACGTACTATTTTGCAAAGAAAACAACTAAAGAGGGGCACGATGGCGATCAGGTCAAATTGACAATCGATTCCACGCTCCAGTTTTTAGCATATGAAGATTTGAAAGAAACGGTGAGCGCTTACCATGCACGAGAAGGTGCGGTTTTAGTTCTCAATCCAAAAACGGGCGAAATAATTGTAATGGCCCAATATCCAAATTTCGATCCAAATAACACGCATGAAGTTGCGATGGAATTAACTAAAAATCGGGCTGCCACAGAAAGCTATGAATTAGGTTCTGTTATGAAAGCGTTCACCGCGCTTGCCGCTCTTGAAGAACAAGTAGTAACTGCAGATGAAATGATCGATTGCCGCAATATGAAGGTTGGTTATTTTGATGGATTTAAAATTAGCACATGGAAAGCGCATGATATGCTCAGCTTTTCAGAAGTAATTGAACTCTCAAATAATTTTGGGATCGCCGATGTGGGCAAACGGCTCGGCCCAAAACTTTATGATCATTATAAAAAGCTGGGATTTGGCCAAAAAACTGCATTAAATTGGCCTGGCGAACAAACAGGATTTGTAAATCCACCAGCTTCGTGGTCTCGCCAATCGATTATTTCTCTCTCATTCGGGTATGAACTGAGCGCAACTCTTTTACAATTAGCGCTCTCATTTTGCATGATTGCCAATAATGGAATTCCGGTCATCCCATGGATTATTGCGCATCCACAGCAACAAATTGTACAACCAACAGATCCAATTTATCGGCCCGAAACAATTGAAACAATGCGAGGCATTCTAGAACGCACTGTAAGCCACGGAACCGCACATCGCGGCGCGATTAAAGGCTATAAAGTTATGGGAAAAACTGGTACTGCAAATATGGTGGTTGATGGAAAATATGATACAAAGCGAAATACGTACACCTTTGCTGGCATTCTAGAAAAAGGCGATTACCAACGGGTCATTGTAACGTTCATACGAGAAGTGCCAAATCCACACAGCATGCTGTATGCTTCTTCAGTAGCGGTTCCGCTCTTTGAAAAAGTTGCAGAGCATGTAATTTTGCACGATCGCGTTTTATAAAAAGGAAATTATGATAATCAAAAAAATATTTTTCCCCTTATTCATTTTTAGCATACATGGTGCACTGTTTGGGATGGAAATTAAATTACCAAGCGAAACAGATACGCCGAGTAGTGATAGAAAATTTGTACAATTGATCGAAAAGCTTGAGCCCGGGCAGTTAATAATTACGAGAAAATCGGAAGACGACAAAAAGGAATCTTGGCGCTTTATTGAAGGTAAGGCTTTGGAGCATAGTTTAAGCCATGAGGGTAAAGATTTAAAAACTCCTGAATTTTATTTACTTCTCAAATCTGTAAAAAATAAAAGTTGCTTGATCACGATTAAAGAACTTGCTGCAGTGGCTCTTTATTATGAAACTCATGAGGGAGTAAAGCTCGATGTTCCTGAGCGTATAAGGAATCTTAACGTAGGCGATAAAAAATTGCGCGATGTTCAAAAAAAAGGCCTTCATAAAATTGAATGTACCGACGATGTAAGAGCGTGTGAAAACAACTTGTATGATATTAAAACAAAACGGCTTGACGTTCTGACTACTGGAATCGAATATTTTAGCTATGAAGACCCTTCAACACGCCAAAGAGAGACTCTTGTGTTTAAAATCTTAAACAATACGTATAGTAAAACAACCGGTAATGGAATCGTTACATACGCTCGCTCAAAGGGTTTATTTTCTCCTTATCAGATAGAACGAACCGATATTTTTGTAAATCCCGACACCAATGGAAAGAATCCAAATAATTGCGCGTATTCATTTGACTGGAATCACAATGCGCTCAATTGGCGAAAAGTAATTGGCGTATCTGTTGCGGCGGCAACAACTGCTGGTGTTCTTGGTACAGTATATGTAAAGTGGTTCAAAAAATAAAAAATCGCCAATAATAAGTTTGTAGCGATGGCTTATTTATTATAATCAATCTTCATCGTCAAGTGGCCCATTTTTTTCTTCAGATGTAGTATTAAATTTCCAAGCCATGTTAAGCGAAAACTGAAAAGCAACTTTATTTTGCTGGCCATTTAAATGCTGCACAATAGGAAATGCGACCCCTGCTTGCACAAGAAATTGCTGTGTTGACCACCACAATGAAGGACCAATGAATACTATATGCTCCCCCGAATTGGGATTAATAATTCCACTCACTTTATCACGTTTTGAATAAAGGCCCGTCAATTCAACCATAGCGTTAAAAACCCATTGGCGTGGACCATAACTAATATTGCGCGAAAGTCCAAGCTGATAAAAATAATCATTGGCAAGTTGTGTTCCATCATGAGGGGTTACCAATTGAACCCCAAGCGCAGCAAATTCATACCAGACAGTATCCATATATTCAGCAGTGGTTCCAAGAAAAAATCCAACTGAGCCGAACCCAGTAGGGGGATTTTTTTTAAATGACCCGGATGGCGCAGAAATGGCTGCAAGCACTGTTGCTTGTGCACCATCATATAAACTGTCTCTACGATAATATGCATATTCAAAAGCGGTGAAAAAATCGCCGGCACCAGATGAAGTATTTGCACCATATTCAAATTTTGCAAAATACGGTACACCTGCAAGGATTGCCAACCTATCGGTCGCACCATAGAGTATACTGGGCATATATTCATCAATAAGAACCTTCTTCCCCCTGAAATGATCGATGTACATATATGCCTGCAAGTCTCCCTCATCAATAACGTTTTGCCCAAAACCAAAGAGGGGCCCAGGCTGCTGCGATGTTGGCAATGCGTAATTTCCAAAGGGTAACTGTATGGTCTCTTCAATTTTTGCCAATAAATGAATATGCAATATCAATAATAGCAAATAAACGTTTTTCATATTAATCCTAAATAACCGACTTAAGTTTAAAATCAGATTAATACGTTGACATTCATACACGCAAGTTTAAATTTAGTGATCGAATAAAAGAGAAGGAGTCTTATGAAACTAAAAAAATCTTTGTGCTTTTTGGCATCATGCGTAATTATGTTCAATGCGAGAATTCATTCCATGGATCTCGAGAAACAACGTGAAATCATCTTAAATAAAATTACAGAAAATCCAGATGCCAAAGAAAAATTGCGAAACTATCTAACTTCGGGATTTACCTGCGCATTTAATATTAAAACTGAACTCTCAAATGATGGAAAACTAAAGCTCAAAGGAACTCAAGAAAAAATCCTATGGGATATCGCGCAAGAAGAAGATTTAGCACCGATCGAGTCCTTGCTTAAAAAAACGCGGGAAAGCGATTGATTCCAAAAAACGTAAGTTTCTAATGGATCGCTCGTTACGAAAACAAATTCGGATAAATAACAACAATTATTTGAAGCGAAATTAATTATGAAAAAAATAATATTTTTGAGCGTATTGTCTTGCGCAATCAATTCTGCATTCACAATGGATGATTCTTGGCAGAGTACGGGTCTGCAGGTCGGCAAAACGATACAGATTACAACACAAACTCATTCTATCCAAGGAACAATCGTTCATATCGAGCATTTAACACTCTTTATTAAAGATACAAACTTGCTTAATAATCCTGATATTCCATGCCATGTGATTGATCTGTCAAATACCAAAGTTAAAAAAACAGGTGATAATTCTTTTCGCTTTGAACCTAATCAAAATTAAGGTTTTGCAAAAGAAATAGTCGGATAGCTACTCACGGCCAATTATCGTATAAGTTGCAATTATTCCTTTCATTTTGCTTATAATAAAAAGAAAAGAAATGGAGAAAAATGAAGCATAATGAAATTCCTGCAGATGTTGTGCAATCGGCCGCAGATGAATATATAAAAAATTATCGTGCTATCACACGAGATGCCAACAGATTATTTTTATTTTCTGGTGATCAAAAAATAGAACATTTGAACGAATATTTTTATGGGCCAGAAATTTCAGAGGAAGATAACGATCCATTGCATCTTTTCAAAATAGCTGACGCTGGATTTGTGGGTGCGTTTGCTACACATCTTGGATTAATATCGCGGTACGGAAAAAAATTTCCCTCTATTAATTACATTGCAAAATTGAATGCAAAAACAAATTTAATTTCATCAAAAGAGCACGATCCATTTAGCGAACAGCTCTTTTCGGTTAACGATGTTCTTAAAATAAAACAGTCCACTAATTTACCAATTCGCGGCGTTGGCTACACGATTTATCCGGGCAGTGAATTTGAAGGGCGGATGCTGCAATCGGCAGCACAAGTAATAATGCAAGCGCATGAACATGGGCTTATTGCAATTTTATGGGTTTACCCTCGCGGATCTGCAATAAAAAATGAACATGATGGCAGTCTCATCGTAGGAGCAAGCGGATTAGGATTAAGTTTGGGAGCAGATTTTGTAAAAATCTTAATACCCGAAGAAACTGATGAAAAAAGCTCTCTCGATTGGCTGAAGCTGGCAGTGCAAGCAGCAGGTAATACTAAAATAATTCTTGCCGGTGGCGATTCAATTAATGAAAAAAAATTTATCGAGCAAACGTATGAGCAGATTCACAAAGCAGGAACCGCGGGCTGCGCAATCGGCCGTAATATTCATCAAAAACCACTGCACAATGCTATTGCGTTCACGAAGGCCCTAGCCGCTATTATTTATGAAAATAAGCCGGTAGATCAAGCACTGAAAATGCTAGTCTAACAAACAATCCTCATCTGCGGTTGATCTAAATGTCGCAGGTCGAGAAAAAAAGCTATGCGAATGATCGCGCATCGGTTGAAATTCATAGCGTGCAATAGTGCGCGATGAACAATGCAAATAGTAAACACAAAGCGCCCCGGTGACACCGCCTAAGAAACACAAAAGAAACGCGTAGCGATACGGGAGTACCTCCACGGTTTGCGTTTTACTGAGTATATTTTGGCCATACCCAAGCATCTTAGCCACCCACTCACGCGCATTTTCTGCTCCTGAATATACCGTTGACCCCCAGCTATCATTTTGATCGGTAGGAGTCGCATTCGATTGAAATGGTATCAACACACAAAAAGAGAGGCTCATTATAATGAATAACTTTTTCATACTTTTTTCCTACCTCCGTAGCACGAGCTGCATCGCTTGCAGATCGATCTTAAACTCCTGATTCACTATAGCGCGCCTCGTACTATCAGTTCAAGAAAAATTGTTTCAAGAATTACTATAGGATGCAATCTCCGTCAGAAAATTTTATTCCCGGAATATTAGTACTTGCAGTAAAGTAACTCAAAGCTGCAATGGCGCTATCGGTTTTATCACCACGGGCCCCATAAACAATATTTTTGTGTACCTTTTCCATTAATTGTAAAAATGTTTTATCATCGTTTCTTTCCAGCATTTCAAATTTTCTTTTTTCTTTTTTTCCGTTCGTTGCTATCTGAAACAATGGCGGATCATCTGCATACGATACAACATCTCGCTGCACTGAAGTGATCAAACTAAACGAGATCTTTTCATTGTTCATGAGGCGAGATATTCTTTCTGGCGACGCGTAACAAGATTCTACCCCAATGGTGGATCGAGGAAATTCACTATTTAAATAGCAGAGCAACGAAGTCATTCTCTCTGGTACAAGGCCACAAAGAATTGGCAATTCAGATTTCTCAGGATTTCCATGCCCATTTAAATGAAATAAGAATTGGGCGGTTTCATCGACTGGTTGGCAATGGAGTAGGCAGTTCATTTCACACGCCCAGTTCATTGAGTTGCTCGGAACCGATGAAAGCCCTTCCGGATGATCGATGAGCGCAAACTTTTCTTTCTTTACGATATAATTTTCCTTAAGATCTGCAGGCTCTAAATAATAAAGACCGAGTTTAGTATCATAAAAGCACCACTGATTCTTATTGAAGGCAACCAATGCCCCATCATCATCTTTTATTTTCTCCTCACCTCCAAGCAAGTATTTTGCCACTTCCTTACTATTTTCGGCATACCAATACTTAGTCCCTAATTTTTGAGCACTTCTTTTTTGCAAATCCAAAAAAACTTTCCAAACCATATAGGAAATAAAAATATGGGATTGTGCCTTTCGCTTGAGCAAACGTTGAAAATCGGTTTGCAGCGGATCGATACTTTTACGCTCAGTCGTATCCAGCATGTTATTAATAAAGTTAATGCGAATAGTAGAATCAGAATACTGCGTGGCAAGATCAGTAACAACGTTGGGATTTTCCATTGCATAATGGTCGAAAGAAAAGAAAATAAGTACTGCGCAAAAAATCCTCAATAGGTTCATATTTTTTTCCTATTTTTTTCATACTGAAAACATTAAGAATTAAAGTTTTACCGTAATTTGAAAAAAAAGAAAGAAAAAGAATTGAATTTTGAGATTCGTTGAGCGAACAGCATTCCTTGTCTGTAAGAGTATGCGTTTTTAAAAAACCGCATACTTCTGCCCTTTTTACGGATACGGGGATCTGTTTTCTATCATTATTAACCAATTTATATATTTTCTATGAGAAATAATTATATAATTAATAGTAACTTATTGGGAAAACGTGTTTATAAAATAATTGGCGAGCGTATGAAGAAAATAAACAAAAAACAATTTCGAATGTTAGTCTTTTGCATTTTTATTGTGAGCATTCCCTTAAATGCGCAGCTTCCTAGCGATGAAAAAAAAGGCAGAAAACAAGAAGAAAGCGAATTAGAAACGCAATCTAAAAAAGTGCGCGTAATAGTTCCTGAAGTTACTCAAAATGAAAAAGGTGAAATACAGATCACCGTTCCTTCCTCAACTTCTGAAGCTTATAAAACACTTTTGAACTTAGTTAGTCATTCGGCCAAACTTAAAAAAATGGCGAAGGCGAACGCAAATTTATTAACAGCAGGGCAAATAATACAGCTTCCTAGGTTATCATCAAGTGCCATTGAAGCTATTTTAGATTTTGCGTCAGAAAACATTCTTGATAAGGCCCAAGCGATTCAAAAAGCATTAGAAAAATATTCTACTTCTGCACTTAGTTATATTATCCAAGCTGCCGATTATCTAGAAATGGAAACGTTATTAAACACGGCACGGCAAGCAAGTTGCTCTTTACCATTGCAAAAACAATCTTCAGAAATTACTATTCCTGAAATTACTGACGATGAAGGAATGATAACTATAATTGTTCCCGAAACAGGATCAACCGCCTATGGAACATTAAAAAAAGTTATTGCTAGCTCAAAAACCCTTAAAAATATGAGTGAAGAACATACCTCCATTCTCTTGCAAGGAATGGCTATTCCTCTCGCCCATTTATCGTTGAAAGCAGTCCAAGATATTTTTAATTTGGCCAATCAAAATACTCTTAATCAAAAAAAAACAATACAAAGCTATTCACTTATAGACCTTGCATATCTAGCCCAAACCGCAAATTATTTAGATATGCCCGCTCTACTTAATGCCACTGTACTCCTTTTAAGTGAACAATTAATGGACCCAAACAAACTCGCGCTCATTAATACAGATACTAACCTAATCAATCAGCTAACAACTATCCTGGGTCCGGATTTAGAAAAATTAATCTCGAACAGAATAATAAAAGCCAACCATTATTTTAGGCAAATAAGAGTGCTGAAAGATCATACTGGTTCAGTAAGGGATCTCGCGTTCAATCAAGATGGCAGTAAATTAGTATCTGGTGGTAATGATAAATTAGCCATTGTTTGGAATTGGGTAACTGGTGGCGTACTTAAAAAATTAAGCGAAACAGCCCAAGATGTAATGGGTTATATAACGAGTATTGCGTTTAGACCCGCTAGCACCCAACTAGCTATAGGATCGGAGAACGGCTCCATTGCCATTTATGATGATAACGGAGAAAGACTATTTAATATCGAGCCAGAATCAGATGAAACAAGTGTATCGTCTCTCGCATTTAGCCCAAATGGCATTCTCCTAGCAATTGGATGGTCTAACCATGGCATTTCCATACTAAACCTTCTTTCTCAAGAACTAAAATATCTACCAGAGTTAGAATCATCTACGGAACCCAAAATTATTTTTATTAATAATAATATATTAGCAGCCGCTTCTCCAGAAGGTTCAGTTATCTTATGGGATATTTCTAATAATAAAAAATTAAATACGCTAGAAAGTGGTGCTTCTAAAGAGAAATACGTAAATAAAGATGACATCTCTTCTATAGCTTACAATCCCTTAGTTCAGAAATTGTCCGTAGCGCAAGCAAATCAGGCGATAGTATGGGATCCGTTTCCCAATATGGGCAAGGAACTTCAAATATTTAAAGACCCGTTTGACAATAATCGTCAAGTCACAAGAGCTATGCTAAGCCCTGATGGCACTTTACTTGCAGTTGCATCTACGTATGCAATCACTGTTTGGAATTTTATTAATAGAAAAAAACAAATCTTAGTCAGTGGATACAGTGAAAAATTTAAGCATTTCTTTCCACCCATTGCTCTCGCATTTACGCCCGATAACAATGTACTAGCTACTGCACCAACTACGCAAAAAGAAATTACATTATGGCAATCTGACGCCGCAAAATTAAAACTGCTTTCATTCAGGCAATTACTTATTTTCTTAATCGCAAAAGAATTGGGTATCAATCAATTAAGCCAAGATGTAAATACCGAATTTGGTCAGCTTCCTGAAAATGTTAAAAATCTGGCGGAAAAAAAATAATATTTTTTAAGGGAAAAATGAACTATTCAAAATTATTGAGTTTGGTAATCGCCATGTTCATCTATTCAACAGCGCAATCAGCTCCCTATCAATTTCGCCGAATAGTCATCTTAAAAGATAATAAAATTATTAAAACAATCGATCTGATTTCTGATTTTCATCAACCCGTACATGAAATGGTAAAAAAACCATCACGCAAACAAAAGTTGCTCAGCCTTGATGAAAGGCATGCCTTCACCGCCGCCGAACGCACGTTGCTTATAACTTTGCGCAGACTTGCAAAACAAAATAAGCAAATACAATTATTATGGGAAGAAACTCTGGTTGAAAAAGGATGGATACTCCCAAAGCTTAATAATCCTGTCGAAATGGATTGGATAGTATACAGTCACCATTTAAAGGAAGAATTTAGTCCTTTAAAGAAGGCGGCAATCGTTTACGAAAATGGTGACACCTATAGAATACCCTCCTCGTCACAATATGACCCAGATAACCTCAGCCCTTCAGTTCCTAATGAATTAATAGAAAAAATGTTAGATACACCGGTAAAAGACACAACAGCTTTCATCGGATCGTTGTTGGATCCTCAATTTTCCAAAGCCTTAAAGGATTTAGATAGTGTTAAAAATTCACCTTATAAAGATTTCTATGATGAACTTGTACTGTTATGGCAACAATATGAGAACAATAATATTAAACCCCTGCACCACTATTTAGAGAGATTACTTAATAAAAACCCAAAAATAACTATTGGGCAAGCCCGTAAAAATATTATTAAACTTCACGAGGAAGACAAAATCGAAGAGTTGATTAACGCTTTTTCCGATCTTCCTGATATTGAATTTCTTATAAAACTTTTTGCATCGATAGATCACACAATAATATATGCGGGCGGTGATCATTGCGACAAAATTGCTACTTATTTACTAGATAATTTTAACGGAAAACTCCTTATCGATTTGGGCACAACTACTAAATCTTTCCGAGTCGATCCAAAAATAACGTCAAATGAAGTTGAGCTCACACCCGTCCTTCTATCAAAAACTTGGTTTTACTTGGCCGAAGAGCCGCAAAAATCTTTTTCTCGGTTTAAATCTCGAGCACGAGCTGTTACAAATCTGGCAAGCGATAAAATATGGGATGAATTTATAGAACTACGAAATCAAATGAGTGATGTGTTTGATAGAGTGCGCAATGAAAAAAATATTGCCGCCGCTCTTAAAAAAGAAGATCTTCAGATTTTGAGCAAATTGTCTCTTTTTTTTAATAAATCATCAAAAACCTTTATTGATTTTATGAATGTACGCGATGGATTTATGTTTACGTTGCTTTACTATGCAGTTAAAGGAAACTTATTAGAAACAGCCAAATTTTTGATAAAACACGGATCGAAAATTAATGCGCAAGATGGCCAAGGAAATACACCTTTATTTTATACATCAACCGTAGATATGACTAAGTTATTACTCGAAAATGGGGCGAGCATTGATATAAAAAATATAAACGGTGCAACGGCCATTCAGAATGCAATAGTATTAGAAAATACCGATGCCGTTTCCATTATGCTAAAATTTGAATCGTCAAAAAAGAAGGAAGAAATTAAAAGCGAATCAAAATTTTTGAAAGAATCAAAACAAGAGATTCCTGAATGCGAAACGCCAGAAATTACTATTCCCCAAGATGGTAACGATTAAATAGATCTAAGAGATTCTTCAAAAAAAAGAGCCGGTTTTTTACACCGGCTCTTTTTTGATCTTCTATTTTCTAAAGAAGGCTTTAGTACATGCCTCCCATGCCGCCCATTCCTGGAGCGCCATGGCCGTGACCGCCTACAGCTTCTTTTTTCTCTTCTGGAATTTCTGAAATAATCGCTTCAGTCGTAAGAAGCAAACCAGAAATAGATGCTGCATTTTGCAATGCAGTACGAGTTACTTTCGCTGGATCAATAATACCCATTGCGATCATATCAACAAACTCGCCTGATTTTGCATCAAATCCGATGTTGCCGCTTTCAGCTTTAACACGATTAACAATAACTGATGCTTCGTGCCCTGCATTTGAAGAGATAATTCTCAATGGCTCTTCAAGTGAACGGTACACAATTTGGCCACCAAGTTTTTCATCGCCTTCTAGTTTGAGCGAAGATACAACACCTTGTGCGCGAAGTAATGCAACGCCGCCACCAGCAACGATGCCTTCTTCAACTGCTGCGCGTGTTGCGCTCAATGCATCTTCAATGCGATCTTTTTTCTCTTTCATTTCAGTTTCGGTTGCTGCACCAACTTTGATAATTGCAACGCCGCCAGCTAGTTTTGCCAAGCGTTCTTGCAACTTCTCGCGATCGTAATCTGAAGTTGTTGCTTCAGCTTGCGCGCGAATTTGAGCAACGCGTCCTTTGATCGATTGCGCATCACCTTTACCTTCAACAATTGTGCAATTGTCTTTGGTGATGATAACTTTTTTTGCACGACCAAGATCAGCTACCGTTACCGATTCAAGTTTCAAACCGATATCTTCTGAAATCAATTTACCGCCAGTTAATACTGCGATATCTTCAAGCATCGCTTTGCGACGATCGCCAAATCCAGGCGCTTTAACAGCCGAAACTGTTAGCGTGCCACGTAATTTGTTTACTACTAATGTAGCTAGCGCTTCGCCTTCAACATCTTCTGCAATAATTAAGAGCGAACGGCCAGATTTTGCAACTTGCTCAAGCATTGGGAGCATGCTCTTCATGCTTGAAATTTTCTTTTCGTAAAGCAAAATCATTGGATCGTTAAGAACCGCTTCCATTTTTTCTGCATCGGTAATTAAATAAGGCGAAATATAACCGCGGTCGAATTGCATACCTTCAACCACTTCAAGTTCGCTTTCCATACCTTTTGCTTCTTCAACGGTAATAACACCATCGCGGCCAACTTTTTCCATTGCTTGCGCAATTTGTTGACCAATTTCAGCATCAGCTGCAGAAACGGTTGCTACTTGCTCGATCTCTTTTTTTGAATTTACTATTTTTGATTGCGATTTAATGAACTCAACAGCCGCCGTTACCGCTTTATCGATACCGCGCTTAAGTTCCATTGGATTCGCGCCGGCAGTAACAAATTTATTACCTTCGCGGAAAATTGCTTGCGCTAAAACGGTTGCAGTCGTGGTGCCATCACCAGCAACGTCTGCTGTTTTGCTTGCAACTTCGCGCACCATTTGCGCGCCCATATTTTCTATTTTATCGTGCAATTCGATCTCTTTAGCGACCGTTACACCGTCTTTGGTGATCGAAGGAGCACCGAACGATTTTTCAAACGCAACGTTACGTCCACGGGGCCCGAGAGTCACTTTTACTGCATCGGCAAGCGTATCAACACCTTTGCGAATCTTTTCGCGTGCTTCAACGCCAAATACGATTATTTTTGCCATTCTCATTTACTCCTAGAACAAACCGGCATGATCTTATAAGTTAGATCCAACCACGCCTAAAATTTCATCTTCTTTAACAATAAGATATTCATTACCAGCTTCTGTGCCTGCATATTTTGGAACGAAGACAATGTCATTCGCCTTAACAGTCATCGGAAGGTTTCTTCCTTCGCTGGTTGTTTTTCCTGGTCCTACTTTTACCACTTTGTAGGTTTGTGCTTTTTCTTTAGCAACTTCAGGGATATAAAGCCCACCAGCTGTTTTTTCTTCTACTTCTAACCTTTTAAGCAGAACTCGGTCTGCCAAAGGAGTCAGTTTATCGTACATGAGGCCTCCTTAAAGAATGTATGCCGTTTTTTTAGAGAAATTCTTTCAAAAACAGGGAGAACTTTCTATCTAAAAAACTCCCTGTTTCCAGTATACTTAAAAGTCTCTGCTTTGCAATATTTACATCAAAGCACTCAACTTTTATACAGGAAACGGTGTATATTTTAGCCACAAAAACATATGTGCGAATGACCCTAGAATTCCCCACTACTTAGGGAGACTTTCTCCTAAATACCTGTTTTCGCCTGGTCCATCGCCGCCTTTACTCTTTCAGGAGTTGGCTGCACTAAACCAATGATATTATTGCCGGGGTCTTTTATACGAGCAATATACGCATATTCAAGATCGGTAGGTGGGGTGACGAACGTAATTTTCTCTTTAAACTCTTCGTAAAATTTGGCGACATCATCAACATGCAAAACAAGACCGCTGTAATGATCCGGAAGCTCCTCATCAACTTGATAAAGAAAGAGCTTTACCCCGTGCAAATCAAATTCTGCCCATTTTGCTGGAACTTGAAAGGTTAAGGGAATACCCAACATTGAATAGAAAGCAATTCCCGCATCAAGTTTATTGTGCATCAAACTTACCATTGATACACGAAGATTAAAGTTCATAATAAACTCCTGAATAGTACTGTGTAGCACAAAAAAATCGGGACTATAAAACCTCATGCGGGTAGACGTATCAACGACTTGAAATATCTAGCTTTCTGAGGATAGAATAACATGTATCGTCATAGTATAAGCATGATCAAAAAAGGAGTCACGTTTTGCCAGGAGCCCTGATGAATCGATCACAACTAAAAATATTTCCCTCGCTCATAAGCGCCGATCTTCTTAATTTGAGGCATGAAATTGATCAACTTGCTCCGCACTGCGATGGCTTTCACATCGATGTGATGGATGGCATTTTTGTGCCAAACCTTACCTGGGGTTTTCCTTTTATTAGCGCAATAATGGGGGCCACAAGCAAACCGCTTGCCATTCACTTAATGGTGATAGAACCTGAATCGTTCGCTCGCCGCCTTGAGCTGTCCGCAAATACTATCATTTCATTTCATATTGAAGCGGTTACCGCTCCCGAAATTTTAATCAATTACCTAAAAAGCAAAAATTGGCGGGCAAGCATAGCGCTCAAACCATCAACAGATCTGAAAAAACTCATTCCCTACTTACCGATCGTTGACGAAGTTCTTTTAATGTCGGTAGAGCCTGGTTTTTCTGGCCAACCTTTTATTCAAAGTTCGTTAGAGCGGTTAAAAGAATTAGTTTCATTACGGGAGATAAAAAATCTGCATTTTACCATTGCAATGGATGGCGGGATAAACGTCGAAAATCTTCCAAAGCTTTTTGAGAGTGGATTACAAAGTGCTGCAATCGCTTCGGCACTCTTTTGCCACACCGATAGAATTGCTGCGTTAAAAAAATTATATCAATCTGCTCAATAAAATTAGCGCGCACCGTTCTTTTTTAGATAATCTCTAATACGCGGCGAAAGAGCATACGCAACTGATGATTGCCGATCTAAATCTCTCGCATTAATGAAACGCTCATAATCGATCGAGTCTCGCCCCATTGCCCCTAGAGTTCGCTCAACAAGTATTTTTATCATATCAAGAGAAAGTTCATCATCTGCGCTACGAAATGCTGCAAGTAGAAGTGGCGTAAAACCGTTCAACTCGGTGCGATGATTAATAAATCGATTAAAGGTACGGCGGTCATTGCCTAAATAGTCCTTCTCTATAGAAAGAAGTGTCTTAAATGCATCAAAGTGCCGTCTCGCGATTGCCAAATGTAAAGAGGTGCGACCATGCACATCAGCGTTATTTAAAACGAGACTAAACCAAAGGGGATCTTCTTGACGCTCTCCCTCTCTTCCAGGTGTTGCAACACGCGCGGTATCAGTTTTAAAAAGCTTGTGCGCATTACTCAAAATAATCCTAACATATTCAGCATTGCCATCAGCTGCAGCGTTCATGAGTGCCGTCCACCCGCCCTCATCGCGCGCCGTCAACACAAAAAGGAATGCTTGATAGTTCTCGGGGTATTTCTCAGCGAGCGTCTGGAAAAATTCTTCAATATCTTGCTCATGCCCATCATGAGACGCATAATGCAAAAATTTCAATCCCATTGTTTTTAAATCTTTAGTCAATGGATCTTGAGGCTCTACATCGTCTCGAGCACCATATTGCAATAAAAGCCATCGATCCCGGGGCGCAATGCTCAAAAGGATTGCACTTCTGCCAAATGACCCGCGTGCATTAAGAACATCATTATAATATTCAGTACCAACGCCAAGCACTTGTGCTGCAGCTTTCAATATCGCCTCAATAATCTCAGAAGCGCTATCATAAGTAGCTGCCATTAACGGCGTCCACCCTAAATGGCGATCACGATTATTAAGTATTTCAAAAAAAGATTTCTTATCGTTTTTAAAAAACTCTACGAACCGTTTAAGCAATAATCGTGCTTCGTCATTTTGCCGCCGCTCTGCAGCAAGATGCAGGGCCGTTCGGCCGTGAACATCTTGAAAATTTACAATTTTAAGGAGCGAGGCGGTATCATTTGCTAATACTTTTTGGAAAGCATCCATAAACATATTAAGACGCGAAGGATCGCCAATTTCTACTGCGTGCATAAATGGGGTCCAGCCACTGGCATCTGGAAGCGTCATAAATTTAACGAACTCTGCCGGGTTTCTTTTGCCGCGCACAACCGATTCGTTAAGAAGCTTTTGCAGAATAGCAGGATCTTTTTTATGCACCGCTTCTACAAATTGCTTATTAATTCTTATTTCTTCTGCAGGGGTTAATGTAGGGGCAACTCTCCCGAGATTAATTTGGGGTGCCGAACCCCCCTCATAATAATCACCAACCGGTACATTTTGTGCATATGGCCGCTGCACCAATTGCCAACCGGTGCCTTCAAGGCCCTGCTCCATTTCAACAACGCCAGCGGCGCACCCGCTGAGGAAAAAAATTACCATGAGAAATTTATTTAAATTCTTTATCATCGCTCCCCCTCCAAAACCTATCCCACTGCCTCTAGCATACAGAAAGGATAATTGAGGAAACAAGCATCCTCGATAATAATTGAGCCATTGCTTATTCTCTGCTTATAATTTATTTTTATCTCTCTTTGTAAATACAACAAAAATGAAAGCTTTTATTGACTATGATCAAAAGTTCGGTCTTTATTGCATTGACTTCCAACCCATCCGGCGAACCCCAATTTGAGAAGTGCTTTTTCCTTTTGAAAATGCCCTTTTTACCGCTTTGCTGTTCTTTCTTTATATAGAGCTATAAACAATAGATTAATTGCCAAATAGAACATTAATTGTTATAATCATAATAACTAATGTTTTTTGTGAGGCAAAACACTATGAAATTATATCCTATCTACATACTATTATTCGCTTTTTTCTTTTGCTTTCAACCGCAAATGAGTGCTGCCTTAGCGCCTGAACCTATTGAAGAAAAGTCTCCAAAAAAGGTGAAGCTCTATGGTCCTGAAGATCAGTACGGCTTTCAAGAGATGCTAACCGATTTAAATAATGCAAAACCGAATGATATAATTTTCGTTCACCAGTTTATGCTTTCTAATACAAATTATCTTAAAGCATTGGAGCAAGCAGTAATAAATGGCGCAATTGTTCAGGCTATTATTAATCCCACGCCGCAATCGATCCAAATGGGACTTGATTTACAAAAAAAAGGCGTCCAAGTATTTGTTTTAAATCCCAAGTTAAACCAATCATTACACACCAAATCTACCGGCTCCGTCGGTAAATTTCTTTATGATGGATCAGCGAATGCAACTCATCAGGCCTATTCAGGTAATAAAGAAACCGCTATGAAAATCACCAATCAAGATATGATCCAATCCGCATTTGACGCTCACAAAACTTTAATTGAAAAAAAATCTATTCCCCTAAAAGAATTTGACGAATCGTCGCTTGTTTCAGATAAGTTAATCGGTTCACCAGTAAAGCCGACGCTGGTTGAAACACCAAAAAAACCAACCCGCCTCACCAGCTTGGCAACAAATCTGAGAGGCACGCTTAAACGGCGGATAGAAAATACTCAAGAAGAAGATTTGTGGATAAATATGTATGGCATCGATCAAAAAGATATGGAAAAAGTCATCACAGGAAAACATAAAAACATTAAAGCATTCTGTGTCAATTTCCATAATTTAGCTAATGAAGAAACAAAAAAATTCCTTATTGATCTCAGAAAGAATGACGTTCCTGTATACATATATAACGTTGGTGGGAAAGAAAAATTCGCTAATAAATATTCACTAATAAACCATCAGAAAATAATAATTCGTGGAAATTTAGTAATGACCGGTTCAGAAAATCTGACAGAAAAGAACAGCCGCGATATTAATCAGATCACATTTCTTCCAGATGCTGATCTTGCAGAGGCTATGAGAAAACAAATAGCAGCGATTGCCGCCGAGTCAACACCGATTGAAGATATCGAAGCACTGAAGAAAGATTTTGCAGATTGGTTTATTAAAAAAAGTCTCGACCGTTTTGAACAACGAACGAATTTCGATAATCTTTCTGCCAAATACGAGGCGCAACATTATAAATTTATCGATAGTATGGCCCAGCACGTAGAAGCGTTAGGCGCAAACCATCCAGCTTATGAGTTTCTCAGAGCACGTATTGTCGCTCTCAAACAAAAAATCAAAGACGCTACAAGCAAATCCGCAAAACCAGATCTGCAGGATGCCCCTTCTTGTATGTTTTAATAAGTTATTGACTTGTTATTGCCGCCAAGTTTAGATTCATTTTTGTCTAAAATGTTTTCTAAAAAAAGGAGTTGGCGTGAGAAGATTAATCATGGAATTTCTCGGTACTTTTTTCTTTATTCTTACGATTGCATTAACGAGCAATCCTTTTGCAATTGCGGCAATGCTCATGGCGTGGGTATATATTGGTGCATTTGTTTCTGGTGCGCATTACAACCCAATGGTTTCTCTTGCAATTGCAATCAGACGCCGCCTTTCTTGGGATGATTTACCAACGTATATGGTAGCACAAATCGCCGGCGGCTTTGCTGCGTTCGCTGCCGCTGCTTTTCTGCATGGGCATATCACCATCCCAGCTCCTGGCGCCGAAGTAACCATGATGCAAGCATTTATCGTAGAAATACTTTTAGCATTTACGCTCGCATTAATTATTTTATTTGTCGCAACCTCTGAAAAATACAGCGGAAACGATATTTTTGGATTTGCAATTGGTTTCACCATTCCAGCGCTTGCTTATTTAGGCGGGCCAATTTCTGGTGGTCTTTTCAATCCAGCGATTGCTCTTGGTGCGGCTCTTTATGGCCTTGTTTCTGGGATGCATGTTTCATATCACCATCTTGCAATGTATGTTGGCGGCGCATTTATTGGCGGCGCGTTAGCTGCTTACGCTTTCGATTACTTTACTGAAGAATAAGTTTTTAAAAATCTTGCGATGTTAGAAATCAGAAACAAAAAAGTGAGTACGGCGGCGTACTCACTTTTTTAGTTATTTTATATGAACTGATTTACATTTCTAATTTTTTAAATTCTGCTGTCAATTCTTCGGCTGTTCGGAAACCAACAATGCGCCCAACCTCTTTCCCGTTTTTATACATTAAAATAGTCGGCACTCCCGGTACGGTGAGCAACGATTTATCATCAAACAAATCAATATCTACTTCACCAAATGTTATTTTTTGATGAAGCTCTTGCGCTACCATTTCATAAACCGGTTTCAGTTTTTTGCATGGGCCGCACCACTTTGCCGATAATTTTATTACAGCCGGTTTACTAGCACTGCTGGCCACCATATGCTCAAAAGCAGTTTTACCCGGCAAATAGGAAATGAAGGCACTTTCATGTTCCAAAGATCCTTCTTGTTGCATTGGTGCTTTAGTGTGCACTTGGGCTTTTGCAAGCGTTGCATAATAATAAATAAGTGGAAGATACGTAGGTATCGCAACTATAGCAAAAAATAGGCTCATTAAAAGCAGAAGAAAAGATTCAAATCTATGAGAGCGCCACATTGATCGAGCTGAATAAATAACAAGCGCTAAAATAACAACCACAAGTATTATAAATTGCAGAGCAGCAACTACATAACGCAGACCGAGCGGAATTATTGGAAATTGCATTGAATAACTGACCGCAAAAAATGCTACAATGCCGCCAAGCACTAAACCAATTTTTTTTAACAACGTCATCGCCATCTCCATTTATAAATATGTTAGAAAAATAGCCATCTAAGGATTCAGTTTGCATATTAGTTTACTTAAAAGAGCATATTCTTAACAATAAAATGCTGAGCCATTAAAAAAATACAAACTTTCCTCGATTAATTGATAAATCAGTTTCTTTGGTTACTCTTATGCTCGACAATTAAACAATTTACTTATTTTAAAGGAGTTACAAATGTCTCAGCTCTTTCGTGTATCATTATTTGCGTCAGTTATTGCAATCGCACTGAACCACTCAATTAAAGCTGATGATGCTGCTAATCGCAATATGGCATTTGCGGTTGGAGGATTAGTTGCATCAGGCGGTGTAAAATATTTCACCGATAAAGCAAGCAAAAAACCATTAGTCAAAAAGTTTTCTGAAAAAACGGGAGTTGATGCGCAAGACGTCGGAAACGTTATTTCAATTTCAGGGGGCGCATTGTCTTTGAGTCTTCTGACAAATAAAGAAGCTGCTGACGGATTACGTCAACTTTCTTGGCGCGCTCCAATTGCTGCAGCAGTCGCAGGAATTACTTGCACGCAAACATTCCAAGAAGTAGCAAAACATATTCCAGTGATCGGCTCTGCTGTTGTCTGCGCAAACGAAGAATGCAAAGGTGTTTGCGATAGATGCAAGCTAACAAAAATTACCATTGCAATTGGCGTTTATAGAGCCGTTGATTTTGCGCTCAATATGTGGGTTCCCACTTCTGCCAATCCTTAAAAAATAGTCTTAAATAAAAAGGGCCTAGAACAAACTAGGCCCTTTTTACTTTTAATAGTTCATCCAAAATAAAATCTAAATCCAGTATTTACCGGGAACGAAAGAAGCGTCCCTTGAGACTCACGAATAAGATTATTAAAATTAGTAAAAATCGCCAGATTCTCGACAGCAAAATTAAACAACGGCTTTGGGGCAGCTGAAGCAACTATTTCAGCATTAAAAAACAACGATATTGAATCGCAAAACAAATAATCAAATCCAACTTGCAAGCCACCGCTTACGGCATTATTAGATTCATACCAGATCGAATCTTGTGTTAATTCGGCTCCGTCAATAGCGCGCACTATCCGCACAGGTTGTGATTTCACTTCCGTATAATTGACTAATCCAAATTTTGAACCCAGGAAGAAGGCGCATCTATCGCAAAAAACACGGTTGAAAAAATATCTAAAACCTACATACCCACCAAATTCCTGGAAGTGATTTAAATTCAAAAAGATCTCACCGAAAGCGCCAGCAGGAGATACTCCTGTAAACGACTGATTAGTTGGTGATGCACGCCGATAATTAAACTCGCCAAAGAGTTCAACATTATTTGCTAAAGCAAATGCCAAATCAATGCCTATATTTAGAGGATAGTTATGCCAAACCTGTCCAAACTTTTGCCCTTCAGAAACCTGAAAGAACGGCGTAGTAAACGGACAAACAACAGCATTCACCGTGCCACGATCAGAAAAAATCGAAGGCGCAACACCGGCCCTTATGGTAAGTGAAAATGGTTTGACAAGTGGACCATTAGTACAACAATCTTGATCCGCGCCTATCAACAGGCTCGAAGATATTAAAAGTAATACTATAAATAATTTAGTTTTACGCATATAAATCCTTTTTTTGGCCTACATTATGAACGAATTTTTTAATGAGTGTGCTGAAACAATAAAATATTATTATTAAAAAAAGCAATATCCATTCTGAAAAGAATCAATTATTTAGTTTTATTGACTCAAAGAATAAACATCTTGCTATCTTCAAACACGAAATAAAAATATTAAGAAAAAGGAAGTGCATGGGAAAAATAATAACAAAAAAAATATTTTTACTATTTCTAACAGTTATGTGGCAAGCAATGCCGGTGATAGCAGACTCTCCTATTACCAGCGCATTCACTGTAGATGCAAGTTGGGCGAACGGCTACAATGCTCACATAATTCTTACCAATGATTTGAGTACTCCATTAACCGCTTGGTCAGCAGATTTTGATATTCCAGCAGGGCAGAAGCTAGGATGTGCATGGAATGCTAACAGCCAATTAACTGGCCAGCATGTTAAGCTTACTAATCTTACTGATAATGGTTCACTCGATCCTCAACAAAGCGTGGTAGTAGCTCTTGCAATAAGCAATCCATCCCAAACGACGCCAGCGATTTTAGCACTCTCATCGCAAGGAACTCCTAAGATAACTACACCGCCTGCGCCTACAAATCCTTGTTCGTTCAATTTAGGTGCGCAATATGTTGTAGATTCTTCGTGGCAAGGTGGTTATCAAATAAGCGTAACGCTCAGCAATAATGGAACGCAGCCATCTTCATCGTGGAGCGCAACACTTCAATTGCCAACGGGGCATTCACTTAGCAGCATTTGGAATGCGATTTCTTCCGTTTCTGGAAGTACGGTAACGATAAAAAATCCTGCATGGGCCGGCGGTGGCACAATAGCGCCAGGCGCTTCAATAACGGTAGGAATGGTTATTAATAAAACAGGAACTATTGCTCCAGGAATTTCTAATCTCGTAGCGATCGCGACCATAGATCCATCTCTTTGCTCAATTCCACTACCAATTCCTGCGGCACCTGTTTTAGATCCGATAACTGCATCCGGTGCAAATTATTCTGTAAATTGGCACAGCGTTGCAAACGCAACCCAATATATTTTAGAACAATCATCTTCAGCAACTTTTGCCAATGTAAGCATTGCATATCAAGGATCTGCACTTTCAAAGGCTTTTCAAAATCAACCTAACGGCACTTATTATTATCGCGTTTCTGCATCTAATGCTTCGGGAAAAAGCAGCGCAAGCACTACTGCAAGCGTCACCATCAATGTTCAAGCACCGCAAACGCTTGATGCTCCTGTTCTGAATGCAATTCAAAACACCAATGGCGCTAATAGTTATTCTATTACATGGAACGCAGTCGCAGGCGCACAAACGTATCAATTAGAAGAATCATCAACCAACAGTTTTTCTCCAAGCGTGATTGTTTTTAATGGTGCAGCAACTTCATTCATGGTTTCTGGAAAATCAAATGGCACTTATTATTATCGCGTAAAAGCAACTGCATCGGGAGTGGTCAGCCAACCAAGCAATATCGCGAGCACGCAAGTTAACCAACCTGCGACTTCGCAACCAAAAAAAATAGTGGGTTATTATGCAAACTGGTCGATCTATAGAACTCCCGCCTTCTATCCACAAAATATAAATGCTTCGTTAATTACGCATCTTAATTATGCATTCCTTAAACATGATGTTGCAGGAAACGTCGCTCTCTTTGATTCTTGGGCCGATGTTGAATACCGCGATAATTGGAATGTAGAAAAACCATATTGGGGAAATTTTAGACAGATTTACGATCTCAAGCAAAAATATCCGCATTTAAAAACGTTAATTTCTGTCGGTGGCTGGACGCTTTCAGATAATTTCTCTCAAATGGCAGCCAATGCACAAGCGCGCGCTAATTTTGTAAGCCAATGTATTGCAATGTGCGATCAGTATAATTTTGATGGCATAGATATCGATTGGGAATATCCAAACTTTGCTGAACACAATGGCCAAGCGCAAGACACACAAAACTTCACACAGCTTTTGAAAGAATTATACCAAGCTGCTAAAGCTCATTCACCGCAACTGCTTGTAACCATTGCAGCGCCAGCTGGCCCAAATCACTATCAAGATATTGAGGTGAGCAAAATCCATAATTATTTAGATTGGATTAACATAATGTGTTACGACTTTGCAGGATCGTGGGATACAAAAACGGGCCACCATGCACCGCTTTATCAACCAGTACAAGGTGAGCCAAAATTCAACGCAAGCGATGCGGTTTCATATTATGAGTCTCAAGGAGTTCCACCTGAAAAAATAGTTATGGGAATCCCGCTTTACGGGCGCTCGTACGCAAACGTAAATTCTACGACCGATGGTCTTTATGCTCCATTCAATGGCGCGGGAACTGGAACAACTGAAGAAGCTGGGTATAGATTTTTCTCAGATATCAAAAAAAATCTTTTGGGAACTTATACACGCTTTAAAGAAAATCAGGCACAAGCGCCATATCTCTTCAATCTTAATAACCATGAATTTATTACGTACGATGATGAAGAATCTATTGCACTTAAATGTAATTATATTAAGCAGCATAATTACGGCGGCGCGATGATTTGGGAACTTGGGCTTGATACGCCCGCATGGGATGGAATAACAACGATTGTTAATAATTTAAAATAAAGATCAATGCTAACCGAAAAAAAGAGAAAGCAGGCTAAAATTTCCTGCCTTCTCTTTTTTTATTTTATCCAACGCTGATAAGTTCAACATCAAAAATTAAATCAGCATGCGGCGGAATTGATCTTCCAGCACCGCGAGCTCCGTAACCTAATTTAGAGGGAATAAATAAGCGGCGCTTTTCGCCAACTTTCATTGATTCAACTCCCTCATCCCAACCTGCGATCACATAGCCAACACCGATGACAAATACAAATGGTTCACCACGATCAACACTGCTATCAAACTTAGTGCCTGGTTTACCGTTGTCATCAAGCCATCCGGTATAATGAACTGTAACCTTTTTTCCTGTTACAGGCGATGCTCCGGTTCCCTCTTTTATAATTTCGTACTCTAATCCTGATGGGGTTTTTGTTCGACTCATCTGCATATTCCCTTCGTGTTGATTACTAGTTTTTTGTTCAATTTTCGTTGGTTGCCCACAACCAATAAGCAAAAATGGCGCAATCATAATAACTATGATTAAACAAAGTCTTTTCATTATAGATTCCTTTTTTTAAAAGAGGTACAAATTAAGGTTTTAACTTCGATTCAGTTTTTACTATATACATGGATCTTAGGAAGTTTAGTAAGATCTACCGTACGAATACCTTTCACTACTTTGATGGAATCCTTTTCGCGGAGGGCCCACAGTCCCAAACAATCGATGAGCTTGGGATTATCAATTTTTTCGTTTTCACAATTCACTGTTATTTCATTCGCCTTTATAACCCCAATCTTATGAGCAATAAATACTTTTAATTCTTCAAAAGTACCAATTATCGGAATCTGTATGAATAGAGCGGTAGGTGCTTTTCTATACCCTTGTGCCCAACACAATAACTCTACGTCTATTTTCTTTTTTTCTGCGTCATCTAACTGCAGGCAATAAACGACGCTCGGAAATAAAAAACTAAAAACCATACCCACTAAAAAAATCGTTCTTTTCATTAAACCCCTTCTGAACTATTTCGATTTTATCAGGTATTAAAGTGAACACGGTCACTATTTTGGCTTAAAATATTCTTCTTTTGTATTTTCTGGCTCATTAAAATCATTATAGTTAATAAGAATTTCTTCGCCCTTTTGGATATCTCTTAAGCTATAACAACTTCCTGGCTCAGCTCGTTTGATATTAGGATCTACAGAATGGTTTAAATACCAAGCTATTTCCATATGATCAAATTTATGTGGAGCTACCCATACTTCTTCCGTTTTTGCAACGCAATATTTCAAAAACTCTTCTGGAATATCTTTTTTGGGTAGCATTCGATGCTGATAACCTTCAGGAAAGAAAACTATTTTTGTTCCCTTGGCAATATCATGAGCAGCAAAGATACCAACGCCCGCAATTAATGAAGGCTTTAAAACAAATGAGAATTCGTTAATTCTGGTGTGAGATTCATCACAAAACACCTTCAAGTTCAACATCAAAGAAAGAAAAAATATTCTCTTCATAAAAGCTCCCAATAAATATATTTAAGATTTATCATTTTGCATACGGCTTTTTGCTAGAGCCAATCATCTAAATAGAGAAAGATACATGCCGTACCCTTCTTTTTCAAGATCTTTTACTGGAATGAAGCGAAGCGCAGCAGAGTTCATACAATAACGCAAACCGGTTGGTTGCGGGCCGTCCGGAAAAACGTGGCCAAGATGCGACTCACCTTTGGCGCTCACAACTTCTCGCCGCGGCAGGGATAATGAATTATCGTCTCGCTCACGAACGTTATCCGATTCAAGTGGTTTGCTAAAACTCGGCCATCCGGTTCCTGAATCATATTTATCAAGAGAGCTAAACAGTGGTTCACCAGAAATACGATCGACATAAATGCCCGGTTCTTTATTATTCCAATATTCGTTATTGAACGCAGGCTCGGTACCACCGCATTTAATAACATCGAATTGCAATGGCGTTAATTTTTTTTGCAATTCATCCTGTTTTTCATTCCAAACATTTTTTAAAAATTGTTCGCGCCCGGAATTTTGCGCATACATTTTATAACGCTCAGGATTTTTTTTGTAAAACTGCTGGTGATACTGCTCGGCAAGATAAAAATTGGTAAACGGAATAATTTCGGTAGCAATTTTATTTTCAAATGTGTGTGAAGCTGCAAGTTGATTCTTTGAAAGCTCAGCCTCTTTTTTTTGTTCTGGAGTACGATAAAAAATCACCGTTCTATAATGCGGCCCTCTATCTGCAAATTGCCCGCCAGAGTCGGTCGGATCTATTTGCCGCCAAAAGGTATCAAGCAATGCTGAATAATTTATTTTCTGCGCATCATACTCAACTTCGATCGCTTCAACGTATCCTTTTTTTGCATAATCCTGATACGTTGGATTTTCTTCTTTTCCGCCTGCATATCCTGCAACAACAGAAATCACACCTGGCAGCTTTTCAAATGGTGCAACCATGCACCAAAAACAACCACCCGCAAATGTGGCTTTCTCTGTTTTTTGATCCAATAGCATTGCTTCTCCTTTTAAAATAGATGATTTTTTTCATTCAATTATTTTATCGTTAGTGAAAGAATCACACGATCCCGAATTTACGCTCAACGAAAATCATTTAACGAAGATAGTTATTATGAATAATGTTTTTAAAACGTCATTTTTTTTGTCTTTCTATAGCTTGATTATGCAATGCTGCGCACTTGAACATAAGCTAACATCTGATCTGGTGCAAAATAAAATTAAACGCTTTATTAAATGTGAAACAGTTATTGATAAAAGTGTCCAAAAGCAACTCACAAAAAGCGTACGGTATATGTGCGGCGAGATTGCAATGTATAATGCAAGTCGCTTTTTTGGGCTCGATATAGTTCCACATGCGATACTGCTAAAATCTAAAAATGCAGAGGGAAAAGATACCGTCTCTTTTTGTTCGCAATGGATTGATCAGAGTATTCAGATTTCCGACTCGCTTCATGTGAAAAAGAGTGTTTCAATTGCAGAATGGGAAAACATGAATATTATTCAGTTTCTTTTTGGGCAATATGATCGTCATCTTGGCAATCTCATTATTCAAAAAGATACTCACAAACTCTATTTAATCGATAACGAAGCGATTGCAAACGTCGATCAGTTTGTATTTGCATACAGCTCAGATAAAAAGAAATCGTGTCCGTGGGTGGGCAATGTTGGCGATTTTGTAGCACATATAAAAATTGATCCGGATACGGAACCAAAAGATTTTGAAAGCGTTCTTAATGCTCAACAAGACCCTGCATTAATACATGCCGCCTTTCCGCAAGTAGATATCTGGACTAAAATTGATATCGATAACGGATACTGCAGAATATGGCGCAATCGCCTCTGGCGGCAGTTTTACGCTTCAAGCAGAGAAATCGCCGCACCGTTTTCAGAAACAATAGCATCCGATCTTTTGCAAAAAATAAAAACGCTCACGCCCGATCAACTTGCATCATTCTGGCCCTCAATTCCTTTTGAAATGGAGAAGGAAGGTTTAAATCAATATAAAGAACTGATCGAAACGTTCGTCAGAAAAACTATGGAACGCAGACAAATGATCTTAGATTATTTTGCCAAACATCCAGAAGCTATCCGCGTTCGTTAATGATCTGCTGCATCAATTCGTAAACTTTAACAGCATACGCATAAAAGTGCTTGATACAGCGTTCTTAATTCTCGTTATAAAATTACCCTTATGCGAAGAGTTAACAAGTTTATCAAAAAGCTCTCTCAGCTCTTTTTCTTGCTGTGCATTAAATAAACTGTGATGCGTAACATTCGGCAAATATAATGCAGGCTTTACTTGCTCAGTTTTAACAATGGTTAAAACATCACCGAACGAATTTATAAGATTATTCCCATCTTCCCCATAAAGAGAATAACCAATAACCGCAACTGGCTTGGTATGCCACGGTTCCCAAATCAAATCGACACTGTTTTTGAAAATAGCTGGATAACCTTGATTATAGTTTGGAACGAGGAAAATAATGCCATCCGCAGAATTTACCATTTGGCCCCACTGCTTAACCGATTTATCTTCAATCGGTGCTTGCGCAGGAGAAACCGATGCATTCAGTGTTGGCAAATTAAGCGTCGATAAATCGACGACCGTAATTTTAACATCCCGTTTTTTCATTTTATTTTCTGATGCTTGATAATCGCGTAATTGCTTAGAAACTTCTTTAACTAAAGAATTGGTGATTGATCGAGGCTCGATGTGATCAGCAATAATAACATATTCTTTTTTTTGGCTAGCTTTCATCGCCGGTATAATGACCGAATCAATGAGTACAATCGCCAAAATGCCAAGCGCGCTCGTTATAATAGTATATAAAGTTTTGCTCATGCGACTCCTAATTTTTTATACATATCCAATAACATTTTTTTTATTTCATCACTTACTTCATTTTTTTTAAATGTATTATCACTCGCAAGAGCACTCGAAATAAATGGTATAACAACGTACGAATCGGCAAGTGGCTCAATACCAATTGACTTAAGGCACGGTGTTAAAGTGGTGATCGGATTTGTGCTACCATAACCACCAGCATAACTAACCAAACCGGCGATCTTATTCTTACCTTCATCAACAAGCACATCTATTGCATTTTTAATCACCGACGAATAGCCATCATTATAATTTGGAATTAAAAGAATAAGCGCATCAGCATCGCGCACTTCCGCTGCCCATTTTTCCATGGTACCGGTTCTTTGTGGATTGTGAAGATCAATGAATGGCAATGAATATTCCTGCAAATCGATAATACGCACATTAACTTTTGATCTATCGACGATCGCTGCAATCGCTTGGGAAAGCGGCTCTGCCATTCTTCCCTTCCGTTCGCTGCCAAGAACCAGAAGAATCGTTGGCATCGTTTTGCCAAACGAAAACGGCTGGTGCGAAAATAGGGCTATAAAAGCACAAAAAACAATTATTTTTTTCATACTATTCTTTCTCTGTTAAAACTTTGCTCGCAATTTTTCTTGCTTTTTGCTGTAATCAACCCATTTTTTATCGTAGACGTATAATTTGAGAAAAGTTGCAACCTTCAAATTTTCTACAACGGTTTTCTTGCACGTTTGTTGATATGCGAGAAATTCATTAAGAGAGTCTATTATCTTTGGATTATCAAATCTTAGATTATAATTGTGAACTGTTATTTGATCCTCGCTTTTTGCAAACTGCTGCGCTATTTCTTTTTTTAATTCGGCAAAAGATGCCGGAGCCGCTATCTTTGTGAATCTAACCATGGGAGCTTTGGAAAAATGGAGCTCATCTTGTTCGGGCCAATAAAATAGTTGAGCGCAAATCTGCCTTTCTTGCAGATTTGCTGCTTCCATTGCTTTTGCAATGTTGTAAACAGAAAGAACAAAAACTGATATGCAAATAAATTTAAATTTCATTTCATCCCTTTTTTTAAAATTATGCGTTTGAGCTTTAAAGTAGGATCACTTTATTAAATCACTCTGGTATACTTTACCATAATTCATTTTTTCTCAAAAACAACATTTAATCGCTTGAATACAATAAAAACCGTTCGCCTCTGCCCGCCAAAAATTTCTGCAGAACATATTAAAGAAAAAATTGTGTGCATCCGTGCGCACAGAGAACGCATTTTTGAAACCTCTATGCAGTTGATTGGCGACAAGCTTATTTACCATAATTACGGGCAAGGAGGCGCGGGGTGGACCTTCCTTTTTGGCTGCGTAAATGAATCGATTCGGCAGTTTGAACAAAAAATAAATGAGATGCCAAATATTAAAAATAAACCGATTTGCATAATTGGAGCCGGTTGTTACGGACTTTTAACCGCTATTATACTGACGCAAAAAGGATATTCTGTTCGAATCGTGGCAAAAGAAACTGAAACGATCGCCTCAAATAAAGCTGCCGGCTTCTTTTTTCCTCGCCCTCGCAAATCATCGACGCCCGGTGAGCGCGCTATTTTTGAATCGCGAGGCATGGAATCATATCGCATTTACAAACAAATTGCGCTTGGCAATCATCCTTTTATCAAAGGTGGGCCCAAGATTTTGCCAGCCTATTATGGATTAGATATTGATCCGGGATTCGCGCCTTATATTCAAGCGGGCCTTGTGGATGCACCGCAAGAAGTGATTATTGATTTTAGCTCAGGCAAAAAATATCCCGCAATCGAATATCAAACCATATTTATTAATTCATCAATGTTGATGAAAGAGCTCAATCGCCTGCAAAATGAATTACGCATTCCTATTTCAATGGGCACTGTTGAAAATTTTCTCGATGTGCCTGAATTAATTATCTTTAACTGCGCTGGGTTGGGAGCTCGTGAATTAACGAGTGATAAACGAATTGTGCCAGTGCAAGGCCATTTAATTACTCTGCAAAATCAATCAATCCAAGATTTACAATACATGATAAATGTAAAAGTTGTGCAATTATCACCAAAAGGAACGCCGCGAGACGAATTAATTTATTTTGCGCCAAAAGAGGATGGCATTTTAGGCATCACATTTATTCGCGGCCAAGATTCACTCGCTGCAAATCACTATGAATTTGAGCGCCTTCTTGAACGATGCCATGATTTTTTTGGAACTGACACCTAAATAGTAACTACATTATAGTCGCTAGCAAAAACCCACGTCTATTGCAGAAAAAAATAGATACTTAAAAACTTGAATACATTTTGATTATTCTGGTTTTATTTTTTGAACAGTGCCAATCTCATGCTCAGATGGTGCGTAAATTGTAAATAACTTGAGCTCTTTGGACCCAGTGTTCTTAAAATTATGCTCAACACCTGCTGGAATGAATACAAGATGATTCTTCCCTAAAGGAGAGGTTTGGCCCTTTATTATAACTTGGCCATCACCCTGAACAAAGACAAGTATTTGATCAACATCGTGCTGTTCAAGCCCGATCTCGCCTCCTGCGGGTATACTCATGAGTACAACTTGACTATGCTTACCGGTAATAAGCTCTTTCCTAAAAAAAGTATTTTCAGTTGCTAAATCAAAAATATTTTTATTAAAAACCATTACACTATCCCCCTTAATACTCCGAACTACCGTTCTTGCCCGTAGAAAAAGTATCCCAAAAAAGAATACCAATAATAAGATAAACAGCAGACTTATTGAACTCTTAGATTTCATTAAACCCCCAAGCTTATTTTTCTCGCCAACATTCTTATTCTTTTCAACTATTTAGTTTATTTTATCAAACACTCTTTAATACAATAAAAAAAAGATGAGCCTTTAGATAGACTTTTACTTTTATAAATGATCTGAGCAGTTATGAAAAATGATGTACCAATCAAAAACGGTATTATTATCCCCGAACACGAACTAGAAATTACTACCAGCAGATCTGGCGGCGCTGGGGGGCAGCATGTTAATAAGACAGAAACGCGCATCACCCTCCGTTGGAATGTAAAAACCTCAACCGTATTGCCTGATGAATTAAAAATGCGCATTATGGAAAACTTACAATCACGCTTGACAGCCGAAGGTGATTTGATCATTCACAGCAGCGCGACACGCAGCCAACAGCAAAATAAAGAACTCGCTCTCGCGCAACTTGCGCATACTATTCGTAAAGCGCTCTATGTTCCTAAAAAAAGAATGGCAACTCGGGTTTCAAGAACAGCTAAAGAAGCTCGGGTACAGGTGAAAAGAAAGCGAAGCGAAGTTAAAAAAATGCGAAACAAAAAAATTTTTGATGAATAAAAATACTGTAACACCCAATAAAGCACCATGTCTCCATGGCGCTTTTACTGGGCATAGTTTTTAATTACTAATTTTTACTCATCGCAATCTTTGCAATCAGAACACGTTGAGCAACTCTCGCAATCAGAATCGCACGGCTTACAGCCCCCTTTTCCCATTTTTTCGCACGTTCCCTTTTTATTTTTGCAGCTGCTGCATTTCTCTCTGCAGCTTTTACACATTTTAGATCCGTTTTCCATAAGTACTCCTTTTTTTGATAAGATTTCCTTTATCATCTATCACATCTAGCAAAATAACTTTTTTGCGTCCATCTCATAAACCCGAACTCAATTCTTTAAGCAACTTAAGCCGTTTGCATTTTTTTATTCAGCCTATACTATCTAATTATAACTTGAAACTAATGGACTATTAAATATTTGGCCAATTTCATATTAATCTTTTATTAAAGGAATCCCGATGGATATAAGCTTTTTTTCACATCTTAATTATGTAGCGGTTCTTGTATCATCGCTCGCATTTTTCTTTATTGGTTCAGTTTGGTTTTCTGGCCTCTTTGGATCAATCTGGGTTGAAGAACTAGGCAAGCATGGTATTAAAATCAAGAAACCTTCATCAAGCGAAATAATGTCGAAAATGATTTTGACGTTCGCTGCAAACGTTATTGCTTCTCTTGCGATGGCATGGCTCGTAGAAGTTACGGGATCATCAACTCTCTATTCGGGATTCATTTTAGGAAAAATCGTCGCTATTGGTTTTGCTGCAACGGCAATCGGATCAGTATTTATTTGGGAAAGTAAATCTCTTAAACTTTTTCTAATTGATGCTGGTTATCCTGCAGTTGGCATTATAGTCAGCGCTATCATTCTTTCTGTTTGGCACTAAAAACATTATTTATTTAAAGGGCGTCTTAAGATGCCCTTTAAATAACAAGATTATCCAACTAAGCGAGCGATAACGAACGCTGCTGCAGCCGCCAACGCACCAATGATGGTTGTTTGAATCGCTCCCCGAACTGGCCTAACGCTCGTAAAGTGCCCTTTAATATAACCAAAAATAAATAACGCTATAAGTGTAAAAATAGCAGAGATTGGCAACGCTTTTTTTGCACTGCTCATTAGCATATAAGGCAAGAGAGGAACCATACCTCCTGCGATATATGACAAAGCTATCGTAATTGCACTCTTGAGCGCACGCTTTGGATTGGGTTTTTCAAGACCCAACTCGAACCGCATCATAAAATCAACATAGTCTTTTGGCCGCTTGTTCAGCGCTTCTACAATAGTCAATGCTTGGTCTGATGCCAAACCGTAATTCATAAGTATTTTCTTTACTTCGAGCTTCTCCACCGCTGCCATCTTTTCAATTTCACTATACTCACGAAGTTCTTCGGTAGCATAATGTTCTGCATCACTTTTTGCGGCTAAATAACCTCCTAATCCCATAGCTATCGAGCCTGCCGCCATTTCTGCAAGCCCCGCAGTTATGACAATGGTTGTAGAATCAACGGCGCCAGAAAGGCCCGCTGCCAAGGCAAATGGAACCGTTAATCCGTCAGACATTCCTATGACGATATCGCGCACCGTATCGCTCGCCGTGAAGTGTTTTTCGATATGCGGAGTTTGTGGCATATTTTTCCTAATTTTTTCATTTAATTTTTTTTAAATTAATCCCCATTAAGCCCCACGTGGAAATGAGCCGCTTATTGCCTATAATTTTTAGTGTGGGTTCAAAAGCCATATGATAATGCGATGCAAAATGCGGGGAGACTTTTGCATTAAAAAAGAATAATGCATCGTAACCAACTTCCATGCTGTGAGGCTTTCTAATAGTATGAAGCGCCCAAAAAAGATATCTGCTAAGTTGCCAATGTCATACTTAAATTTCATGCTCGCATATCTTTACGGTAATGTAACCCATATAAGCAATGCTGACATAATAATAAGCGGTACAACAATAATTATAAAACCTAATGATGAGCTTTTATAACTTTTGGCAATATCTAGCTTTCGGCGTGTTTTTTTGTAGTCTAGCGCGGATAAAATAATAATTATAAATCCCCAAAGAATAAGTGTTTCGCCCGTGATGTGCGCGATGATTTTATGAAAATCTGTTTTGAATGTAATTAATCGCAGAATTGCAATACCGCCCGCCATAGCGGCAAGAGCTGTTCTCAACCATGCGCTAAAGGTACGCTCCGCTGCGAGTAGCGTTCTTTCTTCTGCTAGCATTTCCATACTTAGTTCACGATTCTTCATTTTTTCCTCGCTTCGCGATTATAGTAAAGTAACATTATGAAACTCTAAATGCGTGGTGTTTGTACCTTAGGATAGAATTCGTGAAAAGCTCAATAGCTCGTAAATCTCTCTTATTGTTATCAATTTTTTCTTGCCCTGATCTCAGCGGTATTTCTATGGTGTACAATTTCCGCATTGCGCAAATCACAAAACAGCCAATTATGCAGCAGAAAAGTCAGAAAAATCACCTCTTCGTCGCTCTTCTCTTTGATCAATTTCGCAAAAAACACAGTGGCGTCTACCAAAATTATTTTGGTGGCCTGGGATCGTTCATCTACGACTTTAAGCCATATTATTTTCGCACCGATTTTGCTGCATCTTATATAAAGGAAAAAGATAATGGAGTGGTCACTTTTTCTGGCACTGAAACGGATGACATACTTTTTACGCTCGGGCGTAATTTTATTTTAAAACAGAATGATGTGATAACGTTATCCGGCTTATTTGGCGTTCCCACGCACAAAATCTATCGTTTGCAACATGCAGATTTTGGGTATAGCCAAATAGGAACTGGCATTCAATTAGATGGCGCGCACGCTTTTAGATGCATGCGCAGCGTGATGTACGGTGCTCGCTATATATATTTTGTACCGAGAAAAGCGTTCGATAATTTTGATCAAAAACATACTTTCACGTTGGGAAATATCACCGATCTTTTACTTGCCTTCTCTAAAGATTGGCAAAAAAAGGGAGTTGAACTTGGCTACACATTCCGCACACGATTCGGCGCTCATTCATCTTCACCGTTTGATGACATTGAAAAAAAGACAGATTACATTAGAAGCAATTTTTATGGCGTCTATAAATATAAATTTTCGATCCGAAATCTTTCGAATCGTTTTTTATTTTATGGAGCGTATGGATTTGATCACAGTCCCAAGTTTTTTGGCTGCAAATACATCGTAACATTCTGGGCTTCGTGGAATCTTAGTTTTTAAAGAAAAGTAAACTATGGATAATCAAGTAAACTTAATGCCTTCTGATCTTCTTGGTGCACAAGAAGTAGCTTATCTGCCCTGCGGCCTCTTTTTAAAAAATTTTGAGCGAGAGCAAGAAAGCCAAGAATACGATGCAAGTCGTTTTAAAATCAACGATAAAATAATTCAGTTTCGAAGTGCAAAAATCACCCCAACAAAAATTGGTCAATTCGTTACCTTCTGGAAAAGAATTGGAAATGGCCCAATTATCCCCTTTGACCTAGCAGATCCGGTAGATATTTTTGTTGTAAGTGTCCGTTTTGGAGAACTTCTTGGGCAATTTGCTTTCCCAAAAACGGTATTGCATCAAAAAGGATTTATTGCAAAAAAAGGAATTGGCGGAAAGCGAGCGATGCGCGTTTATCCGCCATGGGATCATGTCGAAAGCAAGCAAGCGAAAGCAACACAAAGCTGGCAACTTCAATTTTTTTTCGAAGTACGGCCAAATCCCAATACAATAAAGATCAGAGAATTATTTTGTTAATTATGAAGCGGTCTTTTTCAACAAGCGTGATGCACCGTAAAAAGCCAATGCGGCAATAAGAATCATACTTACAAACCCTAATGCGACTGTTTCATTTAAATAATCACCCATAAACAGTGATCGCGCAGCTGAAACTGCATGAGCGAACGGGTTAAAGAACGCGACTCGCTGAAGCCAAAGAGGCGCTAACGTAAGCGGAAGTGTAATACCCGCAAGCAGTTGAATCGGTAACAAAAAGAAATTAATCGCTGGCGCAAGCGCATCTTCACTTTGCAGCATAAGTGCTGCGCAATATGATGCAGTGGACATAGTAAATCCGACAAGCAAAACTAACCCGTACGAAATCAATACACCAAAAAGTGACGCCGATAAGCCAAGAAGCCATGCTAATACTAGAAGAAATGTCGCTTGCACTGCAAGAACGCACAAATCTCGCAAAACGCGCCCCAAAATGAGTGCTTTTCTATTAATGGGCGTTACGCGGAAGCGCTCAATAACCCCAGATCTAATATCATCAATAAGCGCAAAGCCAACAAACGAGGTACCATAAAGCGCGATCATGATCAAAAGGCCGGGAGTAAAAACAGTTAGTGAATTTGAGCTGCCAAATGCCGGATTACTTGTAAGTTTCTCAAGCAACGGAGCAAATAAAAGCAGAAAGCATAGCGGCTGGAAAAGACCAAAAATGATCCACACCGGATTACGCAAAGTGGTTTGCATACTGCGAAAAAAAATGAGTGAGGTATCGTTAAATAATTTCATCATAGTTCTATTCTCTTAATTATCTTGTTTAAAACTGTGGCCTGTTTTTTCTAGAAAAACTTCGTCCAACGTAGCTTTCTTACCTGGAGCAATCTCATGTTTGAGTGATTCAGGCGTGCCAAGAGCGACGATCTTACCATTATCCACAATGGCGATACGATCGCAGTAAATATCCGCTTCATCAAGATAATGCGTGGTGAAAAATATCGTAGTGCCATGTGTTTTGAGTTTTTTAATTTCTTCCCAGATTTGCGCACGGCTCTGAGGATCAAGTGCTATGGTTGGTTCATCCAGAAAAAGAAGTTTAGGTTTATGAACCATGCCGAGCGCAATATCGGCTCTGCGGCGTTGGCCGCCAGAATAGGTTTCTACAAGCCGATCTGCAAAAGCTGCAATTCCCAAAGAATTAATAAGTTCCGCTGCACGCGCTTGCGCCTCAGTTTTGCTCATGCCGTAAAGACGTGCTTGTAAAACCAAGTTTTCTCTGGCCGTTGCACTGCGTTCCAAACCGCCTGTTTGACTCACATAACCAATACTCTTGCGCACCATATCGGGCTCAGCACCAAGATCAAAGCCGGCAACGTGAACGGTACCAGATGTCGGTTTTAATAAGGTGGTGAGTATTCGCATGGTGGTGGTTTTGCCCGCACCATTTGGCCCCAGAAACCCGAAAATTTCGCCCTTATGAACAGAAAGATCTATCCCATCGACCGCTTTTACTTGCGCAGTACCGGAAAGGTAAACTTTTCTTAAATTTTTTATTTCTATCATTGAATGCATATAAAAACTCTTTTAAATATTTTTTTGTATTATAATTAATAATAGAAAATGATGTAAAAAAGTCAAGAAAGAACAGGGCTGATCACGCTTTTCAAACGAAACACTTTCCTCCTTTTGCCAGTATTTTTATAACTTCAAACTCAAATTTGACAAGGCGCACAAATACCTACAAAATCATCCTGTTATGAAAGAAATGAGCGCAAGACAAAAACATTTTTTTTCCGCCCTGCCACCATCGTGGCAAAAACCGTTGGAAGAAGTTTGCCACAAACCAGAAATCGATGCATTAATAGGTTATTTGCAAGAACGGGAAAAAGCGGGCGCGACTATTTATCCTGCAAAACAAAATATCTTTGCAGCATTGAAAGCAACACCTTTTGATAAAGTAAGTGTGGTGATTATTGGGCAGGATCCCTATCACGGCCCGGGCCAAGCGCACGGATTAAGTTTCAGCGTGCCACCAGGAATTGCAATCCCTCCATCGCTGCGAAACATATTTAAAGAGCTCGCCAGTGATCTTGGCATCGCTGTGCCACAAAATGGCACATTAACCGGCTGGGCAAAACAAGGAGTTTTGCTCCTTAATGCTATTTTAACGGTTGAAGCAGGAACACCCGCAGCTCATGCAAATAAAGGTTGGGAGATTTTCACCGATGCGATTATGGAGCAACTTCTCAAGCGGAAACACCCGACTGTTTTTATGCTTTGGGGCTCGTACGCACAAAAGAAAATGCAACATTTGCATATACACGAAGATTCATCTCGACATTTAATTCTAAAATCTGCACATCCCTCACCTTTATCCGTGACCGGATTTTTGGGCTGCAAACATTTTTCAAAAGCGAATTCCTTTCTAAAAAAACATCATTTGCCTGAAATTAATTGGGCGGAATCTTCTTAAGAATAAAATTAAAAATATTTCTGGAATTTGCGGCAAAAATATTCAAGACATTTACTTTTAATTGCCCTATTTTATATTTTTTTATTAATAGGCAGATTGCTATTAATAAAAAGGAAAACGATGGTCGCAAAAAAGAAAAAATTATGGATTGCAGATGCAATAAAAAAACCAGGTTCATTACGTAAAGAACTTAACGAAAAAAAAGGAAAAAAAATCCCATCTAAAAAGCTCAAAGCGGCTGCTAAGAAAAAAGGGATTGTAGGAAAACGTGCACGTTTAGCGCAAACATTATCTAAATTAAGAAAGAAAAAAAAGTAGACGAATAGATAGGAGCACTAATGAGCTTTGCTGATAATCCTGAGGAACATGTTTCGGGCACTTCCCTATCAACAAAAAAAGAAAGCTAATTTGATGAGATATTTTAAATTGGTTCTTAGGTCACTATTATCGTTCATATCAATGTACATACTTTTGTATCTAACGGTTGATAGTTATTCAAATACTTTTATGAATCTAAATCAATTTTATATGGCAAGCGTATTAACACTATCCATTATAATAATCGAACTATTATTAATGGGATCATCTTACCCAAATAAAAAACTGAATAATTTAATCTTATTTCCCAGTGGTATTATATTTATTTTACTAATAATCTTCGCTAGAAAACAGGTTGGCATAAATGATGAACAATTTTTAAGATCCATGATTCCTCATCATGCAATCGCTGTTCTAATGTGCCAACATTCTCATCTTAAAGACCCCGATATACAAAAAATCTGTAAAAATATCAGTGCAATGCAATTATCAGAAATTGATGTAATGAAATCAAAATTAAAAACTTTGGAAAAATAAATTGAAAGTTGATTTAAAAAAATTATTAACCCCAAAAAGAGTCAAAACGTTTGGCAAATAAGTCTAATCCCTCTTGTATTCTTATTTTATGCTCATCAAAGATGGGTTGAAGATTGGGCGTGCCTTATCGGATTATTTCATTACCTTTTCAATCGAAAATAGTACTTGTTATTAAACAACTGTTAGCTACATATTAAAAGATGTAGCCATCCCTTGCAATGTTTCAAATGTATTATAAGAAAAAGCACATGCCACATGAACAAAGTGTTGCGTATTTTTACAGTAGGACATTCAACTCGGTCAATAGAAGATTTTTTAGCACTACTTAAACATTATCATGTTACCGAACTTGTTGATATTCGCACAATACCAAAATCACGCCACAATCCACAGTTTAATGGCCCAGAATTAGCCCATGTTTTAAGAAACCATCGTATTGGTTACCGACATCAAAAAAACCTAGGCGGCTTACGGCATACGCACTCCGATTCGATCAATATGGCCTGGCGTAATGTTTCATTCCGCGGATTCGCAGATTATATGCAAACAGCAGAATTTAAAGATGGCATAAGAGAACTTATTGACGTTGCGCATGAAAAAACGGTAGCTATTATGTGTGGTGAAGCTGTTCCTTGGCGATGTCACAGATCTTTAGTTGGAGATGCCTTGTTAGTGCGAGGAATCGAAGTTGAAGATATTTATAGCATAACATCAATTAAACCTCACACATTAACCCCTTGGGCAATGGTACAGGGGACAACTATAACCTATCCAGCTATAGATGGTACAACAGTATCATAAAAATATTTTGTAAATACGCAGAGGATAATCATGTCTAAAGATTTTAAAGTTGGAGATCTTGTAGAATGGAACTCAGAAGCAGGGCGAGTACGCGGTAAAATCAAAAAAAAGATTACATCTGAAATTAGCTTTAAAGGATATACGGTTCATGCCTCAAAAGAGGAACCGCAATATTTGATAAAAAGCACAAAAACAGACCATTTAGCGATGCATAAAGGATCTGCTCTGAAAAAGATACCTAAAACAAAATGAGCTCTAACATGCTATATACCAAGATTAAATATCAAATCTCGCATTTGGGTTGCTAGGAAAGTAAGGCCTTACCTTGCTTCAACTCCAGAAGAGGATTTGTCAGAGTTAGAGAAAAAGCAGGCTGAAAGGCTCCTTAAAGCTCAAACAGAATTAACTGAATGTCTCATCAAAAATAAATTTACCTTGAAAAAGACACCGTTAATCCTCCACCTACGTGTGAACACCAAGCGCGCGTTTTTGAGCTAATGTCGGGTAAAAACGTTTTCAAGCACTAGAATATCAGGGCCCTGACCGGGGCCTCTTTTATTTAATAGCGAACGTTATTCAATACCTGCACAGCTCAAAGCAAGAGTAGGCTTCCAAAAGCAATCTCTTCATCGTAAAAGAATTTACTGATGTCCAAACTGCGAAAAGCGCAGCAAACTTGTCAAGAACGAAGACGGTCAGTCTTCTTCCTGCTCACAGAGTTTATTTTGGTATTAAATTTTTTTCGTGGCGCGAGCCAGACGAAGCCTGTATGGCGAAGTCCAGTCTTCACTTATCCGGGGCTTCGGCCTCGGCAAGTTACGACGGACAAATTTCGTGAAACGAAATTTGGTGTACCTTAATGGATACATTCATAACCGGCGAAATTGAGTATACATTCACACTCGAGCATATACAAACAGTTTTCGAATCGTTAGGGATCAACGTAAATCAATAAATCAAATGAAATTCAGTCCTGTGCAACTAAACAAATAAACTTCTATTCTAATTGATATTAATTCTCATTTTGTTACTATAAATATCTATTTATGCATATTTTGCGACAACATACAAAATGAATATTAAGAGAGGATCATATGCTTCATAAAAAATTTATTCTCAGCATCTTTGGGTTTGCGTTCCTCAACCAATCTATATATATGAGCGCCAATAATCATCCTATTTCACCTCTTCCTAACCTATTTGTAAATTCATTCTTTGATAAATTTTTTATAAAAAATATCAGCGAAACCACAATGAATAATCCCATTATTATGGGTGGCCTAAGCACTTTAGTATTTGGTACAGCAGTCTATTGCGTGTCCCGTATAGAAACAAAGAAGCATACTGAGAATAGGGCACTTAATCAGTCACAAGCAAACGTACAAGCAATTAATTATCAAAGTAGAATATGGAATAAATGCGATCTAGCTTCTATGAGTCTTCTCGTTCCATCAACCATTTTAATCGCATACGTAAACGCTGGCATTACTGCGCTACTAAAAAAATAAAAATGACAAAGAAATGGGCGCTCGTTCGCCTAATTTCTTTGAACAACACTAAATAAATTCTTTCATTTCTCATCATCTCGTTCTGAACTTTTCCCTTCCATGGTACACTGCTTGCGGAAATCAGAATTACATTCAATCTCGTGGAGCATCATGAAAGCAATTCTCATTGCGCGCGTCAGCACCGAAGAACATCCAGCCGTCGCTCATCAATGAGCTTTGGCGGACAGGAAAAGAAGCAGGCAGCCTCATGGCTGATGCAAATAAGATCAATTTACCGGGGATTCAAAGCCCTTTTGGAGTCATTAGAGAGCAATTGGAAAGATTTACATCAATAAAGTTCTCTAAATTATTTACTTCTTAAGCAATTCCGCTCACATGTTTTGTGCGAAGGGGCCGTTCCAGTTTTTAGAGACTACCCACCGCATCCTTTTGGCCATTTGCCCACGTCGTACAGAAAAACTATTTGCTAGAGTTGCGCTATAAAATATGTTGCCCTAGAAAATTTGGCACCATACTAGATTTATTTACAAATCGTATATATTTATAATATGATTTACATAGAATCATGACCAATCAACAGCTAAACTAAGCTAAACTTTATGTATAAAAAAAGGATACTCTATGAAACTCGGTTCAAAACTAATTATGTTATCGTTGCTGGCAATAGCAGTGCCGATGCAATGCGCAGTATACCGCCCAGCAACCACCAACCTTAACCAATTCCAATCGCCCTTATTTCAAGAAAAATATGAGGAATTAGTAAGGCTTGACGATATACAGCGCGCTAGCGTCCCTCATTTCATAGAAATGATTCAAGGAGTAGAAAGAGTATGGTTGAGAGCCCTTAACGACCCCAGATCATCAGCAAACGAAAAATCCAGAGCACAGAATTTCCTAGCACGAGCAGCGGAATCTAGAGACGCACTCAAAAAACTGGCCCACGATCCCAACTTTCAGCTATCTGACGCTGATACTATATTGATTAACGCTTTCGAGTAAAAAATAAATGTAACTTCGGATCCATGTACTTTTGCTTCATGGATCCTCTTTATCTTTATATAAAACTTATCAATGCTGTAGAAGTTTCTCCCATCTTTTAATTCCATTCTTAACGTTCCACTTGCCCATGCTACAATGCTTTAGAACAAAGAATTTATTATCTCTGGAGCATCATGAAGGCTATACTTATTGCGCGCGTCAGCACAGAAGAACATCCAGCCGTCGCTCATCAATGAGCTTTGGCGGACAGGAAAAGAAGCAGGCAGCCTCATGGCTGATGCAAATAAGATCAATTTACCAGGGACTCAAAGCCCTTTTGCGGTAATTCGAGAGCAATTAATGAAATTCAAACCCGTAAAGATTTAGCTTTGATCAATAGGCTTTTTATATCTCTCGCTCGAATATCAGCTCGAAAAAATCTGCGTAGCCCTTAGTACCAACTGGTGCAAAAATTTCAAATAAGCGCCAGCCATCTTGGGCCTGATCTTTGATAATTTGCTGATAATCTTGCTTTGGTTTTCCTGTCCAAAAACCGGCTACATCTACTCTTACAAACTTATATTCATATAGCTATTATATGACTGCAAAATATGTGCTGGTCTTAATAAACCAGGCGCACGAATTATTTGAAAGTTCTGAAGTTGAGGAAAAAAGGCAATTAATCAAGCTCGTACTATCGAACCTGAAGCTTGAAGATGAAAACCTCGTCTACGACGCTCAAAAGCCATTCAATGAGATACTAAAATTGTCCGATAGTCAACGATGGTGTGCCCGGCAGGATTCGAACCTGCGACCTACGGATTAGAAATCCGTTGCTCTATCCAGCTGAGCTACGGGCACGTAAAAAAGATATGCGGCTATAGTATACGCAAGAAAGAGAACTTTTTAAAGTGCACAATTATCTCATTTGCGCAATTATAGTTCGTTTATGCTTTTGGTATGAAAATCTTGGTAAATTCTCGAGCAATTTCTACAAGCTTATTTTGCGTTTCTTCTGAAACATCCTGAGTCTTAAAAATCGTTTCGTATGTTTCTTGATAAATCGATTTTACATAACTTACAAATTGCTGTGCATAGGTTTGCACGTCTCTAATCGGTAATGCATCCAAGAAATTTTCTTTCAGCAAGAAAAGCATGAGCGATTGATCGACAAAACTATAGCCAGCAAACTGCGGCTGCTTGAGAAGTTCCACTGCTAACGCACCACGGTTTAATCGCTTTTGCGCAACCGGATCAAGCTCGGTTCCAAACTGCGCAAAATCAAGAAGCTCATGATACTGAGCCAATTCAAGGCGCAATGCGCGCGTCATTTTCTTAATTGCTTTTGTTTGCGCTGCACCACCAACGCGAGAAACCGACAGTTCAACGTTAACTGCCGGGCGAACACCCTGATTGAAAAGATGCGTATCTAAGAAAATTTGCCCATCAGTAATCGAAATTAAATTAGTTGGAATGTACGCAGTGATATCATCGCTTTGAATTTGCACTACGGGAAGCGCTGTGATCGATCCGCCTTTTTCTAATTTTCCAGCACGCTCAAGTAAACGAGAATGTAAATAAAAAACGTCGCCAGGATATGCTTCGCGGCCCGGAGATCTGCGCAAAAGGAGCGACATTTCGCGATACGCAATCGCATGATTACTCAAATCATCGTACACCACCAAAACATCTCTGCCTTGATCGCGGAAATATTCTGCGATTGAACATCCTACATACGGAGCAACATATTGGCGAAGCACCGTATCACTGGAATCAGCACTTACGACAACGGTGTATTCAAGCGCACCATGCTCTTCAAGTGTTTTTATAAAGCGAGCCAAGTTTGCTTGTCGCTGACCAATAGAAACATAGACGCACAAAACATTTTTATCTTTTTGATGCACGATAGTATCAAGAACAACTGCAGTTTTTCCAGTATTGCGATTACCAATAATCAGTTCGCGCTGGCCTCTGCCAATTGGAATTAGTGCATCGATTGCCATGATGCCAGTCTCTAGCGATTGATTAATAGGACTGCGTTCAATAATGCCCGGAGCTTCTGCTTCGATCGATCTTGCTTCTTCAATGTTTATTGCCCCGAGTCCATCTATCGGTTTTCCTACCGCATCGATAACACGGCCGAGTAAACTATTTCCGACTGGAACTTTGAAAACACTGCCGGTTCGTTTTACCACTTCGAGTTCATCGACCGCAATTGCAGCATCAAAAAGAAAAATCGAAACGTAATCTTCATCTAAATTAAATATAATCCCGCGATTACCGCCTTCAAAAGTGACGAGCTCACCCAAAACTGCGTTACGCAACCCATGCACTTTGCACATTGAATCGCCCACTTGAATAACGACACCAATCTCTTCAAGTTGTGCTTGATCAATATTGTTTAACGCTTTTTCAAATAAGGAAATAAGATCAGAGCTCTTAATCTCCATTGCTTAATAGCCTTTCTGCATTCCGTAACTGCTTTGCAACCGAATATTCCCAAAGAACCGTATCGGCTTGAAGCCGAACTCCCGCAATGAGCGAAGGTTTTACTACCGGCTGGGCTTCGATTTTTGTTCCTGTTAATTGCTCAAAATAATTTTTAAGAATAGCGATTTGTTTTTCATCAAGTGGATGCGAACTTTCAAGTCGCGCATGAATAATCCCATTTTTTTCGTCAAAAACTTCTTTTATGCTCGCGCAAACAGTTGGCAGCATAAAAAGTCGCTGTTGCGAAAGCAGAAGATCGATAAGCTTTGTAAGATGCTCGCTCATCGGCAATTGTTCACGCAATCGTTTAATAATATGCACCTTAACGCGGTTAAATTTTGCGGGCAACTTCAAAAAAAAGAGAACTGAACGATTATGTTCAAAAAAGTCGCCAATCAATGCAATCTCACTCACTGCTTTTTGATTAAGCGTATTACCAAAAGCATTCAGATACGCGATCGCATATTTCCGTGCTAATGGAACATAATCTTTATTCATATTTTCTTCTTTTCTAAGGCGGCGACTAGTTGGTTAAGATACTGATCGCCCATCTGCTTATGAGAAAAATGTTCTTTGAGCTCTACGCGTGCTTGTTCAATTGCCGGATTAATAATCTCTTTTTTTATAAGCGAATCTTGCGCTTGCTGTAAACGGACCACGGCTCGTTCTTGGTTTTGTGCAGCAATAGTATCTTGTGCCTGAAGCGCAATCGTCTTATTCTTTTCTACTACCTGCACCCATTTGCCAATATATGTTGATAGTTTATCGCCTAATTTTTCTTGTGCTGTAAGCGTATGCTCCATTTCTTTTTCTAACTCATTGAGCATCTCTTTTTTCATCTGCCTATTTTTTTCAGCAGCATCTTCTTGCAAAAGAATTTTAGAGATCGAAGGCAAAATATATTTGAAAAAAGCGTAACCGAGCAATGCAAACACAACAGCTGCATTGAGTAATCTGAAGAAAATCGTACTAATGCCGATCATGAAAAGCTCCGATACGTTTGACAATAACGCCAGCAATTTCATCGCGCATTCGATCAACTTTTGCTTTATCCGGCTCTTCAGGTTTGAGAATGAGTTCTTGATTAATTACTGCGCTCTCTTGTTTGAACTGTGGCAACTTAAGTTTAAAAATAGATTGCCATTCTCGCCAACGAGCCACTTCTTTTTTCTTAAGCTCTTCTATTTGTCTTTGGCTTTTTTCCAATTGCGCAGTAAGAGCGCGATCTTGCTGATTTTGCGTTTGAATATCTTTAACAACCGAGCGCAAAAGAATTCTATCGAGCGCAATATAAGCGATCGCAAAGTTAATCATTTGCACAAAAAAAGTTGCGTTAATTAGCATAGAACAATCTCTTCATTATTGCCGGAATAGCCAATACGTTTGGATTTTTCCAAAGCAAGCTACACGGAGCATTCCGGTAGCGTTTAAAGACTGTATCCCACAAAAATTAAACCACCAGCTACCAATAACGCATAAACAGCTGATGACTCAATAATGCCGAGTGCCATAACAAGAGCACCCCGAATATCTTTTGCACTTTCTGGAAATTTTCCAATATTTTCGCATGCTTTTGCACCAACAAGTCCCTGGCCATATGCCGGAGCTATTGTGCCAATACCCATTGCAAGCGCCGCACCAATAAATGCCGCAGCTTTTGCTATGTAGATTCCCTCGATACCGACGTTCATAAAAACCCCTTCCACCACTTAAGGATCTTTAAAAATATATTTTTTTTAGTCTACCGTATTTTCGATTTCATTTACAATGACGCTGTTTCTTGCGCAAATTCTGCACGATCGATATTCCTAAAATCGATACCAAAAAATTCTGCAATTGATTTCATCAATCTTAGTTGTTCTTGCCTATCATGCTCAAAATCTTTATCCACAGAAAGAACAAGCAATGGCACATTCTGCTCGATTGCCGAAATATCCAGGCGCTCGATCAACCATTGTTCATGCTTTTCGTGAATTGTACGCAAATAATCGAGAGAAACATTTCGCTCTTCTGAACGATTTCGTTTCTTGAGACGCTCGTAACACACTTCTGGGGTTGTACGCAAATAAATAAATCCCGCAGGTTGCGCAACATAGCCATCGACAAGCCAGGAAAACCATTCTTGATACAATTTCCACTCAAGTGCGTTCATGAGCCCTTGTTCAAAAGCATTTTTTGCAAAACAATACCGATCAGAAAACACAGAACGCTCGAGTACTTGCACAGGATATCTGCTTTTACGAGCATGAGCTTCCTGCTCCATAACGCGCGTTACAAAAGCATATGTTTGAAAAGTATATGCCCAACGCTGACCGTCGGCATAAAAACGTTCTAACAAGTTCTCAGTTCCACCAACCTGTTGCCATTTAGCGTGCGGTTCAAATATCGCTTGAACCAACAATGCACGCTCAACAAGTTTTAAAAAAGTTGATTTACCTGCGCCTATATTGCCTTCAAGGGAAACAACGCGAGGATTTTTATGTAATTCGCTCATGGACAATACCAAAGTGTTAAATATGTAAAACAGAGGTCTTTTTTTAGGTTACCTCTTTAAGCACAAAAAGCCAGTTAATTTGACCTCTTTTGCTACTCAAAAAAAAATATGGTACGATACCCTGTACTCAAATAAATAAACTAGCTGTAAAAAAAATATCATTTTTCTGCTCATTCATAACTTTATGAGCAGGTAGAACTATGGAGCGTTCAGCTTGTTAGTTATACTCTCAAATACTGCGTTACTGTATTACTTGAAAAATAAATCACCCATTTTAACACTAAATGGTATCCTATGAATTATGTGTTTAGACAATGGAGAAAGATCCTCTCGATGCTTTGTTTGTTCCCACTTTGGGCAAACCCAATGGATCTTCTTTTACAATATGACGATTATCCTGATCAAGAATTGCCAATCCAAGATCAACCAGCTGGCCAAAATGCGATGGCCGCAGCGTTTGCTCTCTTAACACGCGATTGCCCCTCAGATGCAGATCCAGGCGACATCATCGAAGCGGATACTATTTTACGCAATGACGTTTATTTGCGTACTAATCCATTAGTTAAACGCTCGATTCTTGATTATCCAGCTTTCTATTATCCGTTCTGTCGTCCTGAAACTTGGTCTCTTATCGGTCAATTATGGGTTAACCAAACGCCACGAATGGCTTTCTATAATGATGCATTTGCATTACGTGATTACTTGGCATTTGACAATAAAAATCTGATCTCACAAATCGATACTCTTGCTTCATTAGTTGTGGGTCTTAATATTCCAAAAATTTTATCACTTCTTGGCGACATTGAGATTGAAGATCGGCGCGCAGCGTTGATGTTTTGGTTTCAACGACAAAAAGGTAAATGGCTTATTCAATGGAAAACTCCCCTTGCGTATATCGAAAGAAATTTTCAACTCGATGAACAGGAAAAAGCTCAATTAGAACAAGAAGTCAGCGGTTTTTTTAACACGGGTAACGATATTCCTGCAGAAGTGGCATCTTTGAGTGGTACACAAAATGAAGAATTCGAAGCATTCAAAAAACAGCATTTAATTAGTGATAAGTTTGGATTGGGCGACAGCCGTTTCACTGCAGGTTACACATTTGTAGATAATGATAGCTTGTGGGTAAATGCGGGCTTTCTTGCAACGATCCCAACAGCTTTTGCTTTCAGCAAAGGAGTATGGAAAGGATCTCATTTTCCAAAAAACAGCGATCATCCTCCCTTTGATTTAGCCGAAATCCTCCTTCTAGCACTCGGCGACGATGCAGAACGAGCGCAAGCTCAACAATTAACCATCAACTTTTTACTCGGTGCGCTCGATAAACTTTCTGCCAATTTACTTGATGATAATATTGGCAATGGTGGGCACGTTGGGTTGGGTTTTGTGTACGATAGCAAATTGCAAGTCACCCCCCGTTTTAGCTTTGATACGCATGCAGAGTTTGAATATCTTTTACCTGTAATGGAAAAGCGGTTTTATATAAACGCAAAAGATCAAGCTGGCTTCAATGCAGTAGCGCAAAATCCTGCCGATTGCCCAAATGATCTGAATTTTATTCAAGAACAACTTATTCAGATACTTTACCCTCGCGTTTACAATACTATGGTTTTTCCAGGCGTACTTATTAAATTTTCAACAGCGGCCGACATTTGGATCGCAGAGCAATCAACACTGAATCTTGGCTATGATCTTTGGTGGCAACAGCAAGAAAAACTCGGCAGAATAATCGCCTCATCGCAAAACCAAGCTCTTGCACGAAAAGATATAGCTACAAAACCATCTGCTTTCCAAAGTAAACTATTTGGAGCGTACACCTACAATCACCCTGGAAAATGCGGAGATTGGTGCATTTCACTTACCGCAGATTACACATTCCTGAGTGCCGGTATCGGTAAAGACTACTCAGCTTCATTCAGGCTTGAATATCTGTTTTAATTAAGAAGGAAAATCTTGAAGAAAAATTTATTTAAAAGAAAATTAGCTCTCTCATTATTGGTTATTATTTTAAATAACCCCTTAATTGGAAACAGCAAGCCGCTTCAACATCGCGCTTTGGCGATGGTCGATGGCCTTCCTCATCCTATTGGCGTCGATTGGAAAACGGTTGATGAGATGGTTCATACCATAAAAGAAATCCTTAAGGGGCAATTTGGCGGCAGACAGCCTAATTCTAAGAAACGCATTGGCATTTTTAATTTTCGCAATTCATTATATTCCATCCAAGAATTAGCAGCGCTTGAGTGCACCGCCCACGAAACGAATGATAAAGAGCTTCAGAATGATCTTGAAAGTCATTTGGTCATTTTCAGAACTGGATTTATTGAGGTTATGCGCCCCATGCTCACTAGATTGCAAGGATTGCCTCAGCGCACCGCTCATGAATTAATGAAAGAATGGGCAGAGTTGCACAATCGGCATGATAGTATAATCTTTGAATGGTGCAAACATAGATCTGGAAACGAAGAAGAACTTTTCCATAATCACATTGCATCTTTTAAAAGTTTCGACCAATTTTGCAGCGACGTTGTCAGCTTTCTTGATGATTTAATAAAAAGCTGCCCAATAGGTTATCAACAATATCTTGATGCGATTCACCAAAAAAAATAATTCATTATGAACGAACAACAAGAACTGGAAGAATTATTAGGAACGGTCGAGCGGTTTGTTTACCAACACCCCCAGACCGGATTTTCTGTTGCTGTTGTTCAAACCAAGCAACGATCAACACTTGTAACAGGTTATTTATCTTCGACTCACGTCGGCCAACAACTCATTATGCAGGGAAAATGGGTTACGCATCCAAAATTTGGTCGTCAATTTGAAGTAAGTTCTCATGTTGCTCAAATGCCAACATCGCTTCTTGGAATAACTAAATATTTAAGTTCAGGATTGATCAAAGGTATTGGCCCGGTTTATGCAACTAAACTCGTAGAAAAATTTGGGGATAAAGTTCTCGAAATTATAGAGCACCACCCCAAACAGCTTGAACAAGTTGAAGGAATTGGCCCAAAACGCGCAGAGATTATTGCAAACGCCTGGCAAAGCCAAAAAGAAATATCTGCACTCATGATTTTTCTGCAGGAAAAAGATGTTTCACCGGCATATGCTGCAAAAATTTATAAAAAATACGGCCAAACAGCAATGGCGGTCCTTAAAGAAAATCCCTATCGCCTTGCTGAAGATATTTGGGGCATTGGTTTTAAAACCGCTGATAAAATTGCTCAACAGCTTGGCTGCGCTCCCGATTCACTTTCGCGTATTAAAGCAGGAATTGCGCATCTTCTTTCGACTGCAACTTCAAGCGGCTCTATTTACTGCGAATTAAATGCACTTAAAGATCAAACTTATGAGCTGCTTGAGCTAAAAAAAGAAGAACACGAACATCTGATTAAATCTGCGCTGCATGATCTTTATGAATCGCAAAAAATAAAACTCATCTCTCATGAAGAAAAACATTTTATTACGCTCAGTTCTTATTATTTTACCGAATTTGGTATCGCGACGAGCATAAAAGTATTGCTCGAACATCCATCACTCCACCAGTTTGATTTACACGCAATTTATCAGTCGCTCTTAACGCCCGATAAACGCGGCATTATGCTCAACGAAGATCAACAAAAAGCGATCATGGCGGTACTACAATCAAAAGTGACGATTATCACCGGCGGGCCGGGAACGGGTAAAACCACTCTCATTAAAAAACTTCTTGAGATTCTTGATAGTCAACGGATCACTTATCGCCTTGCTGCTCCAACTGGGCGCGCTGCCAAGCGGATGATGGAAGGAACTGGCCGCCATGCAATGACGCTCCATCGCATGCTTGAATTTGATGCGAGCACGATGAAATTTGTACACAATGAAAAGAACGCGATAAAAACCGATTTTATTATTGTTGATGAAGCTTCGATGCTCGATATCTTTTTGGCGTCTGCAGTACTTAAAGCACTTCCGCACACTGCACACTTAATATTAATTGGCGATATTGATCAATTGCCATCGGTCGGTGCTGGAAACGTTCTTAACGATCTCATTAGCAGCCAAAAAGTCTCCACGATTAGATTGACTCATATTTTCCGGCAAGCGCAAGATAGCCTTATTATTACAAACGCTCACCGCGTCAACAATGGCGAATTTCCTGTTTCAAATCTGCCCGATAGTAAAAAAGATTTTATATTTATTAAAGAAGATAAAGCCGAAAATCTTTTTGCACATCTTAACGCGATTTATGAAAAAACATTACCCAGATACGGATTTAAGCCAGAAAACTCAATGGTACTTGTTCCAATGAACCGAGGGATAGCTGGTACGTTCACCCTCAATTCTCAATTGCAAACACTTTTTAATCCCGAGATTAAAGATCAAGCACAAAGCAGCGGCACTACCTTTAAAGTTGATGACCGCGTCATGCAGATTCGTAATAATTATGATAAAAACATTTTTAATGGCGATATTGGCACAGTTACCGAAATAAATAGTACAGATCAGCAGCTCACCGTGCTTTTTGGCGATCGCAGTGTCATTTACGAATTGAATGAACTTGATGAACTGGTACTTGCGTACGCAATTTCGATTCATAAAAGCCAAGGTTCAGAATACGATGTTGCGATTATTCCAATTTTCATGCATCATTTTGTCTTGCTACAACGAAATTTAATTTATACCGCGATCACACGCGCGAAAAGATTATGCATCATGGTTGGTCAGCCAAAAGCGATTGCCATGGGAATAAAAAATAGCAAAGGTGTAAATCGTATAACTTTTTTACAGCATTATTTAACCAGCACACTAACATGCCGTTCATGATATTTTTACGCATTTTTATTATTGGTGCAGTTCTTGCATTACATAATGATGCATCTTCTTTTTTTACGCGAATGCCAAAAAAATTTATTATTATGCTCGATCCTGCAGGAGATGGAAAAAATCCTGGTAGATCGATAAAAAATAGTTTTGAGCGGGGCACCACTCTTTTGCTTGCCGACGCATTGCATCAAGAGCTTTCGTTTCAATATCCTCATGTGCGTTTTCTTTTCTCACACAAACCTGGCCAATTGAGCGAGCAAATGCAAATTGCTCAATCTTCCAATCGAATTGGCGCACAGCTTTTTATAAGCATTCATTGTTTTCGAGAAACAAATTCACTACCGACGATTGCTCTTTATCAAACTATTTGGAATCGCACTACCGATTGGTGGCAAGTTGCACCAACGCAACTATCTTTGATTCCAGCAGCATTTGCATATCGAGGATCGCTCAAAACAACACATTCATTTATGACTCTTCTTTCTCAAACGCTCACTAAACAATCTGAACAAAACACTTTTAGTTTCATCGGTGGATTTGCAATTCCATTCCGTCCTTTTTTTGGCATTCAAGCTCCCGCAATTGCAATCGAATGTGGATTACGAGATGAAAAAGACATTTATTTGCTGATAGATCCGATAAAAAATGCACTCGCGACGCTTATACACAAAGAAACGCTATGAATAAGTATACGTATCTTATTATTTCGTTTACTGCCTTTTTTCTTGGTTTAATTACTATAGCATTCCAGCAGCAATGGATTATTCTCCGATTACCTACCAGAGCTGCAGCTGCACATACGCTCGTGCCGGGAAATACAACAAAGAAAAAGCCTGTGATTATTATCGGCTGGCATGCAAATAAATGGACACGAGAGCCAAAAGATCTTTTATGGCCAACCGATAAATCTGAACAGATAAAGCAACTTGTGTATGGATGGCTGGAACTAGCTCATAATGAGCAATTTGGCGGAAAACAAATAAGCTTACAATCGATTATAATCTGCCAAAATGGATTGGATGCTTATATTTCGTTCGATCAAGCCCCTCTGGAAAAAGAATGGTCGATCTATCGCAAGTGGCATCATTTAGAATCAATGATAAAAACGTTAAAAGAAAACGGTATTTCGTTGCGCTCTATAACCTGGCTTGTTAATCATCAGCCGTTGATCGATCCACATTTAGACTTTTCTCAGGCGTGGCCGTTTGAAGGATTTCTGGATTCTGATGTGCGCTCGTCTTAATAATAAATTCTTGAACTGCTAATAAGTGTTTGTTTAATTGCTCCGCATTATTCTCAAATTCAGTATCACATTCAAGTATTAAAACCGGAACATGCACAAGATCTTGCAAAACATCATTTTTTTCAAGTAAAAACCGTTCATGCTGATCGTGAATCTGCTTAAGATACGCAAACGTTATATTTTTTTCTGCGAGTCTGTTTCTTTTTTTTATGCGTTTATACGCAACTTCGGGCGTAGTTCTTAGATAAATAAAACCTTGTGGCGGTTTGCAGCGTTGTGGAATTAAATAATTAAACCATTCTTGGTACATAGACCATTCTAAATCGGTCATGAATCCATTTTGGTAACCGGTGAGCACAAAGCAATAGTGACCAGAATAAATAGAACGTTCAACAATACGAGATTTGCTACTATGCTCTTGCTCTCGAATATGCTCGCGAACGCGGCAAATCATCGCAAATGTTTCCAAACTGTACGACCATCGTCGCGGCTCTTGGTAAAAATTGGCCAGCAGCGATTGACCGTAAACCTTTTTTTGCCAATTATGAAGCGGTTCAAGGGCAATGCCAATTTGTGGCATATGCTTTTCGATGAGCTTTAAAAAAGTCGATTTTCCGGCTCCAATATTGCCTTCTACGATATACATTCTGGCTTTCTCGCTGGTTACTTCAGTATTAAATGGCAATACTGCCTAAAGATGGTTTTAATATATCATAGTCAGCAGAATTTGTTATAATTTAGCTCTGATGAGTTTAAAAAAATCTACATTGATCAAATTTATTTAGTTGAAACTAATTTCTATGTAAGTTTTTTTATACCTATTTTTGATCAACCGCTTCAAGCAATGCTGTACATACAGTATTCATTATCGCAAAAGTATTTCCGCTTTTTTGAAATTCTTGTTGCCATCCCGGAAAAAAATATAAATCATTAAATGCAACAAAGGGGAGCGCTATCGCGTTCATTGCATATTCATAGCATCGCTGCCAAGCCGCATTTTCAATTTCAATTCGCCTTAGCTCAGATAGCTCGTCAAGATAACCACATTTACACATAAAACGCGTTATCATATTAAATGATGGATTGCCCAGATCAACTTCTTTTTCAAATTTTCTGATTCCCGCTTGACCCTGTGAAAAATAAGATCCTATACCATTGGGATAACGTTTTTTCAGGCTCTCATTCATAGCTTCACGGTCTTCAGTACTTACTTTCGCCATTATCATTAAATCATCAGCCGTTGTTACAGATAAATCTCTTAAATCCTGCAATATATTAACTAATTTAGTGCGTTGGTTTTGTGTCAAATCATGCTGAAAAGCATGCACGCTTTTAGTTTTAATTGTTGGCAATTTTTGTTTAATAATCCGATTAATAGATGCAAAATCTCTATTTTCTTTCGTTATCTGGCTATCTATCTGATTAATCTCAGCTTCAACCGCCTTACCTAATACATTAAAAATAACGATTAGATCTTGATTGGATTCGTTATCTGCTTCTGATAGCGCTACACCATTGCTCAATGCGATAAAGACCAAGAAAGTAAGTTTTTTAAACAAATGCATATAAACCCCCAAACATATTGACAATAATAGTCTCAAATAGAAAAATTTAACCTTATACATATTATTATAAACGCCATATTGAAATCAGTCAAAAAAGCATTGAGTCGGCACGTACCCCCAGAAGCCATTAATTCTATTTGACAACAAATATGCTATCTGTAGATATTTTTATCTTTTTTTTATACTACAATTCTTGTAACTAAAGGATTTATTCTCGTGACGATTTCATAATTTATAGTACCAGTATGCCCAGCTATTGCGTCGGCGCTCACCATCTCATGCTCTCCTATAAGAATCACTTCATCGTCGATGCAAACCCCTGGCACGCCAGAGACGTCAATCATGCACAAATTCATAGCGATTCTTCCTATCATGGGAACAATGGTATCGCGAATAATTACCGATCCTTTATTAGAAAGCCTTCTATCCAATCCATCCCAATAGCCAACCGGTAAAACTGCGATCTTGGTTTCTTGCTGAACTTGATGGGTCAAATCGTACCCCACGAAGCTTCCGGCAGGCAAAGTTTTAAGTTGAATGATGCGCGTTTTCCATTTTAAAACCGGAATCAGCGAGAAATTTGGCATTTTTTCCATGACAGCTTGCCTATTTTCATTTGAAGGCCATAAGCCATAGAGCCCTATCCCAAATCGCACTAACGAACCATGCGCATTTTCGTATGCACCAAGTGCCGCGGTGCAGGTTGCATGCTGCAGCGGTATAGTTATTTTCTCAAGACGCAGCTTATTAATTAATTCATTAAATCGAGAAAGTTGCAAATTAACAAATGAATCTTCATCACTTTCTGAATTTGCAAAGTGAGTCGATATGCCGATAATTTCTACATGCGGTAAATTGAAAGCAGCTTTAATAGTTTCAAATGCTTCATTCGTAAAAAACCCAAGCCGTGAAAGACCGGTATCAATTTTAATATGAATGCGCGCTCTTGAATCTAATTTTTTTGCGATTTCGTTCAATTGATCGATAACTTCTTGATCATATACAACTAATTCAAGATTATGACGAACGACTTCTTGCAAACCGGCATCGATAATGCCAAGAACGATAATTTTCTTGCCAAAGCCGTTCTCACGAAGGGCGATCCCCTCGCTTATTGCAACGACTGCAGCGCCATCTACTCCGGGATGATCTTGCAAAATTGAGCCAACAGCCAACATGCCGTGCCCATACGCATTGCTTTTGATCACAGGCACAAACAGCACACCCGGCTTAATAAGAGATCGATAATTTGAAATATTGTGATGCAATGCGCTTTTACTTATCTCAATCCATGTTAAGGGTTCGTGTGCCACGCGCTGATTGACAGATGGCCAGAAATCTGCATTATTTCTATTTTTTTTCACTAATTCTTTGTCGATCACAATGAATTTCCTCATCATAAGTTAAAAAAAAGCCCAGCAAATTGCCGGGCTTTTTCAGATTCATTAAAAACTTAAAAATTAGATTTCTATTTCTTTTGAATAACGTTGCGCTGAAGATGCTTTTCCAACACTAATTTGAATTTTTGAACTCTCAGGAACGCGTTTAATTTCAATTTTCTCTAGATTCAGTGCAGGCAATGAATTGCATTGCTTGCGCTGGATTTCCTCGTTTTTTGTCTTATTTTTTGCGTGCATTTGCAAAAGCGCATAAGGCATTTCAGTGTTCGTTCCAACATTTTGTAAATGCAACTTTATAAATCCTTCTTTAAACGGCACTTCAATATCTGCCTGAGAAAAAGTCTCTGTTCCTGATTGCTTAATTTTTCCTTCTGGTGCCTCAGGCAACTCAACGATAATAGTTACTCGATCCGGCTCGTCCGCATCAATTTTATAATTTATCGGGAAAGATTGAAATTGCGCTTGAGCACTTTGACACAATTTTTCCATCCTTTGCATGTTTCTATTAAATCTTTGATGCACATGAGAAAAGAATGGCACAACGTCATCAAACAACTCTAGAAATAATTTTGGCACCTCATAGGTCGTTTCACAGTCAGTTTCAGTCTTTACTTGCGTAGCCTTTGGTTTTTCTTCATCGCAGCGAATTTGTAGCGCGAAGGAATTCACAGCCACTAGTGCACCAAAGAGAGCTATCTTTTTCATAAATGTTCCTCCTAACAACGTGGTTTTAATCGGAATCATAATAGCGCAAATTACTAACAGAGACAATATCTCGGCGCTCGCGGCCCGGCCGAATCGCCCATGATAGCCAAAACCGCAAAAGTCGAATAATTGAGCGATCTGGTAGGGGATCACTATATTTTCGCTACTCTTTAGCCCTTTTTTATGATAGAATGATTCAAATTAAACTTTTAATGCGATGATCATGGTCAAAAAAACAGAAACCTCACCTACCGATCTTATTTATGGTATCCATCCTATCGTTGAGCTTTTAAAGGCAAAAAAACGAAAACTTAGAATTATTTATACCACAAAACCTACCCCTAAGGCCTGGAATCAGGTGGAAGCTTTGCTTCCCAAGGGTATGCAGATTCAATATGTGGAACGAGATATTTTAAATAAAATCGCTGGTTCAGTCGATCATCAAGGCGTTGTTGGCTATGCATCCCCAATGCATATCAGATCAAAATTTTTCGACCCACAAAAAGAACGTTTTCTCCTCTTGCTTGATGGAATTCAAGATCCGCGTAATTTAGGAGCTATTTTGCGCTCAGCTTATTGCACGAGTTGCGACGGCGTTATTCTCATAAAACGTGGCGGCGTTTCTCTTACTCCTGCCGCTTTAAAAGCAGCCGCCGGGCTTGCTGAATATTTGGATATTTACGTTGCCCCTTCTATTATGGCGGTTACGCCACTTTTAAAAAAAGCTGGCTACCATATGTATTTGGCTGTACTACAAAATGGGCAAAATGCTCTTGAAATTTCGTACAATTCACCAATGTGCTTGGTAATTGGTAGCGAAGGAACTGGAATCTCCCAAGAAATTCGAAAAGATGGAACGTTGATCACCTTACCTCAACGACGCGGCGATATTTCGTATAACGCCTCGGTAGCTGCCGGCATTTTACTTTTCAACGCTGCAAGTCAGTTGAAAAAAATTTAGCAACCAGACGCGAAATCGATTCATACGTCAGCCACGGCACGAATGTGATTATACTTCGTTCACTATATTCTTTAGCGATCCAAGCAAAAATACCTGGAACAGATCTTTCTTTATTTAGAACCAGATCGATCAGCACACCCAAAAAAACCGTATTGAACCAATAATTTTTTGTTAAATTTTCTGAATCAGAATCTTCGGGATCTTGAGCAATATAATTGAGCAGAACCCACAATCCGGTAATCATCGCGGCGCTTGTATAAGGATGGTTTTTGCATAAATTAGTTGCAACTTCCGGAATCTCATAAAAAGACGGCGCATCAACTGCTTGTGTTTGGCAAAGATAACTCAATAAAAATACAATCCCAATCCTCTTCATTTCCCCTTCCCTTCCCCCTCTAATCTATGAAACAGGTTCTATCTTTAGCAAGAAAAGAAAAAGATCCTCGGATAAAAAACAGATGCGTTTATTAAAAAAAGTTTTGGGGTGCTCGCTCACTATTTTCACCAATGAGAAATTAATTTCTCAGACAAATTCATTGATTAATGCAATGGGAAAATAGTAAAAAGGTAAAGAGAGTGTGCTCTGCGATTGGGGTTCGCATATGCACATAAAAAGGGGGGATTATGAATCGCCAAAAGGCTATTTTATACCTTGGTATCACTGGATGCGCAGCTCTTATTTGCGCAAGCTTTACCTTTTGCATTATTTCAACGCTCACCCCAGATGCATTCACTTTCTGCGTTGATCCTCTTGTTACTCAAGAAACTGAACAGGCAATAATCAAAACTGCGCATTATTTGTACAAAACAAAAAATGAAACACCGTGGCATACCCAGCTAAAAGAAGCGTATCCGATCATAAAATCGATCAGTTGGAAAAAAACTAAATCTAAGTCGCTGCTCGTTACAATACGAATTGATGCACCTTGGCTATTAGCGAATGATAATTTAGTGCTCACCGAACGTGGCGCACTCGTTTCTCGCTCGCTTTATGGTGCGCATTATATGCAACTCCCGCGAGTTATTATAAAGTCACCCGCAAATTATTTAGAACCATATTGCATGAGTTGGTTGGAGCAGTTTCCTTCATCGTTTTTTGCAACGCATGCTATTACGATAGAAAATGCAGGCTCAATCATCGTGCACGATCTTGCAAAAAAACTATTTCCGATTCGCTTGAGGGCGGAACAAAAAATTGACGAATCAGTTCTTGATCAATGTTCAGATGCGCAAAAAAAATTGGTAGAGCAAAAGAAACTAAAAAAAATAATACCAACCGCCTGGCTGGCCGATATCAGATTCCACAAGCAGATTATTGTGTACCAGGCCAAAGGTAGGGAGGAAAGAGGATGAAAGGAAATATTTTTTCTGAACTTATTGTCGCAATAGATATTGGGACAACCAAGATTTGCGTTCTGGTAGCGCAACAACAAGCTGATGGCACTCTTGAAATTGTTGGCATTGGAAATTCTCCATCCCACGGTTTAAAAAAAGGTGTGGTGGTAGATATTGCCAAAACAGTTCAATCAATAAAATTGGCAGTTTCGGAAGCGCAGCTTATGGCAGGATGCACTATCGATCGTGCGTGCATTGGCATTTCGGGAAGCCACATTAAATCGTTGAGCTCTCAAGGCGTTGTTCCTATTAAGCGCGGACAAATTTCTCACCAAGATATTGCAAATGTGCTGGCTGCAGCGCAAGCAATAGCGCTTCCAGAAGGTCAACAAATTCTTCACGTTCTTCCGCACTATTTTGTTATCGATGGAAATGAACGAATAAATGATCCTTTTGGTATGTACGGCGTTCGGCTTGAAGCAAATGTTCACATTATTACAGGTGGCACAGCCTCTGCGCAAAACCTCATTAATTGTTGCGAATCTGCCGGCATTAAAGTTACCGATATTGTGCTCGAGCAACTAGCATCTGCCGCAGCAGTGCTTTCTCCAGATGAGAGAGAACTTGGCGTTGGCATGCTTGATATTGGTGGTGGCACCTCAGATTTAGCACTTTATGCACACGGTGCAATTCGCTATACGCATGTTATTCCTGTTGCTGGAAATCAATTTACTAACGATCTTGCAGTCGGCCTGCAAACAACGCTCATCGAAGCTGAACGTATAAAAAAAGAATTTGGAAGCGTTCAGGAAATCGATAATAACGAAATTATAAACGTAGCTTCATTACAAGACGGGCAAACACATGATGTTTGGCTTCCTGAACTGAGTGGTATTCTCCGCCCGCGCGCTACAGAATTACTCATGATGGTTAAGCAAATTATCGATAGTAAACAACTCAATCAAACAATAACGGCTGGATTTGTTCTTACCGGTGGCGGTTCATTGCTCAATGGTTTAGTTCCACTCGCGCACGAAATTTTGAAAGTTCCCGTTCGCATCGGTAGACCGCGATTGGATCATACAAATTTTATCACGCTCACTACGCCGCTCTATGCTACTGGTTACGGACTCTTGCTTCATGCACTCCAAAAAAGCAATACTTCTACTGATGGGATATCGGGCCCCCTCGTATCGCGTATGGTGGCTCGAATGAAATCATGGGTGTCCGACTTTTTTTAGGAGAGGGTATGATAATCTTTGAATCTGAGAATAAAACAAATGCTCCAATAGCGCGCATCAAAGTCATTGGAGTTGGCGGAGCTGGCGGTAATACGGTAGACAGCATGATCGATACCGGTTTTGAGGGTATCGAATTTATTGTCGCAAACACTGATGCTCAAGCTCTTGAAAAATCCAAAGCTGAACATAAAGTTCAGATAGGTTTAAAATCTACCAAGGGGCTCGGTGCTGGTGCAAACCCCGAATTAGGAAAACGTTCTGCAGAAGAAGATCTCGATAAAATTCTCGAGCTTGTTGCCGATGCAGATATCGTATTTCTAACAGGTGGCCTTGGCGGCGGAACCGGATCTGGCGCATTGCCAGTAATTGCAAAGGCACTACGCGAAAAAAATATTTTATGCATCGCGGTAGTAACAAAGCCTTTTCAATTTGAAGGAAAACGTCGCGCCACCGTCGCAGATTCTGCTTTAGAAAATCTAAAAAAAGAAGTGGATACACTTATTGTGGTTCCAAATCAAAAACTTCTTGATGTGGTTGATGAAAACATTTCGATGATCGATGCGTTTTCGATGATCAACGGTATTTTGCACCGCTCAGTTAAATCTATTTCAGATATTATCTCTAAACCTGGGCATATTAACGTTGACTTTGCCGACGTACGCACCATTATTAAGGATCGCGGCCTTGCGGTGATGGGAACTGGAATCGCTTCTGGAAGCAATCGTGCGCAAAAAGCAGCGCTCGATGCAATAAACTCCCCACTACTTGAAAATATGAGCATTGCCGGAGCAAAAGGTGTTTTACTAAACATTACTGGCGGCACTAATTTAGGGCTACATGAAATCCGCATTGCTGCATCGATTGTTCATGAACAAGCTGATATAGATGCTAATATAATTCTAGGATCGGTGATCGATCCGTTGCTCATAGATGAAATTCGCGTGACCATAATCGCAACAGGCTTCAACACAGTCTCAGCAGAAGCACCTAAAGTAGCGCAAAAAGAAATTACGCCCGCGCATTTTCAACGTGCTGAAGTAAAAATACAACAAGCATTACAAGCTGAACCAGTTCAACCATCGGTCGCATTTGATGATCTAGATGTCCCAACATTCATGCGTCAAAAAAAACAATCTGAACACGATATCGTTTAAAAAAATTGGGCCGCTTTCTGCGGCCCTTTCTAATTCGTACTTTTTTTTTATTGCTTAGATAGTAACACTCACATTGTCGAATGTGCCACAAACTTGGGCTGGCAATCCTGGTGCGGGGTTTGAAAGACTTCCGTTAATAACAGGAATGGAAAATCCCGGATAAGAAACTAAATAGTGCGTACCGCTGTTAAAACACTCATTTTTTACAATTAACGAAGAGGATTGTGCAGACAGATCTACAATGCCAAATGCTGAAGAACCGCTGTTATTACTCACCAGATTTTCTTCAATATGGCAAAGCGAACAAGTCGCATCAAGCTTAATGCCGTAAGCACTTTCATTCGTTGATACAATGCCGCGGATTATAGAGTCATTTATATAAGAACTTGATTCACTTGCCAAAGATATACCCGCGGTTTCAAGTTTACCTTGATCACTTTGCGCTAGTACCTTTTCGAAAATATTGCGGCTACCCCCCGTCGTGAAAAACCCAATGCATTTGCCAGTTTCAGATTTTCCCGCAACGCTTTGGCAATTATTTATCCAAATCCTCTCAGATGCGGACATGTAAAAACCATATACTGAATCTGTTCCGTCGCCCGTGGTAGTAGTTGCATAGGCAAGGCAATTTTTTACGATTCCTTCAGTACAATTTTCAAGCATATAGCCAGCTGCAAAGCTAGCAGCCCTCTGACCAACTGTTCTATTTTCTAACAATTCAAAAACTGAAGAATTTTCTAGATGCACGCCTGCACTTGAAGGGCATAGTATTAATTGGTTTCCTTCAAAATAGCAATTCGAGATTCTCATTCGCGTAGTGTTATTTGCATGAATTCCTGCAGCTACCGAAGCCAAACCAGGCATACAATCGGAAATCGTGCAGTTTTTTATAACCACATCCATAATGCCCGATAAGCTTCCCAATGAATTTATGCCAGCATCAGCGCATAGGGTTGTGGTAATATTATCTATAAAAATATCGTAACAACCGTCATTTATGCGAATTCCATTACCCGTAAACCCTGCAACGATGCCGTTTTTAATCGTGACGTTATAAACGTTTGGCGCAATCGTAATACCCGTAAAACCAGGGGCAGAATCTTGCCCAGCAAAAAAAATATTACCGCCCAAATCGAGAACAATATTACTTGTGGCTATGATGATCATGGAATCGTTCGGGTCCACCGAAGTCGTTTGCATACCCCCTGAATAGAGAAACTGGCCAGGTGTATCATAAATTATAGCTACTGAACCGGCGCTCATCGATAAAGTAACTATCAATAGTATAGGTAGAATCGAATGCTTTAAAAAATGCATGAAGTTTTCCTTATCGTTGATGCAAAACTAGATTAAAAAAGGCCATTCACCCAAAAATGAATGGCCTGCGGAATGTTCACTAGGGATTTATTAAAATATTATCTATTAATCCCCCTGCACTGCTTGGTAATCCGGGCGGATTTAATGATAGACTTCCGACAATCACGGGCAATTGAATACCATTTGGATAAGTAACTGCATATCCGGTGCCACAATTAAATGCACGATTAGAAGTAATTGCCGATGTACTTGCGCCAGCATCATCTATAATTGCAAATGAGAATGTTCCAACAGAATCGAGAATATTATTGGATTGAATATTGCAGTTGCTACACCCCATAAGTAAAATTCCGGTAGCGCTTGCTGTTATTGCAAATGTTTCACGCAATGTGCAGCCTTGAATATTTGAGTTCACTTCATTTGATAAAAGAATGCCCGAGGCTGATAAGAATCCTTGATTACTTTGCGCAAGAACCCCATTAAAATTATTCCGATCCCCGTTTTGCGCAAAAAATCCATTGCATGAACCGGCGCTCGCTGAACCCACCGAGCTTTGACAATTTTGCACCAATATCCGTTGGCAGCTATCAAGTTCATAACCGTTTGCTATGTCGCTGCCGTCACCGTTGACTGTCGAACTTGAATACACCAAATTATTCTGAACTAAGCCTTCTTTGCAATTTTTCATTACAATCCCAGCTGCAAATTGTGATGCGGTCTGCGCAAGGCACCTACAATTATTGATACCAAAAGAAGTAACATTTTCTAAGAGGATGCCAATACATGTTTGCGTTAAACTTGTTTGGCTTACTTGCTGAAGATTAGATGCGAGAGACAAAAGGTTTATATTCGTGCCTTTAATTCCATAAACTGCCAAGTGATCGCTCGTGTTAACAGTTGCCATGGAACAATTGCTGATGCTTATATTCGTCAACCCAGTTACGGTACCCTGAAGTTCGATATCGGCATTGGTCATTCCAGTAAGAACCATGCTATCAATCGTTAGCCCTCTATTATTATCCTGTACTATAATGCCTGTCCCCGTAAACCCTTGCGCAAATCCATTTACAATATTAACGTTTCTAAAACCTGGGTTGACCACAATAAAATTAAATCCCGGAACACCCAATGTACTTTGATCTTGAAAAAAAACATTCCCTCCAAAATCCAACGTTATATTATTCGTTCGGATAATAAACATTGAATCATTGGGATCAGTTGGCGCTGAGCTGAATCCACCCGAATAGAGATAATGACCCGGTGTGTCGTAAATGATAGCTACCGATGCAGCAGTTAAATTATTGCTTATAAAAAAGCTTAGAATTAATAAATATATATTTTTTTGTTTCATATTATTTTCAAATAAAAATGCCTGTTTAGATAAATAAATTAAAATCCCCCAGAAGTTTCTGGGGGATTTAGAAAATCAAATATTATGCGGTGAAAGCAATATTTACATATTTGCTTGTAGTGCTGATAGTTGTAAAGTCGGCCACCGATGCAGTAGCAACAGGAAATACGCGCGGCAATGTTTGAGTAACATCATACCCGCTCGTTGTGTTTTGAAATGCAAGATTTCCTGCAATTAAATTATTAGAATCGGACGTCGTATCTGTTAACCCAAAGCCTGTATTTCCCGTATTTGCTATTACTTGGTTATACCAAATATCGCAGTTTTGGGGGCCATTGATCAAAATACCGTACCCAATTCCCGCAACTCCACCATCATTAACACGGCTCTTGCATTTAAACAATGACGATTTACTTTCTGTTCCGCTCATATAAAACCCGGCAGCCGATGTTGCCCCAGTATTATTTCGTGCTTGGCAAAGCACGCATAAATTATCCGATCCATCAATCAATTGATACCCATAGGTATCACCAAGTGAATTGTTTGTGTGTTTTACGATCCCGTTTGATACGGTGGTATGAGTTGATTGATTTATCAGAAAACCGCATGCTTTACTGCTAGAAGCTCGAGCAATCGTATTAAGCACGGTGCAATTATTAATAATTGTCCACTGGCATTGGAAAATGCTGATACCAATACCTAGCAGATTTCCACCATTGCCGTGAGAAATTGTATCTTCAATGCGACAAGAATTGCAGGATTCCAAACTGATACCAAATCCGGAATTAACTGTCCCGCCATCATTACCCTTAACGGTACAATTTTTTATACTAATATTATCTCCGTTTGAGACACGGATGCCGTAGGCGGTACTTAAGCCATCGCCTGTACAAGATGAAACCAGGCAGGTATCAATAACGGTATCTTTTATGGTATTAATTGAGACGCCATTCATTTGAATACCGCCAGAATTGCATGTATCAACATCAATATTTTCAATGCGAATATTGCTGCATCCTTCACCAATGATAATGCCAAAACCCGTAAGGTTTCGAATTGAACCATTTTTTATAATAACATTGGTTACATTTGGAGAAATAACAACGCCCGAGAATCCATCCACAAAGTTACTCGGGTCTTGCGTAAATGCATGGCCCCCTAGATCAACGACCACGTCACTTACTTGTACACACACTAAGGCATCATTTGGATCGGTTGGAAACCCAACATTATCAGCGGCATAGAGATAATTGCCGGGAGAAGAGATTATCGAACAAACGGAATCTGATTTTATTTGATAAGAACCAAGTAACAATAACCCAATTATAAGACTCTTTTTCATTTCAAATTTTCCTTTTTTACATTGAAAATTTTGTGCACAAAAATAAATATTTCGAAAACACTATTCCCATCCACTTGATTTTTTTCCTTATCAGAGAAAGGTCCAGAGTCTACATACTATTCTCACTCCTCATTGGGTTATCGCGAGATTTGACCACGGACCGGTTGGCGATGCCATATTACTAGTAGCGGGGGCTGCGGGAGTTATAACAGCAGCTGTCAATGTTGCGCCATTAATCTGATTGCCAACGGTCGAAAAATTCGTAAAAGCAATATTTTTTGAGAAAAGGTTATTAGCTGAAGCCCCTACTATAATTCCAAATGAATTTGCTGCGCTTCCAGCTGCGACATTTCGTTCCGTTATCGCATCTATCACCGACCAACTGACTCCGATGGTTGGATTTTGAAAATTAATCCCAGCTGTCGCATTTGCTGTGGTATTAAAATTGTATGATGCATTATTCCTAAGCAGAATTCCGAAACTGGCATTATTCACGACGATTCCAAACAAGTTTGCCACATTTGCAAAATTAGAAAGAACTGAGCAATCAATGAGTACGTTTTGGGATGAAGAACCTGAAAACGAAAAACCGCTAATAGACCCACCAGTATTTGTGCTTACTAAACATTTTTCTAAATAATTTGCAGTTGATGTAGAGGCAAAGAGAAATCCGGATAAGCTGCCCGATGCTTGATTTGAGCTTGCCGTACAGTTAATAAATGATTCTGCACTGCAGCCGGTTAAACTATAACAAATAACGGTTGATCCTGTATTTGTACTCACAAGTGTATTTTGGATAACGTTTCCTGTTCCAAGATTATCGCTAAAAAGAGTAAGGGTTGATGCAGTATTACCGTTAATACCAAGAGTGCCAAATGAGCATTGAGTGCAGTTACTCATATTAAATGCAGTTATTGTGGATCCTGGTTTATTAATGCTTGCGACAGTTGTATTAGAAATATTTATGCGAGAGGCCTGATTGAGTAATACACCATTTGCACCACCTGCCGCGTTAGCACACTGCAAAAAACGGCAATTGGCAATATCAACATCAACAATTTTACTAGTATTAAGGGCATTCAGCGCAAGCCCTTCAAAGCCGATACTTTTAAAAGCTTCAGCGCAAGCCCTTCAAAGCCGATACTTTTAAAAGCAATATTATTTATTTTTATCTTAGAACATCCTTGATTAATCAAAATGCCGGTCCCAGTGATATTTTGAAGACAACCATTTTGAATAATAATGTCGCTCAGATTTGGGTTAATAATAATGCCAGTGCAATTTCCCACGCTATTTCCCTGAGAAAGCGTATACCCTCCAAAATCGAAAAGAACATTGCTTGAGGAAATAGTGATAATTGTGTCTCCGGTAATATTGGGGACACTAATAATTGAATCACCCAACTTATATTTTCCAGGCTGATTTATGAGCAAATCAGTGGAATAAAGTAATCTGGAAGAAAAAAGACAGAATAGCAATACAAATAAAAAATGATTTTTTTTCATTTACCAACTTCTTATTACGAACCAAGTGATAAGTTACTCCACGGCAATGTAGTACTATTAAGATTACTCGTTTGGGGAGACGCAAGCGTTGTAATAACTGAACCTGCTGGAACGTTTCTAAATTGAGTTGCTTGGCCTGTGCCAGAAGTATCGCACACAAAACCAATATTGCGGGCAAACAGATTATTGGCACCGCTAATAACATTGACTGCCTTGCCAGATGCTGTTGTTGAACCCGTATTTTTACTAAATAAACAATCTACGATGACTGAAGTATTGGTCGCATTTGCGTTCAATCCTTGCCCAGCGCTTGCGGTTCCTGCTGTACTACTAATATTTGAACCAATACAGCGCACTATAATTTGATTATTTGCGGTCAGCAAATAACCAAGATTCGTAGTTGAAACAGCCAAAGACGTGTTGAGCGCCAAGGCATTGCAATCAAGTAAGGTTTGCTGCGCACTTCCAATATTAAATGCCGCATTGATTGAATTCAGTTGATTTGCAGTATTGCTTATAAAATTGACGTTGCTAAACAAATTATTAAGCGAAGTAGCGCCGCTCACCAAAACGCCACTGAATGGCCCTGCTGATGCAACATTGCCCGTTGCAAGACAACCAGAATAAATATTATTCGAGCTACTTAATGAAAAACAAGTTAAGGGACCGTTTGCAATGTTATTGCGAATGGTAATGCCCGCAAAGGCACTGTTATTATTTGTAGTTTCAGCGATTCCATTAAATCCACCAGATGGCGTTGCTATATTTTGAATGGTGATGTTTGTAAAGTCGCACATAGTGGATTGATTAACTAAAATCGCATTCAGAGTCCCTGTTGTATTTATCGTATTTGCGATGATACAATCACTCATTTGTAAACGGCTACAATTTGAGAATGCTATGATATTTGTAACCCCGGTTGTACCACAATTAAAAAACCTCGATTGGCGCAGTTCAATATCATTTATTGTGGACGCTGCAGCGCCAGAGGCAAGAACTGCGCTCCCATTTACGTTTTCCATAATAATATTATTCATACGAAGACGAGCACAACCAGAATTAATGAGAATTCCAGTTCCTGTCATGCTACGAACAGTACCATTTTGTATTACGATATCAGTTAAATTTGCATTAATATTAATACCAATAACGCCCGCTTGAGCATTCCCCAGAGAAACAACATATCCACCCAAATCAAGAACCACATCACTAGATTGCACGCTAATAACATTACTTGCCGCAGTAGGCAGACTTACTATACTATCACCCAATACATATATCCCCGGCGCTGCTATGATCAAATCATCCGCGTAGCATTTTTGCATACCCAAATAACTTAAAATCAAAACAATTAAAATTTTTGACTTCATTCTTTTTTAGTCCTTTTTTAACCTATGCGTTTTCTATGCAGATACAGACAGATTTATCCATGGCGTTGTAGCACTATTGATATTCGAACTCTGAACTGCAGCAAGCGAAGTTACAGATCCGGCGGGTACCCCACTTAATTGGGCTGCTGTAGCTCCAGTATTATTATTACATCCAATGCAGCGGGTAAACAAATTATTAGCACCAGTAACGATACTTACTCCCAGTGAAGTTGCCGCAGTTGTCCCCTTATTGCTTTTAAACAGACCATCCTTTATCATGCAAAAATTACTCACGGTAGTATTAAACACGAGACCCTGGCCACTGCTCCCAGTTGATGCCTGATTAGATCCAATATACCGCAACAATGTGTTAAAACTCGAATTGATTAGCTGAAATCCAGAAGCTGTTCCAGTTGCAGTATTGGCCATTCCCATACAATCATTGAAGGTAGATTGGTTAACAGCATTAACAAGAAATCCTATAGTACTAGTTCCTCTATTTGCTAATGCAATGCAATTCTCAAATAATAGGTTTTGATTTGTGGTTATTACAAATCCACGTCCAGAAGCCAACGATGAGCTATTGCCGACGGCTTGGCAATTAATAAAGCGATCCTGTAGGCAGTTTGTTATATTAAATCCATTTAAATTCGTGCTACTAGCATTATTTACGCGCACGACACAGCCGTTAAATATATTGCCCGTGCCGCTAGAATCTTGTATCCCAAAAAATGTGGGTGAGCTATTTCCCTGAATAATAACTTTATTCAATGTACAAAGTGTGCAATTTGAAAGACTAGTGTAAAGAATATTAGCAGCTGCTATCGTTCCAAAGATTAATACATTATTTATTGTTATTCGAAGACAATTTTGTAAATTCAGAAGAAAATCTGCAGACGCATTACTAGAACAATTGGAAAATCGGCAGTCATTGATTTGACAATCGGTAATCTGATTAGGGGCTACGTTTCCTTCAAATGAAATCCCTCTAATTGCGCAATTTTCTAAGTATAAATTATTCACACTTATTGCTGAGCAACTTTGATTAACTACTAACCCACGATTTGTAACATTGCGGATAGTGCCGTTTTGAATCGTAATATTAGAAAGATTGCTGTTTACAACTATGCCATCGACACTTGCTGTCGCGTTTGCCTGAGCAACGATATAGCCACCAAGATCGAGAACAACATTGCTGGCAGCAATATTGATAATGGTATCTGCCCCAGTTGGATTGCTGGCAATTGAACTGCCCAGTTGATAAAGGCCAGGTTGTGAAATCGTTAGCTCGATAGCATTAAGATACAAAGGCAGGAATAAAATGATTATGCTCAATTCTGCTTGGCTGATTAATTTTCTGCTCATCATCTTCCTTTATTGAAATCTAAAATCGAGCGCATCAATCCTAATGAGAATCTTCAATTATTGTCAAGCCTCCTCAAATCTTCGGCTTTAAATAAAAAAACTTACCAGAAGCCAAAAATAAACTAACTTGGAACGGCTAAATTAGTCCAAACTCCGGTAACTGAGTTTAAAATAGTAGCAGCTGCAATAGTCGTTAACGAACCGCTGTAAGCTGCTGGAAAACTTATCTGATTTCCGGTGGTATTATTAGCAAAAGCAAGTGTTCTCAAAAAAAGCGTACCAAGCGGCGCGCTTGCCGAATAAAGTAGCCCAAACGAATTTGCTCCAGAGCTGCCACTATTTTGAGTAAAGAACGGCGATGTCACAACCCACGCATTACCTGTAGCGTTTATCACCATGCCATGCGATCGAGTTGCAGAACTATTATAAAGGGCACTGCAATCACGCAGAAGCCCTGAAGATCCAACAAGCATAGCAAATCCCGTAAAGCTATTAACCAACGAAGTAGTGCTGTTGGCATTAACTATGCAATTGCTTACTACGCTATTTACCGCAGAGGTATCAAAAAGAAATCCTTGCATCCCCCCAACGGAGGTGTTGCTATTAGCTGTACATTTATCAACATATGAAAAAGCTGCGTTATTAAAGTTATACCCAACTAATATTCCAGTAAGTGAACTATTACTGCTCACAAATGAATTAAGTAGTATTGTACTCGTGGTAGATCCTGCTAAGTTAAAGCCCGTTAGGCTACTTGCAATGTTATTTTGAATGAAGCAATTTGAGAAACTATTTGATGCGCCACCGCTAATGCCGATGCCTGTCAGGGAATTCGTACTCGTATTTCCCTTAACCATTACCGATTGAATGGTGCATTGCGAGCAAGTACTCAACAATGCTCCCGTCCAGGTAATGGTCGCTGATGAATTTGCAATAGTGCAATTATTCACAGAGAAATTTGAACAGCCCAGCAAATTCAGAGGTGCACCCCCGGCAGTAGTGCCACAGTTGTAGAACTGACAGTTATTTATCGCGCCGTCTACAATAGCCGCTGATGCAGTTCCCTGAAAGTCTGCCCCTGCCGTAGCACAATTGAGAAACTCTATATTCTGTATAATAATCTTTGAACATGATGAGCCGACCCGAATGCCCGATCTAGTAACATTGCTTATAGTTCCATTCTGAACAACAACATCGCTCAACCCGCTATTTATTGAAACACCATCCACCAAAGCTGTGGCGTTTCCTTGTGATGTGGTAAGCCCACCCAGATCGAGGACTACATTGCCAACTGTTATATTTATTATGCTATCTGCAGCTAAAGGAAGACTTAAAATAGTATCGCCCAATTTATAAAACCCAGACTGATCTATAAGCAAGTCAACTCCTCTAGCTGTTTGCATAAAAAGCATAGCAAGTAAAAAGAATTGAATACTAAAATTACTGTACCGCATCTTTTCCCCTTTCTTTATGCAGCAATAGCCAAATTAGTCCACGGTTGAGTCACCGCTGCAATATTTTGTGTGGCGGGCGCACCTGGCGTTGTAGCGCTAAAACCGACTCCACTAAACTGCGCTGCACTATTATTAAACGCTACATTCCGATAGTATAAATCTCCCGTTGTTGAAACTGCATCCTGTACTCCCGTACCAAGCTTGGAAAACAAACAGTCAAAAACGGTAAGTTTTTGCACCGTACTAGGAACAGATAGACCGATGCCCACTAAAATATTAGAAGCCGTACATCTGGCGACAATAGATCCCAGTGAGTTAAGATTAAAAAAAACGCCAGTACTTGAAGAAGAACCGACGTTGGCGGTACAATCGGTAAAAATGTTTTGATTTCCAGGTGAGCTTTCTCTGAATCCACTCAATGTCCCTGATTGTGCCGTATTATTAATTATTTGGCATTGTCTATAAAGATTACCTGTTGTAGAGTTCAAATTAAATGCATTATTAGCACCTCCCCCAAAGTTTCCAACTATCGAGCAATTTAAATAAAGAGACGATGTGCCAGTTGTATTAAATCCGTTAAAATTGGCAGAAGCCCCACTCGTGTTATTTCTAATAATTACATTTGAAAAATAATTATAAAAAGTAGAATTTTCATTAATGGCGCTAAAAAGAGCGCTGTTATTGAGCGTCGTATTATTTTGAATTGTAATATCGTTCATTGTGCATGATGTACAAGTAAGAAGATTGATACACGTAAAAGCAGCTGCTGTATTGATCGTTCCATCAATAATACAGTTAACAATTGAAGAGCGACTGACATTATTCCATAAGATCACGCTCGTGCCGGTTGAAGAGCAGCCGTAAAACCGACACTGTGTTAATTCAAGATCAGTTATGGTACCAGCCGAGCCATCTGCAGCCATACCTGCACCGGCACAGTTCTCAAAAAGAATATTTGAAATGCGAATGCGCGAATCTGTCGCTAAAAGTGAAATCCCAGTACCGGTCACGCTTCTGATCGTACCATTACGAATCACGATATCGCTTAAGTTTTGATTAACAACTATACCTGCGACATTGGCAGTTCCATTCGCCTGAGAAATAACGTAGCCACCCAAATCTAAAACTACGTCGCTTGCAGTAATATTAATAATATTATCTGCAGTAGTTGGACTGGTTAAGATTGGAGCGCCAAGTTGATAAATTCCCGCTTGCGAGATAGTTAACTCTGTAGCATTCAAGCACAAAAAAAAATTTAAGAAACTCATCGCGAGAACCACTACTACGTTTATCATATATAATTCCTTTTATTCTACATTATTAAGTAGCTACGCTTAGATTAGTCCAATACAGCGTTACGCCATTAATATTTTGCGTTGAAATAACAGTCGGCATAGTAACTGATCCACCCGGAAAACCGACAGCGCCGCCAAATTGGGCAGAGTTGTTTGCAGCAGCATTATTATTAAACCCTATATTACGAGAAAACAGATTATTCGCTCCCGTTACAATATTTGCTCCAAATGAATTGGCATCATTTATTCCTTTATTATTGCTTAAGAGGCAATCAGTAACGAGACACGTATTACTGGCGGCAGTAACAAACGAAAGTCCGGAGCATGTATTGCCAGTCGATCTGTTATTTGAACTAATGCAGCGCCGAAATGTATTGCTGCTTGCGTTGTTGAGGGAAATACCAATAAACGCACCTGATGCATTATTTGATGCGATTATCGCATCGTTGAGCGTATTTAATGTAGCCCCAGCTGAAAGTGTAAAACAGGTAGCTCCCACGGATACATTTCCCATAATTACAGGCTGATTAAAAATAGTCCTGGTAATGCCCGCAAGTGTAAAACCAGTGAAAGATCCTGTTCCTGTAGTTCTATTACCGATAAGTTGACATTGCTCAAATGAATCTCTTGTTGTCCCACTTAAAAGAGAAAATCCAACGAAATTCGCGCCCGTAAAGGTATTAAATCGTGCAACACAATTTTTAAAAATATTACCCGTGCCCCCCGATTCTGCAAACATGGTAAAGATAATCGTGAGCGAGGGAGTATATGAATTTCCTTGAATTAAAACATTGGCAATCAAACATTGCGTGCAACTGCTCATAGAAACAAAAATGATCGGGTTCAGCCCGCTACTTATTGCTAGTCCATAGATAGTACAGTCGTTGACCGTGAGGCGAGTGCAACTGGTAAGAGTTAGTGCCGTGTTGCCGACCGCAATAGTTGCAGGGCAGCTGAAGATCCTACAGTTACTGATTTGGCAGTCGTTAATTGTATTGCCTGCAGCTCCGAGCATAGCAATCCCATTAGTGCCACATGATTGGAGATTAATCGCATTTATATTAATGCGCGCACAGTTCTGATTTACCACAATGCCACGGCTTGTCAGATTTCGTATGGTACCATTCTGAACGACGATATCGGTCAGCCCAGAGTTAATGACAATCCCATCGACGCCTGCCGTAGAATTACCTTGAGAAATAACGTAACCACCAAGATCGAACGTAACGTTGCTGGAAGTAATATTGATAATACTATCGGCGCCACTTGGGTTACTTACAATAAAATCACTTAAAAGATAGAGCCCCGGTTGTGAAATGGTAAGCTCAACCGCTTGAAGCCGTCCCATTAAAAAAATAGACAAAACAAGAAATGCTAATTTTTTGTAATTCATGCTTCCTCAAACTAATTTCCAATTTTGCACTTATAGAAAATGTGCTATGAAATTCCAAATAACCTAATGCGATTTCTTTAACGTTGTCAATTCGAAACGAATTCAGCGAAAACAATATGCGACTGTTTTTTGCTATTCTGTTTTCCGCTCAGTTCGATTTTCCTTTTGCAGTAAATCGAACTGAGCGGAAGTATTTATTATCCTACGCCTAAGTTAGACCACGGTGCATTTATAGCGTTTAAGTTATTCATTGAGGCAGCGGATGAAATAGATGTAGCAGCAAAACCAATATATTGCGTAACGTTTTTGACAGAAATGTTTCTGATAAAGGCATTAAATTGCGATGTTCCGCTAGCCGGATCCAGACGGAATCCAACTGGATTTCCTGAAGCGTAACAATCCCTAACAGTATTTCCAAATGCACCCGTTGCTGAAGTAGCTCCATTAACGATTCTAAATCCTACACCATTTGTTCTCGTTATCCCATTATTGTCACTTGCAAAACAATTAATAAGATCACAGCTTGTCGTCGTATTCAAGTCAAATCCCAGAGCAGCAAAGCCATTGGTACTTGATGGAGCAACGTTAGATTCGCTGACGCAATTAGCAGCAGCGACCCGTTGGCAAGAATTAAAGTTGAACCCGCGTACTGTTGATAGCGCATCAGAACCTGTAGAAGTATTTTGAAGTGCTTTGCAATCCATAAAGAGATTGTCGTTACAACCTGTGCCCGTAAAGAATCCATCCACCGCTGCCGATCCACTCATAGCAAGAACCGTGCAATTCAAGAACTGATTTCCCGTAGAAGTACTATTGCTCTCGAGTAAGAAGCCTCGGGCATTGCCAGATGCCATGTTATTTCTTAATATGCAATCCTGGAAAGAGCATTGAATGGATGCATTGAAAAGGCGAACCCCTGTGACGTTCGCTCCAGTATTATCATCAATAGTAATTGTTCTAAATGCAATCTTCTGACAGTTATCAATATCGAGTGGTAGTATATTAGTTGTAGTTCTTAAGCCATTGCCATTAATAGTGCAATTAGTTACTTGGAAATCGGTGCACGATTGCATATACAGTGCTCGATCTGCTGTTGATTGGTTTAATCCTTGCAGAATATTACAATTTCTAATTGCGCCATTTACAATACTCGATTTTGTGGCACCGCCAAGAAGCTCAATTCCTCGTATTCCACACCCAACAATAGAAGTATCCGATATTACGATTCGTTGAACGTTACTTTGTACAGTTATGCCCCGGCTTGTGAAGTTAGCAATCATACCATTTTTAATAGTGATATCGTTAAAGCCACTATTGACCCTAATAGCGTCGGTTGCTGCTACCCCACCTTGTTGCGAAAACGTAAAGCATGATATATCGAGCATAACGTTTGAAGAATTAATAGTGATACCTTGAGTTCCAGCCCCTGCAGGAGTGTAAACAACGTTACTCGCAAATCTATAGACACCCGGTGCATTTATAGTAAGCGGTGTTTGTGCTCCACCAATAGGGCCGAAGGTTTGTTGGGTAATATAGGTTGGTGAACAATTATCCTGATCGAGACGATTGAGCACAGAGAAAGTACCAGCGCTGCTTAATGTACTTAACACACTGAACGTACCGTTAAATCCAGCAGCGACTTGGCTAAATGTACCGTTAAATCCGGCGCTCAATACACTAAATGTACCATTGCAGCATGCAGCAAGCGCACTGAATGTACCTTGTTGGTTAGTCGTCACCGTATTCAATACCGAGAATGTTCCATTGCAACATGCGGCAAGTGCACTAAATGTACCGTTAAATCCTCCAGCAATTGCAGTGAATACGGGACTCAGACTCACCGATGATCTGATATCTGCTAACGCTGAGAAAGTTCCATTACAACATGCAGCAAGCGCACTGAATGTGCCAGCATTGCTTATTGTGTTCAGAACGCTAAACGTGCCATTAAATCCTGCTCCAACTTGCGTGAATGTACCTTGTTGATTTGTTAATATCGTTAATTCATTTGCAATCACCGTGTTCAATACGGAGAATGTACCATTACAGCATGCGGCAAGTGCACTAAATGTACCGTTAAATCCTCCAGCAATTGCAGTGAATACGGGACTCAGACTCACCGATGATCTGATATCTGCTAACGCTGAGAAGGTTCCATTACAGCATGCAGCAAGCGCACTAAATGTTCCGTTAAATCCGGCAGCGACCTGTGTAAATACCGGACTAAAGTTGACGGTTGCCGTTACTTGCAAGTTATTAAGAATTGTCCACGTTTGATTAAAGTCGCTTGTTATTAAACTGAAGGTTCCTTGTTGATTTGTGGTCACCGTATTCAATACTGAGAATGTACCATTACAGCATGCGGCAAGCGCAGTAAACGTTCCATTAAATCCTCCAGCTA